>NZ_CP154859.1:320876-641752 GCF_039614725.1 Thauera sp. JM12B12 | reverse complement strand
ACGGCGAGCTGCGCTGCTCCGCGTGGACGGCGCGCATCCTCAGCGGCGACCGCAGCGCGCTCGACGAGGTCGCCCAACAGTGGGCCGGCCTCACCGAGGCCCACGCCGCCTGCGACCTCGCACTGCGCAGCGCGGTGAGCAGCGGGCAGGTCAGCGAGGACCAGGTGTGGCAGCGCATCCGCCGTCAGGTCGATACGCGCAGCCCCGCCGCCGCGCTCGCCAGCCTGTCCATGCTCCCGGCGGGGAGCGCGCCCAGCCAGGCCGATCTCGATCAGGCGATCCGCTCCCCGGCCCCCTGGCTCGACCGCCTGCCGCCCAATTTCGCCGTGACCCGCGCCGGCCGCGAGCTCGCCCTCGTCGCCCTGGCCCGCCTCGCACGCGAGGACATCCCGGCTGCGCGCCTGCGCCTGCTGCGCATCCAGGACCGCCTGACTGCCGACGAGCGCAGCTACGCCAATCTGGTGATGGCGATGCATGCGGCCATCGACCGCCTGCCCGAGGCGGGCGCCCTCTATGCGGCCGCCGGCGACATCGAGATGACCGCGCAGCAGCGCGCCTGGCGGGTGCGCGCGGCACTGCGCGCACGGGACTGGCGCGAGGTGCGCAACGCGATCGCGGCCCTGCCCGCCGACGAGCGCGAGCAGCCGGAGTGGATCTACTGGCTTGGCCGCGCCGATGCCGCCGCCGGCAATCGCGACGCCGCCGATTCCCTGTTCGTGCGCATCGCCGGCGAGGCGCATTTCTACGGCATGCTCGCCGCCGAGGAGCTCGGCCAGCCCTTCATGCCGCCGCCGGCCACCCCGCCGCTGCCGCGCGCCAAGCTCGACGAAGCCGAGCGCGATCCCAGCCTGCGCCGTGCGCTCGCGCTCTACCAGCTCGACCTGCGCACCGAGGCGCTGCGCGAATGGGTGTGGGGCGTACGCGAGCGCGACGAACAGTTCCGCATCGGTGCCGCCCACCTCGCGCTGCGCCACGAGCTCTACGACCGCGCCATCAATACGGCCGAGCTCGCCAACCCGCGCAGCAACTTCGAGCTGCGCTTCCTGACCCCCTACCGCGATCGCATCGAACCCCAGGTGCGCGCGCAAGGGCTGGACCTGGGCTGGGTGTATGGCCTGATGCGTCAGGAGAGCCGCTTCGTGATCCCCGCGCGTTCGAGCGTGGGCGCGCGCGGCCTGATGCAGGTGATGCCGGCCACCGGCAAGTGGGTGGCCAACAGGATCGGCCTGTCCGGCTACCACGACGGCCTGCTGAACGACCCCGATACCAACGTGCTGCTCGGCACCAGCTACATGCGCATCATTATGGAAGACCTCGACGCGCACCCGGTGCTGGCAAGCGCCGGCTACAACGCCGGACCCGGACGCGCCAAGCGCTGGCGCGACCTGCAGCCGCTCGAAGGGGCGATCTACACCGAGACCATCCCTTTCGACGAAACCCGCGACTACGTCAAGAAGGTGCTCGCCAACGCGGTCATCTACTCGGCGATGCTGGAAAAGCGGCCGCAGTCGCTCAAGGCGCGGCTCGGCACGATCGCGCCGACGCCTGCCAGCGAGTAAGCTCACGGGCTGGACGCTTCACAAAACCATCAATCACCCGCCAAGAGTCCATACATGAATCCGAAACGCGTCGTCATCGTCGGCGGCTCCGGCTTTATCGGCAGCGCCATCGCCAACCGCCTGTGCGAAGCAGGCGTCAAGGTGCTCATCCCGACCCGCCGCCGCAGCCGCGCCGGCCACGTGCTGCTGCTCCCGAACGTCGACGTCGTGGAGACCGACGTGCATGATCCGTCGGCGCTCACCCGGCTGTTCGAGGACGCGGACGCGGTCATCAACACCGTCGGCGTGCTGCACTCGCGCCCGGGTTCGCCCTTCGGTCCGGACTTCGCCCGCGCCCACGTCGAGCTGCCGCAGAAGATCGTCGCCGCCTGCCGGACGGCCGGCGTGGCGCGCCTGGTGCACATCAGCGCCCTCGGCGCCGGTGCCGACGCCCCCTCCGAATATCAGCGCTCCAAGGCCGCCGGCGAGGTCGCGATCCGCGCCGCCGGCCCGGAGATCGACTGGACCATCCTGCGCCCCTCGGTCGTCTTCGGTCGCGGGGACAGCTTCCTGAATCTGTTCGCCGACCTCGCGCGCCTGTTCCCGGTGCTGCCGCTCGCCGGCGCCAGCTGCCGTTTTCAGCCGGTGTATGTGGAAGACGTCGCCGAGGCGGCGTGGCAGAGCCTGATCCGCAGCGAGGCGGCCGGTCAGACCTTCGAGCTTGCCGGCCCCACGGTCTACACGCTGCGCCAGCTCGTGGAGTACGTCTCGTCCCTGGTCGGCAAGCCGCGCCCGGTGATCGCCCTGCCCGAGGGCATCGGCATGCTGCAGGCCCGCCTGATGGAGCTTGCCCCGCAGCCCCTGATGAGCCGTGACAACGTGCGCTCGATGCGCGTGGACAATGTCGCCAGCGGCACGCCCCTGCCCTTCGGCATGCCCCCCACCGCGCTCGAGGCGGTCGCCCCCGCCTGGCTCGGCGAGGCCGGCCCGCGCGCCTTCTACTACCCCTTCCGCCGCCAGGCGCGGCGCTGAACCTCCCAACCACGTGACCCGGAGCACACGATGAAGCTCATCATCGGCAACAAGAACTACTCGTCCTGGTCCCTGCGCGCCTGGCTGGCTGCGCGCGAGGGCGGCTTCCACTTCGAGGAAATCCGCATTCCGCTGTTCATCCCCGGCAGCCGCGAGCGCATCCTGTCGCACTCGCCCTCGGGCAAGGTGCCCTGCCTCATCGACCACGGCCTCGCGGTATGGGATTCGCTCGCCATCGGCGAGTACCTCGCCGAGAAGAACCCCGCCCTGCTGCCCGCCGACGCCGCGGCCCGCGCCGTCGCCCGCGCGGTGACCGCCGAGATGCACTCGGGCTTCCAGAACCTGCGCAGCCGCATGCCGATGAACATCCGCAAGGACTACACCGGCTTCGGCCACAGCCCCGAGGTGGATGCCGACATCGCGCGCGTCGTGGCGATCTGGGAAGACTGCCGCACCCGCTTCGCCAAGGAAGGCCCCTACCTGTTCGGGCGCTTCAGCCTCGCCGATGCCGCCTTCGCCCCGGTCGCCTTCCGCTTCCAGACCTATGGTGTCAAGCCCGCGGGCGCTGCCGGCGAATACCTCGCCACGCTGCTCGCGAATCCGCACATGCAGGACTGGACCGCCGCGGCGCGCGCCGAGACCGAATCGATCCCGGAAGAGGACCTCTACGGCTGATGCAGGCCTACATCGTCGGCGGGGCGGTGCGCGACGCCCTGCTCGGGCTGCCGGTCAAGGACCGCGACTGGGTCGTCGTCGGCAGCACCCCGGAAGAGATGCGCGCGCGCGGCTTCCGCCCGGTCGGGCGCGACTTCCCGGTGTTCCTGCATCCGGACAGCAACGAGGAGTACGCGCTCGCGCGCACCGAGCGCAAGTCCGGCCACGGCTACACCGGCTTCGTCTGCCACGCCGCGCCCGAGGTGACGCTGGAAGAGGATCTGCTGCGCCGCGACCTCACCATCAACGCGATCGCGCGCGCCGAGGACGGCACGCTGATCGATCCCTACGGTGGCCAGCGCGACCTCGCCGCGCGCGTGTTCCGCCATGTGTCGCCGGCCTTCGCCGAGGACCCGCTGCGCGTCCTGCGCGTGGCCCGCTTCGCTGCCCGCTTCACGGATTTCACCGTGGCGCCCGAGACCCTGGCGCTGATGCGACAGATGGTCGCCGCCGGCGAGATCGACCACCTGGTCGCCGAGCGCGTGTGGCAGGAGCTGGCGCGCGGACTGATGGAGGCGCGCCCCTCGCGCATGATCCGCGCGCTGCGAGACTGTGGCGCGCTCGCTCGCCTGCTGCCCGAACTCGACCGCCTGTTCGGCGTGCCCCAGCCGGAGAAACACCACCCCGAGATCGACACCGGTGAGCACGTGCTGCAGGTGATTGACGCCGCGGCCGCCAGCGCACAACCGCTCGCGGTACGCTGGGCCTGCCTGCTGCACGATCTCGGCAAGGCCGACACCCCCGCGCACCTGCTGCCCCACCACTACGGCCACGAGGCGGCCAGCGCACGGCGTGCGCGCGAGGTGTCGGAGCGCCTCAAGGCGCCCACCGACTGCCGCGACCTCGCCGAGATGGTGGCGCGCGAGCACGGCATCCTCGCCCGCGCCGCGGAGCTGCGCCCGGAGACCATGGTCAGGCTGATCGAGCGCTGCGACGGCCTGCGCCGCCCGGAACGCTTCCTGCTCATGCTCGAGGCCGCCGCCTGCGACCAGGCGGGGCGCATCGGCGCGATCGCCGCGGCGACGAGACCTTTGACACGCTGGCCGGCCGCGCTGGCGGCAGTGCGTGCGGTCGATGCGGGTACAATTGCACGCAACTGCACGGAAAAATCGCAGATCCCGCAGGCTTTGCACGCCGCCCGCGTGGCCGCGGTCAAGGCCCTGGACAAGGACATCAAATGAATGCAACCCGCTTCGGCGAGCTCGAGGTGCTGTGTCACGCCCCCGAGCACGCCGCCCATGAACGTCCGCTGCTCTTCATCCATGGGGCCTACGTCTCGGCGTGGTGCTGGGAAGAGCACTTCCTGCCCTGGTTCGCGCGTCGCGGCTGGGCCGCCTACGCGGTGTCGCTCTCAGGTCACGGCAGGAGCCGGCGGCGCGAGCTGCTCGACGCCTATTCGCTCGACGACTACGTGCGCGACGTCGCCGAGGTCGCCGCCAAGCTCCCCGCACCACCGGTGCTGATCGGCCACTCGATGGGCGGCATGGTGGTGCAGAAATATCTCGAGCAGTACGACGCCCCGGCCACCGTGCTGATGTCGGCGGTGCCGCCGCAGGGGCTGATGGGCTCGGCCTTCGGCCTCATGCTCAAGCGCCCGAACCTGCTCGCCGACCTCAACAACATCATGTCGGGCAACGATGTGAACATCGACAGCCTGCGCGAGGCGCTCTTCCACCAGCCGGTGTCGCCGAGCGACCTGCTGCGCTACTACCGCCTCAGCCAGCCCGAGTCGCACCGTGCGATCTGGGACATGTCGCTGTTCAACCTGCCGCAGCCCGCGCGCATGCATCGCTCGCCGATGCTGATCCTCGGCGCGGAACACGACGCCCTCATCCCGCCCGACCAGGTGCACATGACCGCGCTCACCTATGGCCGCCAGGCCGAGATCTTCCCCGGCCTGGGCCACGGCATGATGCTCGAGCGCGACTGGGAAAAGGTGGCGATCCGCATCGCCGACTGGCTCGGCGAGCGCAACCTCTGAGCGGAGGGCGGGCGCGCCTCAGAGCGCGTGCAGGCGGTCGCCGCGCACGAAACCGAGCAGCGGCGCGTCGAGGCCGCGCGTGAGCGCCAGCACCTTGAACAGCTCGCCCATCTCCTGCGGCGCGGTGAGCCTTTGCACCGCGCGCGCCGCGCGGATGTAGTCCGCGCTCTCCTGCGGGCCCCGCCGGGCCAGGCAGTCGAGGACGCCGCAGTTGAACAGGAACTGCGCCTGCGTGGTGTAGCCCGCCACCGTCAGCCCCGCCTCATGGCCGGCTTCGGCTACCGTGGTGAAGTCGACGAAGGCGGTGATGTCGTTGAGCCCCGGCCACAGGAAGGGGTCGCCGTGGGCATGGTGGCGGTAGTAGCACAGCAGGGTGCCGCCCGAACGCGAGGGCAGATAGTACTCGGCACGCGGATACCCGTAATCGATCAGCAGCAGGGCGCCCGCCTGCAGCCGATCTGCCCAGGCCGCCACCCAGGCGGCGCCGGCAAGGTTGAGCTCGGTCACGTACTCGCCGCCGGCGGGGGCGGGCAGATTCAGCGCCAACCCGGCCTCGCGCACCGCGCCCGCCGCCGGCACATCGGCCCAGCACAGCCGGCGCACGCCCGCCGTGTCAGCTTCGAAGGCCACGCCGCGCTCGGCCAGGCCGTCGGCGGTCGACACCAGCAGGTGCACCGGCATCACGTCGAGCACCTCGTTGGCCACCACCGCACCGGAAAAGCGCTCGGGCAGGGCGTCGAGCCAGCGCACCCGTCCCGCCAGGTGCGGCACCTTCTCCGCCAGCGTGTCGAACTGGCGTGCGCGCAGCTCACCGGAGACCTCGAGGATCCCGTAGCTGTCCGGCACGCAGCCGCGACGTTCAAGCTCGAGCAGCAGATCCGCGGCCAGCAGGCCGGTGCCGGCGCCGACCTCGATCAGCGCCGGCGCGCTGGCGTGCATGACCTGCTCGACCTGGACGGCCAGCGCCTGACCGAAAAGCGGGGTAAGCTCGGGCGCGGTGATGAAATCGCCGCCCGGACCGAACTTTCGGGCGCCGCCGCTGTAATAGCCTAGTCCCGGCGCATAGAGCGCGAGCTCCATGTAGCGGGCAAACGAAATCCAGCCGCCCGCGGCCGCGATCTCCGTCTCGATGCGTTCGAGCAGGCGTGCGCTCTGGGCGAGCGCTTCGGCGGACGGCTGAGGCAATGAAGACATGAACGTTCAACCCGACATGGAGAAGAGTTCGCGATTGTAACGGCAGGCTCGGCCCAACACCCGATCGAGCGCCGGAGCGTCGTGGAGAAACCGATGCCCCCTCCCCTTCCCGCCACGCTTGCCGACGAAGCCCCCCTGATCCTCGTCACCGGTGCCGCACGCCGCGTCGGCGCAGAGATTGCGCGCCAGCTGCACGCCCGCGGCGCGCGCATCGCGCTGCATTACCGCCACAGCGCCGACGCCGCGCTGACGCTGGCGGCCGCGCTCGACGCCGAACGTCCAGGCTCGGCCTTCACCGTCGGCGGCGACCTCGCGCGCTTCGGCGCCGCCGACGAGATCGCCGCCCAGGTCCTCGAGCGCAGCGGTGGCCGGCTCGACGGCCTGGTCAACAACGCCTCGAGTTTCTTCCCCACACCGGTGGGGCGGATCGACCGCGCAGCGTGGGACGAGCTCATCGGCTCGAACCTGATGGGGCCGCTGTTCCTGTCGCAGGCGCTCGCCCCCGCGCTCGGGTCGAGCGGCCGCGGCGCGATCGTCAATATCGTCGACATCCACGCCGAACGGCCGCTCGAACGCTATCCGGTTTACAGCGCCGCCAAGGGCGGACTCGCCGCGCTCACGCGCGCGCTGGCGATCGAGCTCGCACCCGCGGTGCGGGTGAACGGCGTCTCCCCGGGTCCGATCGACTGGCCGGAGGACGGGCAATTCCCGCCCGCCGAGCGCGAGCGCATCATCGCCCACACCCTGCTCAAGCGCGTCGGCAGCGCCGCCGACATCGCGCGCACGGTGAGCTTCCTCATGTTCGATGCGCCCTACATAACCGGCCAGATCATCGCCGTGGACGGCGGGCGCAGCGCGCACCTGTGACCTGCGGGCGCCCCGGCACACCCGGACAACGCACAACGCGCCTGCACGCCCGGCGCGCGCAAACCGATCGCGTGCCAATCGAGACGCTCGTTTCTGGGATAATCCGCGCGTGATCCTTGCCGACGAGCCCCGACCGTGACTGCCGTGCCCGCCCCCGCCGAAACCCTTGCGCCCGCCGCGGCCGGCGCCGACGCCCGCTTTTCCAACACCTTCCTGCGCCTGAAGAAGAAGCTCGAGCGCGGCGTCGGCGAGGCCATCGGCGACTACAACATGATCGGCGACGGCGACACCGTGATGGTGTGCGTCTCCGGCGGCAAGGACTCCTACACCCTGCTGTCCTGCCTGCTCGCGCTGCGCGAGCGCGCGCCGGTGGACTTCCGGATCGTGGCGATGAACCTCGACCAGAAGCAGCCCGGCTTCCCCGACCACGTGCTGCCGGCCTACTTCGAATCCATCGGCGTCGAGTACCGCATCGTCACCGAGGACACCTACTCGATCGTCAAGGACAAGATCCCCGAGGGCAAGACCACCTGCTCGCTGTGCTCGCGCCTGCGCCGCGGCATCATCTACCGCACCGCGAAGGAGATCGGCGCCACCCGCATCGCGCTCGGTCACCACCGCGACGACATGCTCGAGACGCTGTTCCTGAACATGTTCTTCGGCGGCAAGATCAAGGCCATGCCGCCAAAGCTGGTCAGCGACGACGGCAACCACGTGGTGATCCGCCCGCTCGCCTACTGTACCGAGGCCGACATCGCCCGCTTCGCGCGCACGATGGATTTCCCGATCATCCCGTGCAACCTGTGCGGCTCGCAGGAGAACGCCCAGCGCAAGCAGATCAAGGCCATGCTGCAGGGCTGGGCGCGCGACTACCCCGGGCGCATCGAGTCGCTCGCCACCTCCCTGAAGAACGTCGTGCCCTCGCACCTGGCCGATGCGCGCCTGTTCGACTTCGTCGGCCTCACGCAGCAGACCGTGGTGGAGGAAGGCGACACCGCCTTCGATCCGATCGAGTTGCCGACCGCCGCGCGCGCCGAGACGGTGCGCCTGTTCCGCCCCGGCGAAGCAGCGGACTGATTCGACGCCCCCAGGGCGCGAGCGCAGGTACGCGCTGCGGATGAACGTCCTTGCGGCACGCGCATCGCCTGACCATCATTGAACAAGCGCACCATTCGCTGCGACCAACCGGAACCGTCATCGATGTCCGAGCGAAAGAACCTCTGTGTCCTCGTCGCCCTGCACCACTGGGACGGCGCCCTTGCCGACCGGCTGGGCGAGGAGGAAGCGCGCCATGCCGCCGAACGTTGCGCGAACCGCATCGAGCGCGCGATCGCGGCGCAAGGCGGACGGATCCTGACATCGGAGCCTGCGCAGACGGTGGCGGTCTTCGACCGCAGCGACGCCGGCATCCAGGCCGCCAGCGACGCGCAGCAGCGCATCCGCAACCTGCCTCCGCTGCGCGGCGCCCACCAACCGGTGCGCCTCGGCCTGCACTACGGGATCGTCGAGGGCGAGGCGAACGGCGTGGGTGCCGAGCGCGTCGAGCCCGGAGGCGACGGCGTGCAACGCGCGCGCCAGCTCGCCGGCCTGTGCGAACCGGAGCAGGGCCTGGTTTCGGGGACGGCGGTGATGGTGGCGAGCAGCGCCACGCGCGCGCTGGTCGGCGCGCAGCCGCTGAGCGGCCCGCAATGGGCCAGCCTGGAGTGGCCGGTCTATGCGCTCGGCCATCGCAGCGGCCTGGTGACCTCGATTCCCGGCGCTGCCCGCTTGAGCACCCGGCTTCGCCTGCGCCACCAGGCGGACGTGCTGTTCGTGGAGGAGTTGCGCCCGGTGCTGCTGCTCGGCCGCGAGCTCGCCAACGACGTGAGCATCATGGACCCGCGCGCGTCGCGCCAGCATGCGCGCATCGAACGCCGTCGAGAAGGGTTCGTGCTGTTCGATCACAGCACCAACGGCACCTACGTCGCGATCGAAGGCCAGCCCGAACGCCACATCAAACAGGACCACATCGTGCTCAATCGCCCCGGCCGCCTCGGCTGCGGCTTTTCTGCGGACGAGGTCGAGCGCGACCTGGTGTTCTTCGACATCGTGTGAGCGTGCGCGCTCGGCGCACGCGACAGCCGAGCGGCACCGCGGCGAGGCCGCGACGCGCGCTCGATCTCGACCCGGCGGCTGCTCAGCCCTTGAGGCATTCGGCGATGAAGGCCTTGCGCTTGGCGCCGCGCAGCGACTGCTCGGTCGCCGACTGGTTGCAGGCCTTGGTGCGCGCCGTGTCATCGACGGAAGGCGCATCCGCGGCGGCAAGCGCGGGCGCTGCGGCGCCGCCAACGCCAGCCGAAGCCGCGAGCGGGGACGCCGCAGCCGAGACGGCCGCCGCGGACGCCTCCGGACCGGCGCCCGTGGCCGGCGCTAGCGCGGGCTGGGCTGCAGCCGGCGCTGCGGGTGCCGCTGCGTCGTGCTTCCCGCGCAGGCAGGTGCTCATGAACGCCTTGCGCGCGTCCCCCTTCAGTACCTGTTCCCGCGCCTCGGCGTTGCAGCGCTTCATGCGCTCGTGCTGCGGATTGGCCCAGGCTTGCGAGGGGGTCAGCGCCAGCACGGCAAGGGTGGCGCACACGGCGCCGACGATGCTCTTCATCGATTCTCTCCCTGATCACGTTTTACGCGGAATGCGTATCCGGATTTTGCATATGGCATTATTTCCCGTCAATCCATTCGTCATTTCGCGAAAGACCCCTGCACCCCGAGTCCGATCCGAGCAGGCCGCATCATGGTGAGCAGCGACCTGGCGACGCTCGGCGGCCTCGCGCTCTCCGCCTTTCTCGCCGCGACCCTGCTCCCCGGCGGCTCCGAGGCGGTGTTCGCCGGCGTGGTCGTGCTGCGTCCCGAGCTTTCGCTCGCGGCCCTCGTCACTGCCACCACCGCCAACACGGCCGGCGGCATGAGCACCTACCTGCTCGGCCGGCTGGTGCCGCGCAAGGAGCTCACGCCACGGCTTGCGATCGTGAAGCGCTGGGGCAGCCTCGCGCTCGTGCTGTCATGGGTACCGCTGATCGGCGACGCGTTGTGCGCCGCTGCCGGCGTGCTGCGCCTGAACTGGTTCGCCTGCCTGGCGTGGATGGCGCTCGGCAAGGGCTTGCGCTACGCCGCGCTCGCCTGGGCGCTGAGCTGACCGCCTCCGCGCTGGCCTATACTCGCGCGCTTCCAGAACCCTCACCGGAGCCCCCTCATGTCAGACATCGAACGTCACGGCGTCACCGCCCGCTACGCCGACGCCGTCATCCACGCCGGCGTCATCCACCTCGTCGAGGTCCCCGCGACCAGCGCCACCGACATCGCCACCCAGACGCGCGAGGTGCTCGACAGCATCGACCGCCAGCTCCAGCGGCTGGGGAGCGACCGCTCGCGCATCCTGATGGCCACGATCTACCTGACCGACCTGGCCGACTGCGCGGCAATGAACGCGGTGTGGGACGCCTGGATCCCGCCGGGGAGCGCGCCCTCGCGCGCGTGCGTGCAGGTCGCCGGCCTGGTCGACCCGGGCTGGCGCATAGAGATCGCCCTCACGGCCGCGCGCTGAGCCCGCGCCCCGCGACCGCGGCGCAGCCCGGCCCTCACGTGTCGGAAGCGGCGCGCCGCGCACTGCGGCGCGCCGTGCATGAGCCCGCGAAAAGCGCGCCAGGCCTTAATCCACGCCCTTGTTAAGGTCTTGATTTTTGCTGCATGGTGCACTGCGGTTCGCTAGAATGGTCCATTCCCCAGCAGCCGCTTACCGGTAGTCCCATGAGCCAACGCCTGCGCGAAATCCCGTACAACTACACCTCGTTCTCCGACCGCGAGATCATCATCCGCCTGCTCGGCACGGAAGCCTGGTCGGTGCTCGACGAGTTGCGCACCGAACGCGTGACCGGCCGCTCGGCGCGGATGCTGTACGAGGTGCTCGGCGACATCTGGGTCGTGCGCCGCAACCCCTACCTCGAGGACGACCTGCTCACCAGCCGGGAACGCCGCGAGGCCCTGATCGGTGCGCTCGATCACCGCCTCAACGAGGTCGACAAGCGCCGCCAGGGCAACGACCGCGTGGCGCTGCTGATCGCCCGCGCGCGCGAGGCGGTGTCCAACTTCGAGCGCTGGTTCGACGACACCGCGCGCCGCCGCAAGGCGGTACTCAAGGCGCTGACGAAGCACACCCGCCGCGACAACATCTGCTTCGACGGCCACGCCCGCGTCTCGCACGTCACCGACGCCACCGACTGGCGCGTCGAGTACCCCTTCGTGGTGCTCTACCCCGACACCGAGGAAGAGATGGCGCCGCTGGTGCGCGAGTGCATCGCGCTCGGCCTGACCATCATCCCGCGCGGCGGCGGCACCGGCTACACCGGCGGCGCGGTGCCGCTCGACGCCAGCTCGGTGGTGATCAACACCGAGAAGCTGCTCGCCATGAGCGCGGTGGAGCCCACCGTGCTGCCGGGCATCGACGGCCCGATGGCCGACCCCTACCCCACGATCCGCACCGGCGCCGGCGTGGTCACCGAGCGCGTGTCGGAAGCCGCCGCGCTCGCCGGGCGCGTGTTCGCGGTCGACCCGACCTCGGCGAGCGCGTCCTGCATCGGCGGCAACATCGCCATGAACGCCGGTGGCAAGAAGGCCGTGCTGTGGGGCACGGCGCTCGACAACCTGGCGTGGTGGAAGATGGTCACGCCCGACGGCAACTGGCTGGAGGTCGAACGCCTCGATCACAACTTCGGCAAGATCCACGAGCAGGAGACCGTACGCTTCCGCCTGCGCCGCTCCGACGGCCTCACCAACGCCCCGCTCGGCGAGGAGATCCTCGCCATGCCCGGCGCAGCCTGCCGCAAGGTCGGCCTGGGCAAGGACGTCACCGACAAGTTCCTCGGCGGCGTGCCGGGCGTGCAGAAGGAAGGCACCGACGGCCTCATCGTCGCCGCGCGCTGGGTGCTGCACAAGATGCCGCCGGTGACGCGCACGGTGTGCCTGGAGTTCTTCGGCCAGGTGCGCGAGGCGGTACCGGCGATCGTCGAGATCACCGATTTCTTCAAGCCCGGCGGCGGCGGGCACGCCGCGGGCGTGCAGCTCGCCGGCCTCGAGCACCTGGACGAGCGCTACGTGAAGGCGGTGGGCTACGCCACCAAGGCCAAACGCCACGGCCGCCCGAAGATGGTGCTGATCGGCGACGTCGTCGGCCATGACGAGGACGCGGTGATGCGGGCCGCCTCCGAGGTGGTGCGCATGACCAACGCGCGCGGCTCGGAAGGCTTCATCGCCGTGAGCCCCGAGCAACGCAAGCGCTTCTGGCTCGAGCGCAGCCGCACCGCGGCGATCTCGCGCCACACCAACGCGTTCAAGATCAACGAGGACGTGGTCATCCCGCTGCCGCGCATGGGCGAATACTGCGACGGCATCGAGCGCATCAACATCGAGCTGTCGACGCAGAACAAGATCGCGCTCTGCGATGCGCTCACCGAGTTCCTGCAGGGCGAACTGCCGCTCAACGCGGGCGACGCCGATGTTGCCAGCGAGGAGCTGCTCGGCGACCGCCGCCAGGCCGCGCTCGACCAGATCGCCGCCGTGCGCGGGCGCTGGCAGTGGCTGCTCGACAACCTCGACCTGCCGCTCGCCGAAGCCGAAGCGCAGTTCGGCGAATACGGCATCGTGGCGGGCGAGCTGTCCAACCGCGCCGACGCCCCCCGCCTCTTCCACCGCCTGCAGGACTACTCGATCCGCGTGTCCTGGAAGCAGGAGCTGCGCCCGCAGCTGCGCAACATCTTCGACGGCAACGTGTTCGCGCCGGTGCTCGCGCGCATTCAGGAGATCCACAAGGAGATCCTGCGCGGCCGCGTCTTCGTCGCCCTGCACATGCACGCCGGCGACGGCAACGTGCACACCAACCTGCCGGTCAACTCCGACCACTACGAGATGCTGCAGACCGCCAACCGCGCGGTCGACCGCATCATGGCGCTGGCGCGCAGCCTCGATGGCGTGATCTCCGGCGAGCACGGCATCGGCATCACCAAGATCGACTATCTCACCGACGAGGAGATGGCGAACTTCTGGGCGTACAAGGAGAAGGTCGACCCGGAGGGCCGCTTCAACCGCGGCAAGCTGATGCGCAAGGGGCCGATCCGCGGCAACCTCGACAACGCCTACACCCCCAGCTTCAACCTCATGGGCCATGAGTCCATCATCATGGAGCAGACCGACGTCGGCGACATCGCCCACGACATCAAGGACTGCCTGCGCTGCGGCAAGTGCAAGCCGGTGTGCTCCACCCACGTGCCGCGCGCCAACCTGCTCTATTCGCCGCGCAACAAGATCCTGTCCACCTCGCTGCTGATCGAGGCCTTCCTGTACGAGGAGCAGACCCGTCGCGGCGTGTCGCTGGCGCACTGGGCCGAGTTCGAGGACGTGGCCGACCACTGCACGATCTGCCACAAGTGCGAGAAGCCCTGTCCGGTGGACATCGACTTCGGCGACGTGTCGATCAAGATGCGCAACCTGCTCAGGAAGCAGGGCAAGAAGTCGTTCAACCCGGGCAAGGCAGCGGCCATGGCCTTCCTGACCATCAAGGATCCGACCACGATCAAGGCGATGCGCGTCGGCATGATGGACTGGGGCTACAAGGCGCAGCGCTGGGCGCACGACCTCGGCAAGCGGTTCGGCCTCGTCCAGCCGCAGGTGAAGACGCCGCCGGCCACGCTCGGCAAGGCGCCGATCAAGGCGCAGGTGATCCACTTCATCAACAAGCCGATGCCCGGCAACCTGCCCAAGAAGACCAGCCGTGCGCTGCTCGACATCGAGGACGACAAGGTCATCCCGGTGATCCGCGACCCGCAGAAGGCCAACGGCGACTCCGAGGCGGTGTTCTACTTCCCGGGCTGCGGCTCGGAGCGCCTGTTCAGCCAGGTCGGCCTGGCCACCCAGGCCATGCTCTATCACGTCGGCACGCAGACCGTTCTGCCGCCGGGCTACCTGTGCTGCGGCTATCCGCAGACCGCTGCCGGCGAGGAAGACAAGGGCCAGAAGATCACCACCGACAACCGCGTGCTCTTCCACCGCGTCGCCAACACGCTGAACTACCTCGACATCAAGACCGTGATCGTGTCCTGCGGCACCTGCATGGACCAGCTGCAGAAGTACGAATTCGAGAAGATCTTCCCCGGCTGCCGCCTGCTCGACATCCACGAGTACCTGATGGAGAAGGGCGTCCGGCTCGAGGGCGTCAGCGGCGTGAAGTACATGTACCACGAGCCCTGCCACACGCCGATGAAGGTCCATTCGGGCATCAAGGTGGCCAACGAGCTGATGGGAACGCGCGTCGATCTCTCGGACCGCTGCTGCGGCGAGTCGGGCACGCTCGCGGTCGCGCGCCCCGACATCTCGACCCAGGCGCGCTTCCGCAAGCAGGAAGAGATCGAGAAAGGCGCAGCCGCCCTGCGCGAGGGCGACCCGAACGCAAAGGTCAAGATGCTCACCTCCTGCCCGAGCTGCCTGCAGGGCATGCACCGCTACGCCAACGACGCCGGCGGCATCGAGCCCGACTACATCGTGGTCGAACTGGCCAAGCACTTGCTGGGCGACAACTGGCTGCCGGACTACGTCGCCAAGGCCAACAACGGCGGCATCGAGCGCGTGCTGCTGTAGCGGCGGCGCCGCCGTTCGCAAACGGGCCGGTGGACGTGAGTCCCCGGCCCGTTCTTCGTCAACCCGCAGCCCACGCCGTCGGGCATGGCGTCCGGCCGCCCGGGCTCAATCCTCGGCCGGGTCGCACGGATGCATGCGCCGCCACAGTTCCGGCAAGGCCTCGGCGGCACGCATGCGCAGGCGGTGGTCGACGATCCTGCTCACCGCGGTATCGCCCGGATTGATCTCGATCGTGGGGACGCCGCGGCGCGCCGCCCACACCACCGGCCCGGCGATGTAGGGAAACACGCTGGTGGTGCCGATCGACACCACGGCGTCCACGCCATCCGCGAGCACATGCTCGAGGCGATCGATCGCCGCGTCCGGCAGCGCCTCGCCGAAGAGCACCACCCCGGGGCGCATGAGCCCCCCGCAATGCGGGCACTCGGGCGGAATCTGCAGTCCGGCGTAGTCGGGCACCCTGCGCCCGTGGTGACAATCCATGCAGTGCAGGCGATGCACCGTGCCGTGGATCTCGATGAGCGTGCGCGTGCCGGCCGCGCGATGCAGGCCGTCGACGTTCTGCGTGAGCACGCACACCATGTCGCGCTCCTCCTCGAGGGCGGCGATCAGGCGGTGGGCAGCGTTGGGGCGAGCGCCCCGGCAGCTTTCCTCGATCTGCGCGATGTAGCGCCAGGCGATGTCCGGCCGGGTCGCCATCATCTCGCCGGAGAGCGCCTCCTCGATGGTCAGACCTTCCGCAGTGAGACGGTCGTGGTAAAGCCCGCCGATGCCGCGATAGGTGGGCAACCCGGAGTCGGCGGAGATGCCCGCCCCGGTGACGAACAGGATGCGGCGCGCCCCCCCGAGGATGGCGGCAGCGGCGTCGAGGGCTGCAGCCGGCGTCGTCATGCACCGACCTCGACCAGACAGTCGTAGAAGACCGGTCCGTCGCCCATGTCGGTGCGAGCCGACGAGGTCACCGCATTGGCGTTTGTACCGCCCGGAGACAGCTTGGGCCACCACACCGAAGGCGCACATACGACGCCCGGCCGCACGTCGGTGCTGAGCACGGCGCGCGCCCGGAAGGCGCCGCGGTCGTTGTGGATGCGCACGTTCTGGCCATCGACGATGGCACGCACCACCGCGTCGTCGGGGTGGATGAGCACCCTCGGCTCGCCTTCGCTGTCGAGAAAGCGCGGCAGGTTGGCGAAGCTGGAGTTGAGGAAGTTACGCGCCGGCGGCGTGATCAGCGCCAGCGGGTAGCGCGCGGCAAGGCCCGGGTTGCTGACCACCGACTCCGCCGGCGGATGCCAGGCGGGCAAGGGATCGAGCCCCTCGCCGGCGAGCGCGGCGGAGAAGAACTCGCACTTGCCCGAGGGCGTGCGGAAACCGCCGTCGGCGAAGGGCGCGAAGGGCTGCGGCAGGGCGAGGCGTGCCCAGCCCTTCGCCTGCATGCCTTCGGCCAGCCCGGCCGCGCGCGCGTCGCCCGCGCGGAAGGCCGCGGCGGCGATCGTCTCGTCGGACTCGTACAGCGCCGCATGCCCGAAGCCGAGCCGGCGCGCGAGCGCGCGGAAGACCTCGGTGTTGGAGCGCGCATCGCCGAGCGGCGCGATCGCCGGCCGGTTGTCCACCGCGTAGACATGGCCGTAGGTCGAATGCACGTCACGATGCTCGAGCTGGGTGGTCGCCGGCAGCAGGATATCGGCGTAGTCTGCGGTATCGGTCTGGAACTGCTCGTGCACGACGCAGAACAGGTCCTCGCGCGCAAAGCCGGCGCGCACGCGGTTGCTGTCGGGCGCCACCGCCACCGGGTTCGAGTTATAGACGTGGATCGCCCGCACCGGCGGATCGCGTGTCTCGAGCAGCACCTCGCCGATGAAGGACATGTTGAGCGTGCGCGGCGGATAACGCCCGGCGTCCGGGTAGAGATCAGGCCGCTGCAGCGCCGCGTGATCCACCGGGAAGTTGCCCGATGTCGACAGCAGCGCGCCGCAGCCGGCGTGGCGCCAGGCGCCGGTCAGCGCGGGCAGGCAGGCGACGTTGCGCACCGCCATGCCGCCGCCCGCACAGCGGTTGAGGCCGTAGTTCAGGCGGATGAGGCTGCGCGGGGTCGCACCATACTCGAGCGCCAGAGTGCGGATCTGCGCCGCATCCAGGCCGGTGAGCGGCGCCGCCCACTCGGGCGTGAAGGCGCGCACGCGGTCGGCGAGGGCGTCGAAACCCAGGGTGTGACGGGCAACGTAGTCATGGTCGAGCAGGCCGCGCTCGATCAGCACCTGCATCATCGCCAGCGCCAGCGCGCCGTCGGTGCCGGGCAGCGGCGCGAGATGCTGATCGCACTTCGCCGCGGTCTCGGAGCGCCGCGGGTCGATGCACACCAGCTTCGCGCCGCGCCGCCTGGCTTCCTGCAGGTAGCGCCAGCCGTGCACGTTTGACACCACGGGGTTGCCGCCCCAGATCAGGATCAGCCGGGCCTCGGCGACCGCCTCCGGATCGGCGCCGATCATCGCCCCCACCGTCGCCTTCCAGCCGTGCGCCCCGGCCGCGGCGCAGATCGTTCGATCGAGCAAGGACGCGCCCAGCCGGTGGAAGAAGCGCCGGTCCAGGCTCTCGCCCTGCACCAGGCCCATGGTGCCGGCGTAGCTGTAGGGCAGGATCGCGCGCGGGTCGTCGGCGGCGATCTCCCGGTACCTGGCGGCGATGATGTCGAGCGCCTCGTCCCACGAGATGCGCGCGAAACGGCCCTCGCCCTTGCGGCCGACGCGCTTCATCGGGTGCAGCAGGCGCTGGTCGGAATACACGCGCTCGAGGTAGTGCGCGACCTTGGTGCACAGCGCGCCGTTGGTGAAGGGCATGTCGGCGGCGCCGCGGATCTTCACCGCGCGTCCGTCGGCGACGGTGACCTCCATGGCGCAGGTGTCGGGGCAGTCGTGCGGGCAGGCCGCACGCACCTTCACCCCCGTGCGCTCCCTGTCCGTCAGGCGGTCCGGATTCGGCATCCTCGGCAGCCGTGCAGAGCCCGGGCAGCCCGGCTCAGCGACGCTCCAGCACCGCGCGGCGGGCTTCGGGGTTATCGCCGGCGGTGAGCTCGAGGTAGCGCCCGCGATCCTCCTCGAAGCGCTCGACCACGGCGTTGCGCTCGCGCAGCTTGGCCGAGATGATCGAGGACTGGGTGACGATCTCGCTGTCGAGCACGCGGATGTCGGCCTCGAGGCTGGCGGCGACCTCGCTCTTCTCGGTGTGCGTGGCCTCGGAGATCAGCGCGCGCTGGCGCTCGATGAGCTCGCTCTCGCGCGCGCGCAGCTGGCTGATGCTGCGGTCCAGGTCGCGCAGCTCGCGGTCACGGCGGCGATCGAGGTCCTCGAGGTTGCGGTAGGTCTCGAGCAGGGCCTGGTCGAGGCGCAGCCGGCGCAGACGATCGGCCTCCTCGGCTCGGCGTTCGCGCTCGAGCGCTGCCCGCGCGGCGATCTCGTCGGCGGTCAGCGGCGCGGCCACATGCCGCCGGACGACGCCGGAGGGGCTCATCTCGCGATAGGCCCGCCCATAGCAGGCGGCCGGCAGGATATCGCCGCACACGGGCTGGCCCCCGACATCGCAGCAGTAGATGGTCTTCTGCCTGGCCTGCTGGGCGGCCACCGGCATGGCCTGAACGGCCAGCAGCAGGCAGGCGGCGAAGCCGAGCAACCCAAGGTCAGCGCGCGGAAATCCCATACTGCTCCCGATAGGCCCTGACCGCGTCGAGATTGGCGGCGAGCTCGGGGCTGTCCGCCAGGTAGGCGATCAGGTCCTCGAGCGTGGCCACCGCCACCACCGGGATGCCGAAGGTCTCCCTCACCTCCTGCACCGCCGACAGCGCGCTCTTGCCGCGCTCCATGCGATCGAGCGCGATCACCACACCGGCCGGCGTCGCGCCCGCGGCCCGGATCAGCTCGACCGACTCGCGCACCGAGGTACCGGCAGAAATGACGTCATCCAGGATCAGCACGCGGCCCTTGAGCGGCGCCCCGATCAGCGTGCCGCCCTCGCCGTGGTCCTTGGCCTCCTTGCGATTGAAGGCGAAGGGCAGGTCAAGGCCGTCCTCGGCGAGGCGGATCGCGGTGCCGGCAACGAGCGGGATGCCCTTGTAGGCCGGCCCGAACAGCATGTCGCAGGCCACGCCCGAGGCGCGGATCGTGCGCGCGTAGTAGCCGCACAGCTCACGGAACGAGGCGCCGTCGTCGAACAGCCCGGCGTTGAAGAAGTACGGCGAGTTGCGTCCCGCCTTGGTCACGAAAGCGCCGAAGCGCAGCACACCCTTGCGACAGGCGAGGGCGATGAAATCCCGGCTAAAATCCACGGCTTTTTGGGCTGCCAAGCAGCTGATACTGGAGGCCGTCCATGTTACGCATCATCTCCCTCAACCTCAACGGCATCCGCTCGGCCTGCCGCAAGGGTCTGCTCGACTGGCTGCCCGCACAGAACGCCGATTTCGTCTGCGTGCAGGAGCTCAAGGCGCAGGCCGGCGACCTCGACGATGCGATGCGCGCGCCCGCCGGGCTGCGGGGCTGGTTCCACCATGCCGAGAAGAAGGGCTACAGCGGGGTCGGCATCTACAGCCGACACGCACCCGACCGCGTGGTCGAAGGCCTGGGCATCGCCGACATCGACGCCGAGGGCCGCTTCCTGCAGCTGGATTTCGGCAAGCTGTCGGTGGTGTCGCTGTACCTGCCCTCCGGCTCCAGTTCGGAAGAGCGTCAGCAGGTGAAGTTCGACTTCATGGACCGCTTCCTGCCGCACATGGACCAGCTCTTCCAGAGCGGCCAGGAGGTCGTGGTGTGCGGCGACTGGAACATCGCCCACCGCGAGGCCGACCTCAGGAACTGGAAGTCGAACCAGAAGAACTCGGGCTTCCTGCCCGAGGAGCGTGCCTGGCTGAGCCGGCTCTTCGACGAGCAGGGCTGGATCGACGTCTATCGCCGCCTGCACCCGGAGGCCACCGACGCCTGCTACACGTGGTGGTCGAACCGAGGCCAGGCGTGGGCGAAGAACGTCGGATGGCGGCTGGATTACCAGGTCGCCACCCCGGGGCTCGCGGCGAGCGCGCGCAGCGCGGCGGTCTACAAGGCGGAGCGCTTCTCAGACCACGCCCCGCTGACGGTGGATTACGACTGGACGATCTGAGCGCGGACGAAGCGTGCGGCGCGCGGCCACGGCGGCCCGTAGCCACACGCACCGACGCTCAGCGTGCGAGCAGGCGCTGCGCCGCAGCCTCGAGTTCGGCACGGCGCAGGAGCCCGAGCTTGCTGCCCGCGGGCTTGCCGTCGCGCCCGATGTAGACCGTGAACGGGAGTCCCGCCTGGGGATTGCCGAGCGCCTTCATCAGGGACATCCCCTCCCGCCCGGCGAGCACGACCGGGTAGTTGATCGCGTAGGTCGCGGCGAACGCCTTCACGGCCTCGCGCTTGCCGACCTCCTCGATCGCCACGCCGATCACCTCGATACCGTCCGCCGCCTGCTCGGCACGCAGCTTCGCAAGCTCCGGGATCTCCTCGCGGCACGGCGCGCACCAGCGCGCCCAGAAATTGACCACCAGCGGTCGCCCACGGAACTGCTCCATCGCCACCTTCTCTCCGTCGAGGCCGGTGAAGCCCGCCGCGAAGAAGGCCTCGGTGTCGATACCCTCGGCGGCATGGGCAGTGGCGGCGGCGAAACCGAGGCAGAGGATCGAGGCGAGTGTGCGGATCATGAGGCAACCTTTTCGGCAAGCGTGGTGTCCGTCAACGGTCCGCGCCGCAACCTCGACCGAGGCAGCAGGCGCAACCGCATGCGAGGCCCCGATTCTGCCAAGCCTTGGCGCCCCGCGCACCCCCTGTGCCGACGCGCGAGGAGAACAGCATCCCCTTACGCATCGTTCATTGCGATCGCCGACGACGAGGATTAGGCTTGAAGCAGGCCTGGATACAGTCCCCCCTTTGAACCACCGACAGGAGAACCACCATGGCAACGACCCAGCACCCCTCCAAGGACAAGCTCGTGGACGACCTCAAGTCGCTGATCTCGGACGCCGAGGAACTCCTCAAGCTCACCGCCGACCAGCAAGGCGGCAAGCTCGACGACCTGCGCGCGCGCATCAACAGCCGCGTGGCGATCGCCAAGGACCGACTCGCCGACGCCGAAGCCGCGATCGTCGCTTCCGGCCAGAAGGCGGCGCGCGCCACCGACGACTACGTGCACGACCACCCCTGGCAGTCGGTCGGCGTCGCCGCGGGCGTCGCCTTCCTGCTCGGCCTCCTGGTCAGCCGCCGCTGAGTCGATGAGCGCCGACCCCAGGGCGCCCAGACCGCGTCTGGCCGAAAGCCTGCACGGCATCGTCGATGCCGGCCTGCAGACGGTGCAGACGCGGCTCGAACTGCTCGCAGTCGAGCTTCAGGAGGAGAAGCTCCGCCTCGCCGGCCTCGCGCTCAACACCGTGCTGGCCGGGCTGCTGCTCGGCTTCGGGCTGGTGTTCCTGATGATCTTCCTGACCGTGCTGTTCTGGGAAGAGCACCGCCTGCTCGCGCTCGGTCTCGCGACCGCGATCTGCCTGGGCGGCGGGCTGCTCGCCGCGCGCAACGCGGCGCGCGCCTTCCGCAGCGGCACGAAGCTGTTCTCGGCCAGCCTCGCCGAGCTCGCGCGCGATCGCGACGCCCTGAAAAAGCCCGACTGAAGGCACCCCGCGCATGGACGCCCGCCACGTCGAACTCGCATTGCGCAAGCAGAGGCTGCAACTTCGGGCAGAGACCCAGCGCGCCGACATCGGCCGCCGGCTGGCGGGTATAGACGGCGCACTCGATCGCGTCGACTCCCTGCGCGATCAGCTCGCCTGGGCGAAGGACAAGGTGCCGGTGCTGTCGGTCGCGCTGCTCGTCGTGCTCGCCGCAAAACCGCGGCTGACGCTGCGCCTCGCCAAGCGTGCCTGGGTGGGCTGGCTGGTCGTGCGCCAGATGCGCGGCGGCAAGCTTTCGGCGCTGCTCCCCACCGCGGTGCCGCTGCTGCGGGGACTGCTCGCGCTGCTCAGGCGCCGCCTCGAGGCTTCGGAAGGATCAGGTTCAGCAGCACCGCGACGACGCCGCACAGGCTGACGCCCTGCAGGGTGAGGCCGTCGAAGTTCAGCGCCAGCCCGCCGATCCCCATCACGAGCACCGCGGACACGATGACGAGGTTGCGCGGTTCCTCGAGGTCGACCCGCGCCTTGATCAGGGTGTTGAGGCCCACTGCCGCCACCGAGCCGAACATCAGCATCATGATGCCGCCCATCACCGGCACCGGGATCGAGGCCAGCAGCGCATTGAACTTGCCGAAGAAGGCGAGGATCACCGCCAGCACCGCCGCCCACGTCATGATCGCCGGGTTGTAGTTCTTGGTCAGCGTGACCGCGCCGGTGACCTCGGAATAGGTGGTGATCGGCGGCCCGCCGATCAGGCCGGCGAACAGCACGCCGGCGCCGTCGCCGGCCAGGGTGCGGTGCAGGCCGGGCTTCTCGGTGTAGTCCTTGCCGGTCACGCCGCCGATCGCGAGCACGTCGCCGACGTGCTCGATCGCAGGCGCCAGCGCCACCGGCAGCATGAAGAGGATGGCCGCGAGTTCGAAGCTCGGGGTGACGAACTGCGGCAGCACGAACCAGGGCGCCGCACCCACCGCGGCGAAATCCACCAGCCCGAACAGGATCGCCGCCAAGTAGCCCGCGCCCACCCCGCACAGGATGGGCACCAGCTTCAGGAAGCCACGCGCGAACACCGCCACCAGCACCGTCGTACCGAAGGAAATCCCCGCCACGGTGAGCGCGGTCGCATAGGGCACGAGCTCGATCTTGCCGTCGCCGCTGCGCCCCATCGCCATGTTGACGCCCACCGCGGCGAGCGACAGGCCGATGATCATGATGATCGGCCCCACCACCACCGGCGGCATGTAGCGGTGCACGATCTCGGCGCCATGCTTCCACACCAGGCCGGCGAAGACGAAATACATCAGCGACACGCAGGCGAGCGCCCCCATGGTCGCCGGAATGCCCCAGGTCTGGATGCTGAAGATGATCGGCGCGATGAAGGCGAAGCTCGAGCCGAGGAAAATCGGCACCTGGCGCCCGGTGATGAGCTGGAACAGCAGCGTGCCGACCCCGGCGCCGAGCAGCGCGAGAGAGGGATTCAGCCCGGTGAGCAATGGCACCAGCACCAGCGCGCCGAAGGCGACGAAGAGGATCTGGGCGCCCGAGATCGCCTGCCGCCACACCGGCTCGGACGACTGGATGGGGATTTCACGCATGGGTCGTTCTCCGCCAGGCTGTGCCGCGGGAGTGCGGCGACACCCGGCATGGTTGTCGTTATGGATGAAACGCGGATGAAGGGCGGCCGCAGCCGGCCGCGGAGATCAGTTGTGCCGGGTGCCGAAGATCTTGTCTCCGGCATCGCCCAGGCCTGGGATGATGTAGCCGTGCTCGTTGAGGTGGCTGTCGACGCTCGCGGTGTAGATGTCGACGTCGGGGTGCTTCTCGCCCATCAGCGCGATGCCCTCGGGCGCCGCCACCAGCACCAGCGCGCGCACTTGGCTGCAGCCCTTGCGCTTGAGCATGTCGACGGTGGCGACCATCGAGCCGCCGGTGGCCAGCATCGGATCGATGATCAGCGCCATGCGTTCGTTCAGCTGGCCGACGAACTTCTCGAAATAGGGCACCGGCTGCAGCGTCTCCTCGTCGCGCGCGATGCCGACCACGCTGACCTTGGCGCTCGGCACCATGTCGAGCACGCCGTCGAGCATGCCCAGGCCGGCGCGCAGGATCGGTACGACGGTGACCTTCTTGCCCTTGATCTGCTCGATCTCGACCGGCCCCGCCCAGCCCTGGATCTCGACCGTCTCGAGCGGGAAGTCCTTGCACGCCTCGTAGGCGAGCAGGCGCGCGATCTCGGCGGTGAGCTCGCGGAACTTCTTGGTGCTGATGTCGCCCTCGCGCATCAGGCCGATCTTGTGGCGCACGAGCGGGTGGCGGATTTCGTGGATGGGCATGGCGGATTCCGGGCGGCAGGAGGAAGACCCGCACCTTTTACCGCGCCGCCCGTCCGCGCACAAGCGCACAAACCACAGCGCGCGCGCCGCGCCATCCGTCAGCCCGGCGCACGCCCCCGGAGCCGCCGCCGGCGCGGGATCGGCGCTAGAATGACGCGTCCGAAAACGCCCCGGGCAAGCGCCCGCAGTCCATCGACATGTCCCTCAATATGGAAGAAGTCCGCCGCGCCCGCGAGGAGGCCGACTGCCTCGCCGACGCCGCCACCGTGGAAGCGGCCCTGGACCGCATGGCGGCCGAGATCACCGCCCGCCTCGCCGACGCCAACCCGCTCGTCTATGCGGTGATGAACGGCGGCCTGATCCTCGCCGGCCGCATCCTGCCGCGCCTGCCCTTCCCGCTCGAGGTCGCCTACCTGCACGCCAGCCGCTACGGCCACGCGATCCAGGGCACCCTGCTCGACTGGCGCGTGCGTCCGACCCAGGACCTGCGCGGACGCACGGTGCTGGTGCTGGACGACATCCTCGACGAGGGCCACACGCTCAAGGCGATCATCGAGCACCTCAAGGAAGAGGGCGCTGCCGAGGTGCTGTCCGCAGTGCTGGTGCACAAGCTGCACGATCGCAAGGCCACGCCGGGCATGCGCGCCGACTTCTCCGGCCTCGACATCCCCGACCGCTTCCTGTTCGGCTGCGGGATGGACTACAAGGGCTACTGGCGCAACGCGCCCGGCATCTACGCCGTCAAGGGTCTGTAACCAGGAGGCCAGGAAATGCTCGTCACCTTCAAGTCCCACGCCAGTGCCGACGTCATCATGCTCGGCGATTCCGCGAAGAAGCTGATCGCCATCCTCGGCAAGGATCCGCACAACGCGCAGGGCATCATCACCGCCCAGCAACTCCCCGAAGCGATCGCCCGCCTCAAGGCCGCGATCGAGGAAGACCGCGCCCGCCAGGCCGAGCTCGAGCGCCAGCGCACCGAAGCCGACGAGGCTGCCGACAAGGAAGCCGGCCGCACCGGCATGGCGGCGCCGGTCGGCCTCGCCCAGCGCGCCTGGCCGCTGCTGAGCATGATGGAAGAGTCGCTGCGCGAGGAAACGCCGGTCGTCTGGGGCGTCTGAACCCGCCGTACGCTCAGCTGCGCAGGCGGCGCGCGCTGTCGACCAGCGCGGCGGCAAGCTTGTCGAGCATGTCCTGCTGCGCGGCGTCGCGCAGGCGCGCATCGTCCCCCACCGCCTCGCCCGCCTTCGCCACCGCGAGCTGCTGCGGGATGACCTGCATGCCCAGGTAGCCGAGAATGTCGCGCACATGGAACAGCACCCGCATGCCGCCGAGCGCGCCCGGCGAGCTTCCCACCACCGCCGCGGCGCGCCCGGCATACACCTTGCCGCCGGAGCGCTCGGGGTCGGCGGGGTTGGGCCGCGAGCACCAGTCGAGCGTGTTCTTGAGCAGGGGCGTGATCGAGCCGTTGTACTCGGGATTGACCACCAGCAGGCCGTCGCTCGCATGCAGCAGGCGCTGCAGGCGCACGACGGGCTCGGGCAGGCCGGAGTCGGCCTCGAGGTCGCCGTCGTAGAGCGGTGCCGGGTAGTCGTCGAGGTCGATCGATTCCACCTCCGCACCGGCATTGCGCACGGCCAGCGCACAGGCCTGCGCCACCCGTCTGGACAAGGCCTCGCGCCGGCGGCTGCCGGCCACCACCACGATTCGGGGCTGGTTCATTGACGCTGCTCCTTTGGTCTGGAAACCCCGCCATTATCCGCCCGACCGCGCGATGTCGCAGGCCATCGTGACGCAGCAGTCCCGATACCGGCGCCGATCCCGACCATGCGGGCACGCCACGCAGGACCGCATGGAGGCCTTGAAACCCTCGTCCGCGCCGCAATATCAGGAAAATCCGAAATTACCGGAGCCTGCCATGCCCGACGCCCTGCACCTGGTCTGCCCGCACTGCAACGCGGTCAATCGCGTCCCCACCGCCCGCCTCGCCGACGCACCGAATTGCGGTCAGTGCGGCCAGGCGCTGTTCACCGCCCACCCGGTCGAGCTCGACGCCGCGAGCTTCGAGCGCCACATCGGCCGTAGCGACATCCCGGTGCTGGTCGACTTCTGGGCGCCCTGGTGCGGCCCCTGCCGGATGATGGCGCCCGCCTTCGCCCAGGCTGCCGGCATGCTCGAGCCGCAGGTACGGCTCGCCAAGCTCGACACCGAGGCCCACCCGGCGCTGGCCGGGCGCTTCGGCATCCGCAGCATCCCGACCCTGGCGCTGTTCCGCGGCGGCCGCGAGCTCGCGCGCCAGGCCGGCGCGATGGGCGCGGCAGACATCGTGCGCTGGGTGCGCACCCAGCTCGGCTGAGCGGCGGAGGCTGCGTCGTTCAAGCGCTGGCAGCCGGCCTTCCAGGGCTCGTGCTCATGCGCCAGCCGGCGGCCGCGCCAGCTTGCGCTGCAAGGTGCGTCGGTGCATCTGCAGCGCGCGCGCGGTCGCCGAGATGTTGCCGTCGTGCTCGGCGAGCACGCGCTGGATGTGCTCCCACTCGAGCCGGTCCACCGACATCGGCGCATCGGGCACGCGGTCCTCGAGCACGACCTCATCGGCACGCAGCGCGCGCACGATGCTGTCGACGTCGGCCGGCTTGGCGAGGTACTGGATCGCGCCGAGCTTCACCGCATCGACTGCGGTGGCGATGCTGGCGTAGCCGGTCAGCACCAGGATGCGCGCACCGGGACTGGCGTCGAGCAGCGGCCGTATCAGCTTCAGTCCCGACTCGCCGCCGATGTTGAGGTCGAGCACGACGAACTCGGGTTCGTGGTCGCGCGCCAGCTCCAGCGCAGCTTCGCCGTCGGTGGCGCCGTAGGTGTCGAAGCCGCGCTGGCCGAGCGCGCGCGCCAGCACCTTGTTGAACGCCGGGTCGTCATCGACGACCAGCAGGCAGGGGGCGTTGTCGACGGTCATCGGGCGTCCTGTCGGGGAATCAGCATGCGCGCAATCGTGCCACCGCCGGACCGGGAACGGAACTCCAGGCGGCCGCCGTGGTGCTCGATCGCGGCGTGCGCCAGCATCAGCCCTACCCCCATGCCCTGGGCGTGGGCGCCGAGGGGCGCGTGGCGGGCAGCCTCGGCGCGCGCAGGCTCGAGCCCCGGCCCCCGATCGCTCACCGCGATCACGATCATCCCTGCCTCCGCGCCGGCCCCCGCTTCCACATCCAGCTCGACCGCAGCGTCCTGCCGCCCGCTGCGCGCGTTGGCATTGGCGGCGTTGTCGATCAGGTTGTGCAGGGCCTCGCCGAGCGAGGCATCGGCGACGATGACCGCGCCGAGGGCGGCCGCCGCGTCCGGAATCTCCAACCTCGCCCCCGGCCGCAGGCGCCGCCAGCGCTCGGCGACCGCGCGCGCCCACGCCGGCGCATCGACCGCCCCGCCACCCTCGGCCCGCTGCTGGCCAGCCTCGCGCGCGAGACCGTTGAGGATGTCGCGGCACTGCTCGACCTGCGCACGCATCAGGGCCAGGTCCTCGTGGACGTCGGCAGGCAGTTCGGCGCGGGAGGCGAGCTCGTCCGTCAGGATGCGCAGGGTGCCGAGCGGGGTGCCGAGGCGGTGCGCGGCCCCGGCGGCGAGCTTGCCCAAGCCCACCACGTAGGCGTCCCGCGCACGCGCGGCATTGAGCGCAGCCAGCTCTTCGTCGCGGCGCGCCAGTTCGCTGTTGAGCCGCACGATGAACCACACCACCGTCGTCGCCGCAAAGGCGAAACTGATCCACATGCCCGCAAGGTGCCAGTAGTTGGCCTGCTCGCCGTCGGCCAGATGCACCGGCAGATGGAAGCGCCACAGCAGCGAATAGGCGATCACGGCAAGCCCCGCCAGCAGCCAGGCCTGCGCCGCCGGAAGGATCGACGCCCCCACCGCGACCACCGGCAGCAGCAGCGAGATCGCCGGGTTGGTGACGCCGCCGGCGAAGTAGAGGAAGGCGGCCCATGCCGTCAGGTCGACCACGAGCTGCAGGAAGGCGCCCCAGCGCCCGACCAGCCAGCGCGCCACGCCGCCGAGCAGGGCCAGGTTCACCGCGAGCAGGCACAGCGTCACCCCGGCGAGCGGCGCCACCGGCTGCGATGGCGCCAGCCACGGGAACACCACCAGGCTCATCAGCGCCATGGCGCCGAGCGAAACCCAGCGCAGCTGCAACAGCCGGCTGCGATCGGTACGCACCGCGCTCAGTGCGGCCGTGGGCATCGCCGCCGCCGGCGGGCTGTCGGAAAGGGATGCCTCGGCATCCGCTGCGCGCTGCTTGGAGTTCATGACGGACCGGAGTGGGGGTGATTCGGCAAGCTTGCAACTTTGCCTTATGTCAAGGTTTTGCGGACGCCCGCTTCCTAGAATCCAGGTGCGACAAAACGTCACAGGACACATTGTCACAGGTCGCCGGCACGCATCGACAGCCAGCGCGAGGGGCGCCCAGGCGCGCAGCCGGTCCTGTGGGAATCGATCACACCAGCCTACGGGAGCAAGCACCATGAATGACGCAAAAATGAATCCGGTCGACGCCATGCCCGACCCGAGCCGCCGCAAGTTCTTCAATACCGCGGCGCTGGCCGGCCTGGCTGGTGCCGGCCTGTCCGTCGGCCTGTCGGCGTGCAACAAGGAAACCCCCGCGCCCGCCGCCGCGCCTGCGGCGGCCCCCGCGCCCGCCGTGGCGGCGAGCGCAGAGCACAGCTCGGTGCACCTGAAGCCGGGCGAACTCGACACCTACTATGGCTTCTGGAGCGGCGGCCACACCGGCGACTTCCGCGTCCTCGGCCTGCCCTCCGGCCGCGAGCTGCACCGCGTGCCCTGCTTCGTCCCCGACGCGCTGGTCGGCTGGGGCGTCACCAATGAGTCGAAGGCGGTCATGGGCACCAAGCCCGACGGCAGCCTGCGCTATACGGTGGGCGACACCCACCACACCCATGCCTCCTACAAGGATGGCAACTACGACGGCCGCTACGCCTGGATCAACGACAAGATCAACAGCCGCATCGCCCGCATCCGCCTCGACTACCTGGTGTGCGACAAGATCACCGAGCTGCCCAACGTGCAGGGCTTTCACGGCATCTTCCCGGACAAGCGCGACCCGGTCGATCCCGCGATCAACTACACCACCCGCGTGTTCTGCGGCGCCGAGTTCCACACCCCGCTGCCCAACGACGGCCGCGACATCGACTCGCCGGAGAAATACCGCGCGCTCTTCAGCTGCGTCGACGCCGAGACCATGGAAGTGCGCTGGCAGGTGCTGATCGACGGCAACTGCGACCTCGTCGCCACCTCGTACGATGGCAAGCTCGCGGCTTCGAACCAGTACAACACCGAGGGCGGCTACCACTACGAAGGCATGATGTCGGCCGAACGCGACGCCTGCATCTTCTTCAACATCGCCCGCATCGAGCAGGCGGTGAAGGACGGCAAGTTCACCACCTTCGGCGCCTCCAAGGTGCCGGTGGTCGATGGCACCAAGGCCTCGAACGCCGACCCGAAGACCGCGCTGGTGGCCTACGTGACCGTGCCGAAGAACCCGCATGGCGTGAACGCCAGCCCCGACGGCAAGTACTTCATCTGCGCCGGCAAGCTGTCGCCCACCGCCACCGTGATCGAGCTCGCGAAGGTGCTCGAATGGTTCGACGGCAAGCTCGACGACCTCGACAAGGCCATCGTCGCCGAGGTCGAGATCGGCCTCGGCCCGCTGCACACCGCCTTCGACGGTCGCGGCAACGCCTACACCACGCTGTTCCTCGACAGCCAGATCGTTAAATGGAATGTGGACGCCGCAATCAAGTTCCACGCCGGCGACAAGAACGCGCAATACGTGGTCGACCGCCTCGACGTGCATTACCAGCCGGGCCACATCAACGCCTCGCAGTCGGAGACCATGTTCGCCGACGGCAAGTGGCTGTGCGTGGGCTGCAAGTTCTCGAAGGACCGCTTCCTGCCGGTCGGCCCGCTGCACGCCGAAACCGAGCAGTTCGTCGACATCTCGGGCGAGAAGATGGTGCTGGTCGCGGATCACCCGGTTCGCCCCGAGCCGCACGACTTCATCATCTTCAAGCGCGAGCTGCTGCAGCCCAAGCAGGTGTACAACATCGACGAATTCCCGCTCGCGGTGAAGGACTCGAAGGAAGCCGGCGTGTTCCGCGACGGCAACAAGGTCACCGTGAAGATCACCTCGCTGGCGCCCGCCTTCGAGCCGCGCGAGTTCAAGCTCAAGCTCGGCGACGAGGTCACCATCATTCTGACCAACCTCGACAAGATCGAGGACCTGACGCACGGCTTCGCCATTCCGAAGTACAACGTCAACTTCATCTGCAACCCGCAGGAGACCAAGTCGGTCACCTTCAAGGCCGACAAGCCGGGGGTGTTCTGGTGCTACTGCACCCACTTCTGCCATGCGCTGCACCTCGAGATGCGCAGCCGCATGATCGTCGAAGCATGACCTCGACATAGCATGAGGAACGACAGGGGGCTGCGGCCCCCTGTCGCTTTTACGGGCTCGTCATTCAGCGTCCGCCAGCAACAATTGATACGAAACAAATACATCGCTGCCGGGCCCTTCTAGACTCCATCACAATCCCCTTATGGAGTGCGCCATGAAGTTGTCGTCCGCATTGCGCGGCGCCCTGTCCTCGCTGATTCTCGTCGCCGCCGCCGTCCTCGCCACGACGGCCGCTCCGGCCCGCGCCCAGTCCGCCTACGAGGCCGCACTGCCGGCGGAGCTGAGCACCTCGCCCGCCCTCTGCGCCTACGTACCCTGCGCCGAGGTGCTGCCGGGCGCGACCAGCTTCTCCGAACGCAAGGGCCAGCCCCCGTACGTCGAGGCCTATGCCGAAGAGAACGGCCAACGCAAGCTGGTGGGCTACGTCATGCTGTCCACGGACATCACCGACACCCCGGCCTACTCCGGTAAGCCGGTGGTCACGCTGATCGGCATGGACACCGCGGGCCGCTTCGTCGGCGTCAAGATCCTCAAGCACTCCGAGCCCATCCTGCTGCTGGGCATTCCGGAAAGCGCACTGATCGGCTTCAACAAGCAGTACCTGGGCAAATTCGTTGGCGACAACATCGAGATCGGCCGCTCCCGCCCCGACGAGGACATCATCGGCCTCGACGCCATCTCCGGCGCCACGGTGACGGTGATCGCGCAGAATCAGGTCATGATGACCTCGGGCGCCGCGGTCGCGCGCCAGGTCGGCATCCTCGAGCCGACGATCCGGCCTCAGGCACGCTTCGCCGATGGCGGGCGCACCCTCGACTGGGCGACGCTGGTCGCCGAGGGCGCGGTCCGCAACCTGAAGGTGATGCCCGAGCAGGTCGGTCTGCAGCGCGGCGCGACGCCCTTCATCGATCTCTGGTTCGGCTACCTGAACCACCCGGAGATCGGCCGCTCGGTCCTCGGCGAAGCCGGCTGGCGTTCGCTGATGGCCCGGCTGCGCGAGGGCGAGCACGCCCTGTTCGTGATCCGCACCGGCGGCAACGAGTCGTTCAAGGGCTCGGGCTTCGTGCGCGGCGGCATCTACGATCGCGTACAGATCCGCCAGGGCCAGGATGCCTTCACCTTCCGCGACCTCGACTACCTGAACCTCTACGGCGTCAGCGCCGCCGGCGCGCCCGCGTTCAACGAGTCGGCGATCTTCATCGTGCGCTCGCCCGCGTTCTCGGGCGCCTTCCCGTGGAAGTTCATCTTCCTCGGCAACCGGGTCGACCGCGAGACCGGCGCCCGGACCTTCGCGAACTTCGACACCGAGTACTGGCTGGCGGACCGCCACCTCGAGGGCGGCCGGCCGGAGGTGATCAAGCCCGATGCACCGTGGGTGAAGGTGTGGAAGTCGCGCGCGCTCGAGATCGGCCTGTTCGCCGCCCTGCTGGTGGCCGTGACGATCGTCTACGCCAGGCGCGACGTCCTCACCCGGCGCTCGACGCGCAAGAACAAGTGGCCGGTCAATGCCTTCAAGTACGCCTTCTGGGTGATCAGCATCGGCTTCGTCGGCTTCGGCCTGCTCGCCCAGCCCTCGATCACCCAGGTGCTGACCTGGTTCCACTCGCTGCTGTTCAAGTGGGAGTGGGAGCTCTTCCTCACCGACCCCTTCATCTTCCTGTTCTGGATCTTCATCATCCTCACCACCTTCGTGTGGGGGCGCGGCCTGTTCTGCGGCTGGATGTGCCCGTTCGGCTCGCTCTCCGAGCTGATCTACAAGGTCGCGGGCGCGATCGGCCTCAAGCGTTTCCAGTTCGCCCTGCCGATGAAGTGGCACAACCGCCTGAAGTGGATCAAGTACTTCGTGTTCTTCGCCCTGCTCGCGGTGTCGGTGTTCTCGATGGGGCTGGCGGAGATGCTCGCCGAGGTGGAGCCGTTCAAGACCACCTTCCTCGTCGGCGTGTTCAACCGCGCCTGGCCCTACACCCTGTTCGTGGCGGTCCTGCTCGGCCTGTCCATCTTCATGGAGCGGCCGTTCTGCAAGTATCTGTGCCCGCTCGGCGCCTCGCTCGCGATGCCCTCGACCTTCCGCTGGTTCGGGCTCAAGCGCAAGCAGGAGTGCAACAGCTGCAAGGCCTGCGCGGTGGGTTGCGGTTCGCTCGCGATCGACGAGCACGGCCGCATCGACCATCGCGAGTGCATGCACTGCCTCGACTGCATGATCCTGTACACCGACGAGCATGCCTGCCCGCCGCTGGCGCAGGAGCGCAAGCGCCGCACCAAGGCCGGCCTGCCGCTGACGCCGATCGGCAGCGACGGCTACTACATCCCGATCAAGCCGGTGCCGGCCGCCAAGGCCTGAGCGCCGCCCATCGACGAGGACCGCATCATGATCGACCCCCGCAGCATGACCGAACCGGTGACCCCGCCCTACAGCGGCGGCAGCGCCCTGGCGCGCATCGGCGCCGAGATCTGGGACCACCTGTGGCCCTGGAGCCGAAACGGCTTTCAGCGCCAGCGCGCGATCCAGGCCGCGGGCCTGGCGCTCGCGCTTGCCGCCACCCTGGTCTGGGTGCTGGCCGCGATGGGCAACAATCTCGCACCTGGCGTGATCATCGGCTGGTGGTTCGGCTGGAGCGTATTCGAGGTTGTGGTGCGCCTCGGCGCCAAGCCCTACGTGAAGGAGGGCCCGTGGTGGGGCCGGCGCTACCGCAAGGCGAGCGTGATGGACATGACCTGCTATGTCGGCTTCAAGAACCTGCTGATCGGCGCCGCCCTGTTCCTGACCCTGAAGAGCCTGGGGCTGATCCAGATCTGAGCACGCGCCGCCCCCGCTCACCCGCGCCGCCCCCGGGCGGCGCCGTTCTTTGCGCACCCCGCGCCGCAGCCGGGACCGCTTCACCTAGATCAAGTACCGCTGCGACATTGGGCCGCATACTCTGACCCAACCTGGATCGTCTGCCGAGCAATGCCCCATCTCCTTCACCTCCTTCGCGCCCTCGTCGTCGCAAGCCTGTTTGCCGCGCTGGCCGCTCCGGCCGCAGCGGAGGTGTGGCGGGTCAAGGCGGGGGAATCGATCCAGGCCGCGATCGACCGCGCCGCGCCGGGCGACACCATCGAGGTCGAACGCGCGCGCTACGTCGAGAACCTGCTCATCACCAAGGCGCTGACCCTGCGCGGCATCGACCGCCCCACCCTCTCCGGCGGCCTGCGCGGCGACACCATCCGCATCAAGGCCGAACGGGTCACGATCGAAGGCCTGATCATCGCCGACTCGGGCGCCAGCCTGCGCGACCAGAACGCGGGGATCTACGTGTGGCCGGGCTCGCACCACACCGTGGTGCGCAACTGCGACTTCTCCTACACCCTCTTCGGGCTGTGGATCGAGCAGTCGAACGACGTCCTGATCGAGGGCAACCTGATCACCGGCAAGCGCGAGCTGCAGTCCTCGCAGCGCGGCAACGGCATCCAGCTCTACAACACCCGGCGCGCGCAGATCATCGGCAACAGAATCAGCTTCGTGCGCGACGCGCTCTACGTCGATGTCTCGCACGATGCCGTGTTCCGCGACAACCGCCTGCACCACAGCCGCTACGGCACGCACTACATGAACGCCTACGACAACCTGTGGGAAGGCAACCACAGCTGGCTGAACCGCGGCGGGCTGGCGCTGATGGAGGTGCGCCGGCTCACCGTGCGCAACAACCGCGCGTGGGCCAACTCCGACCACGGCATCATGCTGCGCACCATCCAGGATTCGGTGATCGAGAACAACGTGGTCGCGGGCAACCAGCGCGGCTTCTTCATCTACGACGCCGAATACAACGTGCTGCGCGGCAACCAGGTCATCGACAACGTGGTCGGCGTGCATCTGTGGGCGGGCTCGAAGAACAACGAGGTCGAGGGCAACGACTTCATCGCCAACCGCGAGCAGGTGCGCTACGTCGGCGCCCGCGACCTGCCCTGGGGCGTCAAGGAAGGCAACTACTGGAGCAACTATCTCGGCTGGGACCGCAACGGCGACGGCGCCGGCGACGTGCAGTACGAGGCCAACGACATGGTGGACCGCCTGACCTGGCGCCACCCGATGATGAAGCTGCTGCTGGCGAGCCCGGCGGTGCAGACCTTGCGGCTGGTGGGGCAGCAGTTCCCGCTGCTGCGCGCACCGAGCATCGTCGACCCCAAGCCGCGCATGCAGCCGCACAACCCCGACTGGAGCCAATGGCGTGGCCGACATTTCCCCCGCCCCAACTGAGCCGTCGCAGCCCGGCGCCCTGCCGGTGATCGTCGCCCGCGGCGTGCGCAAGCACTATGGCAGCATCCACGCGGTCGACGGCGTCGACCTCGACGTGCACGAAGGCGAGCTGTTCGGCCTCATCGGCCACAACGGCGCCGGCAAGAGCACGATGTTCAAGATGATGCTCGGCCTCATCCCGGCGAGCGCCGGCGAGATCCGCATCGACGGCGCACGGGTCGAAGGCGGCGACTTCCGCGCCGTGCGGCGCAAGATCGGCTACCTGCCCGAGAACGTCGTGCTCTACGACAACCTCACCGGCGCCGAGACCCTGGACTTCTTCGCTCGCCTCAAGGGCGTGTCGCCGGCCGGCAACGGCGCCCTGCTCGAGCGCGTGGGCCTCATGCATGCCGCCCGGCGGCGCGTGCGCGAGTACTCCAAGGGCATGCGCCAGCGCCTCGGCTTCGCCCAGGCATTGCTCGGCAAGCCGCGCATCCTGTTCCTCGACGAGCCCACCACCGGCCTCGACCCGGAGGCGATCCGCGGCTTCTACGCCATCCTGCGGCAGCTGAAGAGCGAAGGCGTGACCACGGTGATCACCTCCCACATCCTGGCCGAGATCCAGGAGCGGGTGGACCGGCTGGCCATCATGGCCGCCGGCGCGGTGCAGGCCACCGGCACGGTGCAGGCGCTGCGCGAGCAGATGGACCTGCCGCTGTGGTTCAAGGTGCGTGTCGCCGCAGAAGACTTCGAGGCCGTGCGTGCCGCGCTCGGCCACCTGCCGGTGGGGGCGATCGAGGCCCGCGACGACCACGTCGCCGTGCAGTGCAGGCGCGACACCAAGATGGCGGTGATCGCCGCCCTCGCCGCGCTCGACGGCAAGGTTCGCGACCTGACGGTGCGCGAACCCTCGCTCGAAGACGTGTTCTTCGGCTTTTCGGACTGAGGGGCGGACCATGGAGTTTTCGCAGATCGCCACGATCGCCGGCAAGGAGTTCTGGGACCGCATCCGCAACCGCTGGGTGCTCGCGGTGGCCCTGGTGTTCACCGTGTTCGCGCTGTCGATCGCCTATTTCGGCGCGGCACAGCAGGGCGCAGTGGGGTTCCGTTCGATCGAGGTCACCATCGCCAGCCTGGTCAGCCTGGTCATCTACCTGATCCCGCTGATCGCCCTCGTGCTGGGCTTCGACGCCATCGTCGGCGAGCGCGAACGCGGCTCGCTCGACCTGCTGCTGTCGATGCCGATCACCCGCCTCGAACTGCTGCTCGGCAAGTACCTGGGCCTGGCCGGCGCGCTCGCCTTCTCGACCATCGCCGGTTTCGGCCTGGTGGGGGTGGTGCTGGCGTCCCAGCTCGACCTCAACGCACTGTTCCACTACTTCGGCTTCATGCTCAGCTCGGTGCTGCTCGGCTGCGCCTTCCTGAGCCTGGCGGTGATGCTGTCGGTGTTCGCCGCCGACCGCACGCGCGCCTCCGGCCTGGCAATCGCGATGTGGTTCTTCTTCGTGCTGATCTTCGACCTGCTGGTGCTCGGCGTGCTCGTGGTCACCGCCGGCCAGTGGGGCGGCGAGGCCCTGCCCTACGCGCTGCTGCTCAATCCGGCCGACGTCTTCCGCATCCTCAACATCTTCTCGATGGACGATGTCCGCACCCTGTACGGCCTGTCGACCGTGTTCCCGCCCGCACTCGCCCAGCCCTGGCTGCTCGGTCTCGTGATGGCGGCCTGGATCGCCGGCCCGCTGGCGATCGCGGCGTGGCGCTTCCGCCGCTGATCGCACCTCAACCCGAACCGGATGGAGTGAATTCCCCATGTGCACACATCACGCCTGCCAGAGCCGGCGGCGCTTCCTGATCGCCACTGCCGCCGCCGGCCTGCTCGCCGCCTGCGGTGGCGGTGAAGGCGGCGGCCGCGGCGCCGTCGCCCCGGTCGAGATCGATGGCAGCAGCAGCTGCGCGCTCGACGGCATGCTGCTCGCCGACTACCCCGGCCCGAAGGTGCAGATGCACTACGCCGGGGTGGCGCAGCCCGACTGGTTCTGCGACACCATCGAGATGTTCAACGTCTATCTGAACCCGGAGCAGGCGCGCGCGGTCAGTGCGCTCTACGTCCAGGACATGGCCAAGGCCGAGTGGAACGCACCGCGCGGCCACTGGATCGACGCCAAGTCGGCCTTCTACGTGTTCGGCTCGAAGCGCCTGGGCTCCATGGGGCCGACCGCCGCCTCCTTCGCCCGCGAGCAGGATGCGAAGGCCTTCGCCGCCGAGCACGGCGGCCAGGTGCTGCGCTTCGACGAGGTCAAGCCCGACATGGTCGCGCTCGACGGCGGCGCCCTCCACGACCAATCGATGTGATCCGAACGAGAACCGCGATGGACCCGATTTTCGATGCCCTGCCTCCCGACGACGCCCTCGACCTGCAGCGCGTCACCCGTCTGATCTACGAAGCACGCGAGAACCGGCGCGCGGTGCTCGCCGCGATGGGCGCGACCGACGAGGCCGAGCTCCTCGCCCGCATCGCCGCCGGCAGCATCGACGCGCATCCGGCCTACGAGCATTACCTCGCCGCCCGCATCCTGGCCGACACCCACGCCAGCGCGCGCGAGCTGGTCGCCACCCGCCTCCAGGAGATCAACCGCTGATGAGCCTGCACACCCGACTGCTCGACCACGTCGCGCGCGAACACGCCGGTGCGCTGCGCGCGCCGGCGCAACTGACCCAGGACGCGCTGACCCTGACGCTGAACAACGGCGTCGTCCTCACCGTGCGCTACGCCGCCGCCGATGCATACTCCCTGCGCTGGCGCACCGGCAGCGAGGCAGACGCCAGCGAGCTCGGCATCGACACCGCGCCCACCCATCCGCAGCTCGACACCGCACCCAACCACCTGCACCGCGCCGACGGGCGTGTCGTGGCCGATCCGCTCACGCGCACCGACAACAGCCCGGAACAGAACCTCGCCCGTGTCATCGACGCGCTCGGCAGGGACCCCCTGCTGGCCGACTGCGCATGATGAAGGGGGCGGCGCTGCGCCGGGGCTTGCTGCTTGCCGGCGCGGCCGGGGCGCTGGCCACCGCCAGCGGGCTGTTCATCGACTACGGCCTGCGCGCGGGCACGAGCTTCGTGCCGCCCGCCGAGGACGTCTGCGTCGTCGCACCCAGCCGCGTCGTTGCGCCCCACCCCTACGATCCGGCCAGCGGCCTGGGCGTCCACGACCCCCGCCCGATCCCCGCCGATGCGCGCTGCCCGGTGTGCGGCATGTATCCCGCGCGTTTTCCGCGCTGGGCCGCCCAGGTCATCTTCAACGACGGCGCCGCACACTTCTTCGACTCGCCGGTGGACCTCTTCATGTTCCTGGATGCGCCGGAGCGCTTCGGCACGACACGCGCCGCCGCCGATGCGGTTGCACTCTACGTCGCCGACTTCGACAGCGGCGACTGGCTGTCCGCGCGCGAGGCGGTCTTCGTGCGCGGCTCGGCCGCGCGCGGACCGATGCGCGGCCCCGATCTGCCCGCCTTCGCCGACGCGACCGCCGCCCAGGCCCATATCGCGCAGCAAGGCGGCCAGGCACTGCGCTTCGGGCAGATCGACCGCGGCGTGGTAGCGGGCTTGCGCGATGCGACCCACGCCCAGCACCTGCACTGACCCGAGCTCGCCTCATGCGCGCGCGGCGCACATGCAAACGGGGCCCGCAGGCCCCGTCCTCGCTTGCTGCCCCCGCCGCAGCGGGGTTGCCGCACTTACTTTGACTTGGCGACCATGTAGTCGACCGCCGCCTTGACCTCGTCGTCGGTCAGCGAGGCACCACCCCCGCGCGGCGGCATCATGCCCTTGGCACCGGTGAAGCCCTCGATCGCGTGCTTGTACAGGGTCTCGTTGCCCTGCGCGATGCGCGGCTCCCACTCGGCCTTGTCGCCCGGCTTCGGCGCACCCGCCACGCCCGCTGCATGGCACAGCGCGCAGGTCTTCTTGTAGACGCTCTCGCCCGCTGCATTCGCGGGCGCCGCGGCGGGGGCAGGCGCGGGCGCTGCGGCGGGCGCGGCCGCAGGCGCGGCGGCGACAGGCGCCGGGGCCGGGGCGGCCGCAGGCGCGGCCGGCGTGCCGCTGTCGGAGCCGCCACAGGCCGCCAGCAGGACGGATGCCGCAGCGGCGATCAGGAAGGGGAACTTGTTCATGTGAAATCTCCGTTAGGTCGTGGTCCGTCGCAGGAGGGCTCTGCGAATGCCTCGCACACTAACGGCAAAATCTCACGTCGTGATTGATAGCCATCAATTCCGCGGACGGCGGCCGAACAATGCGACCGCCCCGACCCGCGCGCCGCGCCCGGTCAGCCCGGAGCGATCTGCCGCTTGGCGCGAAACTCATCGACCGCCACGTAGGTCAGCTTGGCCTCGGTCACCTTCACCACCACCGGGTTCTCGGGATTGCGCTCGGCGAACACCTCGACGTCCACGGTCACCGAGGTCTTGCCGACGTGCACGATCTCGGCGTGGAAGCTGACGATGTCGCCGACCGATACCGGCTGCTTGAAGACGAAGGAGTCCACCGCCACCGTGGCCACCCGGGAGCGCGCGACGCGCACCGCCGGAACCGCCCCGGCGACGTCGACCATCGCCATGATCCAGCCGCCGAAGACGTCGCCGGCCGGGTTGAGGTCGGCCGGCATCGGCACCACCCGCAACACCAGCTCCTTGCTCGAGGGCGGCTCGGCGCGCGGCGGCACGACCGCTCCGAGCAGGCGCTTCTCGCCCTGCGCGCTCATCGCGACATAGGTCAGGCGCGCCTCGGTGACCTTCACCACCACCGGGCTGGCCGGGTTGCGCTCGGCGAACACATGCACATCGACCGTGATCGACGACCGCCCCGTCGCCACCACGTCCGCATGAAAGCTGACGATGTCGCCGACCGACACCGGCTGCTTGAAGGTGAAGGAATTCACCGCCACCGTCACCACGCGCGAGCGCGCGCGGCGGATCGCCGGCAGCGCGCCGGCGACGTCCACCATCGCCATGATCCAGCCGCCGAAGACGTCGCCGGCCGGGTTGAGATCAGCCGGCATCGGCATCACGCGCAATGCGGGCAGCGCTTGGGGGGCAACATCTACGGCAGGACCTGTAGCTCCGACCATGAGCATCTCCAGCGGACGGGGCCGCGCGCAGCGGCGGAAAGGAAGGCCCGATCATGCCAAGAAACGCGCGCGCCGGGTTGGGCGCCGAGGTTCCGCCGCCTGCACGCCCCCCCGGACACATTCATGCGGCTGCTACGCAGGGCGCGTGATACTCTCCATTGTGCAATGCAACATTCCATCCGGCGTACTTACTGACTGCGAGGCATACCGATGGTCTCCCTGCGATGGCCGCGCCGCCGGCCCGACGCCCAACCGCCGCTGCTGAGCCTGGCCCTGCAGGGCGGCGGCGCCCACGGCGCCTACACCTGGGGCGTGCTCGACCGCCTGCTCGAGGCTGGCATCCGCATCGAGGGCATCAGCGGCACCAGCGCCGGCGCGATGAACGCGGTGGCGCTCGCGCACGGCTGGACCTCCGGCGGCGCCGAGGGCGCGCGCGCCGCGCTTGCCGGGTTCTGGCAGGCGGTGGGCGACAGCGTGCCCTTTCACATGGAGCTGCTGCACAGCCTGAACCCCGCTGCCGACGGTGCGCTGCCGACGCCGATGAGCGTGATGATGGGCTTCATGCGGCTGTTCTCGCCCTACCAGCTCAACCCCTTCGAGCTCAACCCGCTGCGCGACGTGGTGCGCGCCCAGTTCGACTTCGAGCGCCTGCGCCGCGAGTGCCCGCTCAAGCTCTTCATCGCCGCGACGACGGTGCGCACCGGCAAGGTGCGGCTGTTCCACACCGCAGAACTGAGCGAGGCCGCCCTGCTCGCCTCGGCCTGCCTGCCGACCCTGCACCATGCGGTGGAGATCGACGGCGAGCACTACTGGGACGGCGGCTTCACGGCCAACCCGGCGATCTACCCGCTGCTGTACGAGTGCGGTACGCCCGACATCCTGATGGTGCTGCTCAACCCGCTGCAACGCGACGACGCGCCGCGCAGCGCCGAGGACATCTCGGCGCGCAGCATGGAGCTGGGCTTTTCCACCACCTTCCTGCGCGAGATGCGGATGATCGCCCACGCGCGCCAGCACATCGCCGAAACCGCAGGCTGGATGCCGCTGGGGCGGCTGGAGCGCAAGCTCGTCGGTCAGCGTTTCCACCTGATCGAGGCGCGCGAACTGGCCGAGGCCGGCAGTGCCAGCAAGCTCAACGCGGCCAGCAGCTTCCTGACCGAACTCCACCGGCTTGGCCGCGCGCGCGCGGATGACTGGCTCCGCACGCATCACCGCCAGGTGGGCCGCAAGGAGACGGCGGACGTAGCCGGGCTATTCCTGTAGTCGCACAGCCTCGCCCGCTGCCCGCTCAGTCGGGCATCGCGTCGAGGCGGACGAGCCAGGGCGCACGCAGCGACTCGGGCACGAAGCTCGCCTCCAGGCTGTTGCGCGCCACGCGCTTGAGCTCGGCGCGGGTGAGGCCGAGCGCCTGCGCGGTCTGCAGGTAGTTGTGCGCGACGTAGCCACCGAAATACGCCGGGTCGTCGGAGTTGATCGTGAGCTTGAGCCCGGCGGCGAGCAGACGCCTGAAGTTGTGCTGCGCCAGCGTCGGAAACACGCACAGCTTCACGTTCGACAGCGGGCACACGGTGAGCGCGACCTGCTCGCGCGCCAGGCGCTCGACCAGCGCCGGGTCTTCCTCGCAGCGCACGCCGTGGTCGATGCGCTCGACCTTCAGCACCTCGAGCGCCTCGACGATGTAGGCCGGCGGTCCCTCCTCGCCGGCGTGGGCGACGACGTGCAGACCGAGTTCGCGGCAGCGCGCGAACAGGCGGGCGAACTTGCCGGGCGGGTGGCCCTTCTCGGACGAATCCAGCCCCACGCCGTGGATGCGCGCCAGGTGCGGCAGCGCCTCGTGCAGGGTGGCGAAGCCCTCGTCTTCGCTCAGGTGGCGCAGGAAGCACAGGATCAGCCGCGAGCTGATGCCCCAGCGCGCTTGGGCCTCGGCGCAGGCGCGCTCCAGCCCGTCGAGCACGGTCTCGAAGGCGATGCCGCGCGCGGTGTGGGTCTGCGGGTCGAAGAAGAGCTCGGCATGCACGACGCCGTCGGCGTGCGCGCGCTCGAAATAGGCGACGGCGAGATCGAAGAAGTCCTGCTCGTGGATCAGCGCCGCCGCCCCGGCGTAATAGAGGTCGAGAAAGCTCTGCAGGTCGGTGAAGGCGTAGGCGGCGCGGGTCGCCTCCACGCTGTCCCAGGGCAGCGCCACGCCATTGCGGCGCGCGAGCGCGAACATCATCTCGGGCTCCAGCGTGCCCTCGATGTGCAGGTGCAGCTCGGCTTTGGGCAGGGTGCGGACGTAGGTCTCGAGGTCCATCGCGATCTCCTTGGGGACGGTCGGCACGACTGGCATGCGCGCAGTGTACGCCGACGGAGGAGGACATGGGCAGGCCGCCGCGGCCCATCCGCGCGCGCTGCGGGCCAGCCCTTCCTTGTCGCGGATCCACGGCCGGCGCTAGCATGGCCGCCCCCGCCCCCTCGCCGGATGCTGCCGATGCCCCACCCCGTCCCGCTGCTGTCCGCCGGACAGACCGCCGCCGCCCTGCCCTATCCCGCACTCGCCGACGAGATCGCCGCCCTGCTCGCCGAGCCCGGGGTCGAGGTCCCGCCGCGCATGGTGATGCCGCTCGCCGGCCAGGGCTCGCTGTTCGTGATGCCATCGACCGACGGCAGGCTGGCGGTGACCAAGCTGATCACCTTCACGCCGGCCAACGTCGGCAGCGCGCGTCCGACCATCCAGGGCGACGTGGTGGTGTTCGAGGTCGCCAGCGGCGAGCGCCGGCTGATCATCGACGGTCCCACGGTCACCGCGCGCCGCACCGCGGCGGTGTCCCTGCTCGCCGCCCGCAGGCTGGCGCCGAAACCGGACGGCCCGCTGCTGATCATCGGCGCCGGCGTGCAGGGTCGTGCCCACCTCGACGCCTTCGTCGACGGCCTCGGCACCGGACAGGTCCGCATTGCCTCGCGCAGCCCGGCGAGCGCGCGCGCGCTGATCGACCATGCGCGCAGCCGCGGCCTGGATGCCCAGCCCGCGTTCGACCTGCGCCGCGCGCTCGACGAGTGCCCGCTGGTGGTCACCGCGACGCCGGCGAGCGGCGTGGTGCTCGACGGCACGCCGCGCGCGGACGCCTTCATCGCCGCGGTGGGCGCGTTCACGCCGCAGATGGTGGAGCTGTCGCCGGCGCTCTGCCACGACATCGCCGCGCGCGGCGCCATCGTGGTCGACACCCGCGACGCCGACCACGAGGCCGGCGACCTGCTGCAGGCCGGCATGGACGTGAAGGCGATTCCCGAACTCGCGCGGGTGATCCGCGAGGACTGGCCGCGTCCGCAGGGGCCAGTGCTGTTCAAGAGCTGCGGCTGGGCCGGCTGGGATCTGGCCGCAGCCCGCCTCGCGCTGCACGCCGCGGGCTGAGTTTCACCCGCGCAAGGAGCGGGCGCTGCGCCGACTATTCCGGACGCCGCAGCGCCCGCCACGCCAGATACGCTCCGACCGCGATCAGCGGCAGCACCACGCCGGGCTCGGTGAAGGCGTGGATGAGGGCGTTGAGGAATCCGTCGGTGCCATGGGTGTGGCCGGGATGGGCGAGGGCGGTGCCGGAGGCGGCCAGCGCCAGCGCGGAGGCGGTCAGCGTGCGGAGCGTGTTCATGGTCGATGTCCCTGTGGTCTGGATGATGCGGTGATCTGCGCGCTCAGGCCGCCGCGGCGACGAGCAGGCCCTGGCGCTCGATGAAGTCGATGATCTCGGCAAGCCCCTGACCCGTCTTCTGGTTGGAGAACACGAAGGGCCGCGTGCCGCGCATCTTGCGCGCGTCGCGGTCCATGACCTCGAGTGAGGCGCCGACCAGCGGCGCGAGGTCGATCTTGTTGATCACCAGCAGGTCGCTGCGGGTGATGCCGGGGCCGCCCTTGCGCGGGATCTTGTCGCCGGCCGAGACGTCGATGACGTAGAGCGTGAGGTCGGAGAGCTCGGGCGAGAAGGTGGCCGCCAGGTTGTCGCCGCCGGACTCGACGAAGACGATGTCCAGCCCCGGAAAGCGCGCGTTCAGGCGGTCGACCGCCTCGAGGTTGATCGAGGCGTCCTCGCGGATCGCGGTGTGCGGGCAGCCGCCGGTCTCGACGCCGATGATGCGCTCGGGGGCGAGCGCCTGGTTGCGCACCAGGAACTGGGCGTCCTCGGCGGTGTAGATGTCGTTGGTGACTACCGCGATGTTGTAGCGGTCGCGCAGCGCCAGACACAGCGCCAGGGTGAGCGCGGTCTTGCCCGAGCCGACCGGACCGCCGATGCCCACGCGCAGCGGGCCGCGCGCCGAGGCGGGGAGCGCGCCGGCCGGGGCGCCAGAGGGGGCGGAATGCGTCGTCATGATCTGAACAACCTCGTGTATTGGGTTTCGTGCCGGCTGCTGGCGATTGCCAGGCCAGGGGTGTAGTTGCTCCAGCGCGCCTCGGGCAGCTGCAGCGCGGACTCGACCAGCGCCGGGATGCGCGCGCCGAGCCCGGCGAGCAGGCGCTGCCCGGCGCTCTGACCGAGCGGCACCGCCTTCACCGCCGCCATCACCTGGTTCTCGGCCCAGGCCCACAGGTAGGCGGCCAGCGCCTGCTCGGCGGCCACCTGCCAGGCTGCGGCGGCGGCCGACCAGGCGGTGGGAAAGCACGGCGTGTCGATCGCCAGCAGGCGGGGGCGCCAGCCGGGCAAGGCGGCGAAGGCCTCGAGCTCGGCGAGCAGCTTCACCAGCGACCAGCCCATCTGCACCGTCTCGGCGCGCAGCTCGGCGGTCTCGCGGCTGGCGAGGAAGTCCGCGTTGAGGCGCGCGACCTCGCCGTCGTCGCCTGCACGCCAGGCCGCGAGCTGGCGCGCCAGCAGCGGCGCCTCGAAGCGCGCCAGGCTCCACGTCAGCACGTCGCCGATCCACGCCGCGGCGTCGGCTTCGCCCCGCACCGCGCCGCTCTCCACCACCCACTCCAGGCCCTGCGAGTAGGTGTAGGCGCCCACCGGCAGCGCCGGACTGGCCAGCTGCAGCAGGCGCAGCAGAGGAAGCAGGCCGGAGACCGTGGGCGCGGGCCCCGTGGGAGCGGGCTTGCCCGCGAATGCGGCGCGCGAGCACGCAACGTTCGCGGGCAAGCCCGCTCCCACAGCGCGGCGCTCGATGACAGTCGCCTCGCTCGCTCCGGCGCTGCCTGGTGCCGGCGGCGACCAGGAGATGGCGGCGGCGCTCACTGCCCGGCCATCAGGTGAATGCGCGCGCCGCTGCCGTCGCCCGGGTGCTGGTGGCCGGGCGCGTAGGCGCCGGCCTCGGGCTCGAAGGGCGCGCGCAGCGAACTCACCAGCGCGCCCAGGCCCACCAGCATGCCTTCCAGCACGTGGTCGGCCTGCAGGCGCAGCCAGTCGCCGCCGGCATCGCGCCCGACCTGCACGGCGACGTGACGGTTGCCGAGATGGAAGGCGGCGCGCGCAAGCTCGGTGGCCGTCGCGCAGCGCGCCTCGAGCAGATCCTCGGCGGCGGCGCGTACGACGACGATGCGGCCGTCGCTCGCGCGCAGCTTCTGCCCGCCGCGCAGGATGGTGCCGCGCGGCAGGAACAGGCCGATCTCCACGCCCGACGCGAGCCGGGTGCGCAGGCGGCTCTTGGTACGGGCGTTGAAGTCGAGTTCGAGCGTGTCGGCTGGCGGCAGCTCGCCGTGGTAGAGGGCTTCGATCAGCAGCACCGCGGGCGCCGGCGCGGACGTCGGGGTGGGCGTCGACATCACGAGGTCGGCGCGGCTGTCATGGGTCATCTGCATGGTCGGGGAACTCCGGTGGGTCGGGTGCGGGGCGTGTCGCGCAGGCGGTGGCCGCGCCCTAGAACAGGAAATAGCGCTGCGCCATCGGCAGCAGCTCGGCAGGCTCGCAGGTCAGGTGCTCGCCGTCGGCGCGCACGATGTAGGTCTCGGCATCGACCTCGATCTGCGGCGTGGCGTCGTTGAGCACCATGTCGGCCTTGCTCACCTTGCGGCAGCCCTGCACCGCCACCAGCGGCTTGTGCAGCCCGAGCGCGGCGACCTCGGCGTTGTGCAGCGCGGCCTGCGACACGAAGGTCACCGCGGTCTTCACCGCCTTGCCAAAGCTGCCGAACATCGGCCGGTAATGCACCGGCTGCGGCGTGGGGATGGACGCGTTGGGGTCACCCATCGCCGCCGCGGCGATCATGCCGCCCTTGACGATCAGGCTCGGCTTGACGCCGAAGAAGGCCGGCCGCCACAGCACCAGGTCGGCGAGCTTGCCGGGCTCGATCGAGCCCACCTCGTGCGCGATGCCGTGGGTGATCGCCGGGTTGATCGTGTACTTGGCGATGTAGCGCTTGACGCGGAAGTTGTCGTTGGCGGTGCTGCCCTCGATCACCGCGACCGCATCGGGCACCGCCGCCGCGGCGCTGCGTTTCGGCGCCAGCCAGCCGCGCTGCAGCTTCATCTTGTGCGCGGTCTGCCAGGTGCGGATCACCACCTCGCCCACCCGGCCCATCGCCTGCGAGTCCGACGACATCATCGAGAACGCGCCGGTGTCGTGCAGGATGTCCTCGGCGGCGATGGTCTCGCGCCGGATGCGCGACTCGGCGAAGGCCACGTCCTCGGCGATCGCGGGGTCGAGGTGGTGGCACACCATCAGCATGTCGAGGTGCTCGTCGATGGTGTTGATGGTGTAGGGCCGCGTCGGGTTGGTCGAGGACGGCAGCACGTTGGGCCGGCTGATCGCCTTGATGATGTCCGGCGCGTGACCGCCGCCCGCGCCCTCGGTGTGGAAGGTGTGGATGGTGCGGCCCTTGAACGCCGCCAGCGTGGTCTCGACGAAGCCGGACTCGTTGAGCGTGTCGGTGTGGATCGCGACCTGGATGTCCATCTCGTCGGCCACCGTCAGGCAGTTGTCGATCGCCGCCGGCGTCGTGCCCCAGTCCTCATGCAGCTTGAGCCCGATCACCCCGGCCTGCACCTGCTCCTTCAGCGGCGCGGGCAGGCTCGCGTTGCCCTTGCCGAAGAAGCCGAGGTTCATCGGAAAGGCCTCGGCCGCCTCCAGCATGCGGTGGATGTGCCACGGCCCCGGCGTGCAGGTGGTGGCGAAGGTGCCGGTCGCCGGCCCGGTGCCGCCGCCGAGCATGGTGGTGACGCCCGACATCAGCGCCTCCTCGATCTGCTGCGGGCAGATCCAGTGGATGTGGCTGTCGATGCCGCCGGCGGTCAGGATCATCCCTTCGCCGGCGATCACCTCGGTGCCGGCGCCGACCGGGATGGTGACGCCGGGCTGGATGTCCGGGTTGCCGCCCTTGCCGATGCGCCAGATGCGGCCGTCCTTCAAGCCGACGTCGGCCTTCACGATGCCCGTCACCGCGTCGACGATCAGCGCGTTGGTGATGAGGGTGTCGGCCACATCGGCCGACACGCACTGGCTCTGGCCCATGCCGTCGCGGATCACCTTGCCGCCGCCGAACTTCACCTCCTCGCCGTAGATCGTGAAGTCGTGCTCGACCTCGATCACCAGCTCGGTGTCGGCCAGCCGCAGCCGATCGCCCACCGTGGGGCCGAACATCTCCGCATAGGCGCGGCGCGAAATTTCCGCCATCACAGTGCTCCCATCACGAGTCCGTTGAAGCCATAGACCTCGCGCTCGCCGTCGAGCGCCACCAGCTCGACGGTGCGCGACTGCCCGGGCTCGAAGCGCACCGCGGTGCCCGCGGCGATGTTGAGCCGGAAGCCGCGCGCCGCGGCGCGGTCGAAGTCCAGCGCGGTGTTGGTCTCGGCAAAGTGGTAGTGCGAGCCGACCTGGATCGGGCGGTCGCCGGTGTTGGTCACCACCACCGTCAGCGTGGCGCGGCCGACGTTGAGCTCGATGTCGCCATCGGCGACGAAATATTCTCCTGGGATCATCTGTTCCTTCCCTCAGCGTCATGACGCCTGAATCAGGCGCGACAAGGTAGCGATCGTCATGTCGGGTGTTTGCGGCGCAGGCGAGGACTGTCCGAGCCCGCAGGGCGAGTTCCGCAGCCTGCAGAGCAAATGCCCGGCGTGGCGGTCGCGGGCAGCACGCACGAACTCAGCCCGCCCCGAACTCAAACGATCGGGTTGTGCACCGTGACCAGCTTCGTCCCGTCCGGAAACGTCGCCTCCACCTGGATGTCCGGGATCATCTCCGCCACCCCCTCCATCACCTCCTCGCGCGTCAGCAGCGTCGCGCCGTAGCTCATCAGCTCGGCCACCGTGCGCCCGTCGCGCGCGCCCTCGAGGATCGCGCAGGTGATCAGCGCCACCGCCTCCGGGTAGTTCAGCTTCAGCCCGCGCGCGCGCCGGCGCTCGGCCAGCAGGCCGGCGGTGAAGATCAGCAGCTTGTCCTTCTCGCGTGGTGTCAGTTCCATCTCCGTCCCTTGTCAAGCGCAGCGCCCGGCGCTGCGGCACAGCTCATGCAGCCCCTCAGGTACTCCAGATGCGCGGCCGCTGCATCGACCGCCCCGCCACCACCGGCCGCGCCGCAGCCCACAGCTGCGTCAGCCACGCCCGCCCGGGCTCGCAGGCCGGTCCCAGCCAGCGCGCTACCAGCAGGCCGGGCAGCAAGGTCACCGCGCCGCTGCCGGCCGGCGGCGCAATCGCGCGCCAGGCCTCGAGCAGCGCAGCATCGCAGGCCGGCGCCGCAACCAGCAGGCTCGCGCTCACCGGCTGGCCCTGCAGGCCCGGCGCGGCCTCGAGCAGCGCACTGCCGCCGCCCAGCACGCCACGCTCCAGCCACAGCGGGCGGCCATCGCGCGTGATCCGCGTGCGCAGGGCGAGCTCTCCGCGCGCGAAACGCTCGCCCGCGCCGGTGCGGCCGAGACAGATCATCTCGGCACCGACGAAGACCGCCGATCCGGCGAGCGCGACCTCGGTGTCGAGTTCGCCGAGCGCGGCGTCATGGACGATGCTCTCCTGCGGCAGGAACTCGCACACCGCCCCATCTGCCAGCCGCAGTTGCTGAGTGAGGCGGCCATGCGCGCCTGCGCTGCGGTACCACTTTCCCGCACCCGGGGTGGTGAGCAGCACGTGGGCGCACGGGCCGAGCTCGAGCGTCAGCGCCAGGCGGTCGCCACCGGCGATCCCCGCAGGCGGATGCACCAGGATCACGTGGCAGACCGCGTCACCCTCGGGATACAGCGGCTTCTGCACCACCAGCGGACCGCGGTGCGCACGCTCGACGAGCACGCTGCGTCCGCCGCGGCGCTCGAAGCGCAGGCGCAGCTCGGCCGGCCAGCCGGTGCGGGCGGCGGAATCAAGATCGGGGATGAGGGGCTCGGTGACCGCGTTCATGCGACAGCGCAAAGCAAGGCTCGGGCCAGCCCTTGCGCCGGCGAACTCATCCGGCTGATTCGCCGACGCTTTCCAGTGGCGCGGGCGCGCCCGCGGCACGCTGCGGCAGGCGCGCGGCGCGCGGAAGCGATCGCACGCGCGCACGCGCCGCACCATCGCGGTGCGCACGCGCAGGCCCGCACCAGGGCGGTGCATGTACCCTCGGACGCCCTGCATGATCAGCGCGCGCGCAAGCGCTGATCGTGGCCCGCCGCGGGCGCCGGCGCGTCAGCGCAACAGTGCGGGCGGCGGGGCCGCGGGCGCGTCGGGCGGGGTGCCGACACGCAAGGCCGCAGCGCCCTCGGCGGGCGGCGCCGGCATGGGCTCCCACAGCGCGCGATAGGTGGCGCTGTAGTCGAGCAGCTTCTCGGCCATGCGGTCCACGTGGTCGGGCGCCCGTGGCGCGCGCACCGGGCCGATCGCCGAATAGCCCAGCCCCGCCCGCCCGTCCTTCACGTGCAGGCCGATGAGGTCGAGGAGGGTGGGCAGCATGTCGAAGTGCGTGATCTCGCGCGTGTTGGCCTTGAGCTTGGGATCGTCGTTGATGAGCAGGTTGAACACCCGGCGCTCGGGGTTGGTCACCAGCTTGTCGTAGGAGGTGTTGCCCATGGCGAGGTGATCGCCCTGCACCACGATCGCGACGCGGTCGAGCCAGCCGCGGGCGATGATGTACTCGACGAACTCGGCCACCAAGTCGGCCGTGCACTCGACGATGCCCTCGAAATCCTGATGACCGCGGCGCGCGCACTCGGGCGAGAGATGCCCGTAAGGGTGATGGGTGTCGACGGTGAGCACGGTGAGGTTGAAGGGCTTGCGCGTCTTCATGAGCTGATCGAGCTCGACGCGCGCGCGGCGGAACAGGTCGTCGTCGCGCAGGCCCCAACCGCTCATGCCTGCCGGCGGCTCGCCCGCGGCGATCCACTCCTCGCGCCCCATCACCCGGCTGTAGCGATGGTCGCGGAAGAACTTGCCGACACCGGCGAAGGCGAGACTCGAGCCGTTGAGGAAGACGTTGCGATAGCCGTGGTCGGCGAGGATGTCGCCGAGGCAGCGCGCGCCCGGCAGGTAGCGTTCGACCTTCTCGCCGACGTCGTTGCCACTGAACATCGCCACCGACTTCAGCGGCAGCCCGCACTGGGTGGACACCAGGCTGGCAATGGTGAAGTGCGCCCCCATGAGCTCACGATAGCTGTCGAAGGACACCACGCCCGGCAAGGCCTTGAACGCGTTGAGCCGCTGAAGCAGGTCGCGACCGAAGAGTGCCGGATCGGAATAGGTGTTCTCCAGGCTCTCGACGTAGATCAGCACCAGGTTCTTCGGCGGCTTGCGTCCCCGCTCGAGGGTGATGCCCGCAGGGTCCACATAGGCGTCGGCGAAGTAGTCCTCGCCGAAATAGCCGCGCACATAGCGCGCAACCGAAAAGCTATCGACGAAGAAGGCGACGCCGGCGCCCAGAACCACCAGCGGTACGATGCGCGGCAGGGTGTGGTGTGCGGCGTGGCGCAGCATCGACAGCAAGCGCTGCCAGGCGAGACGCAGCCATGGCCGCGGCCAGGCCTCGGGGTGGCCGCGCAGGTAGCGCACCCAGGCGTCCAGCCCCCACAGGCACAGCGCCAGCACGAGCGGCAACGCCAGCCCGCGCCAGAGGAAGCGGTCGATGATCTCGGGGTCGCTGGTCAGCACCCCTTCGGCGCCGAAGCGCAGGTGGTAGAGCACCTGGTCGATGCTGACCCGGCCGAACTCTTCGTGCAGCCAGCGGGGAATCGCGTACAGCAGACAGCCGGCCAGGATGGCCAGGAATCTGAGCAGTTTTCCGACGCCCATGCAGTCCCCGCAGAAACAAACCCCGGAGCGATCCACGACCGGACGCTCTCACGGGGTGCGCAATGGTACTGCAACGCCTCTGCAACAAAAGCGGCATTTGTCACCACGTGTAGCGAAACGCTGCCGCCGGCGCGCCTGCCGCAAGGAACCCGTCCGAACCGTGACGATCGGGACGGGCGTCGTGAAGCGCGCGCTTATTGCTGCGTCGAGCGCGCGATCAGCACGGCCATCTTCGGGTTCTGCCGCGCCACCTCCTGCGCGAGCTCGGCCTTGGCACGCTGACCGCCCTCCTCGGTATTGAGGATGATCAGATCGCAGCGCAGCTGCTCGGCGAGATCGACCACCGCCCGGCCGCGGCCGAACAGCGTCGCGGTCAGGATCTGACCCTCGGCCGGGACGCCCTGCGCGTTGACCTCGTTTACGTACTCTTGCAGGTTCGCCACGTGCTTCGGATCGATCGCCTTGTCGGTCTGGCCGACTTCGGCGGACAGGACGTGCTCCGGCGCCAGATACACCAGATGGACCTTGGAGCCGGTCAGCGACACGAACTCGGACACGCGGGCGCGGGTCAGCGTGTTTCCGGTGTGATCGACCACCGCCATGATGGTGCCGTAGAGGCGGGACTTGCCTGCGGCCACGGCAGCGGCCGGCGCGGTGGTCGGCGCCACCGCCTGGGCGACCGTCGCGGCCTTGCTCTTCGGAATGATCAGGGTGAGGACCAGGCCGATGAGGCTGATGCCACCCAGCACGTAGAAGATGCTGTGCAGTTCGCCGGCGAACTTGACCGCCAGGAAGGCGCCGAAGATCGGGCCGAAGATGCCGCCGATGCGGCCGAAGGCAGCCGTCCAGGCGACCCCCGCGCCACGAACGTTGGTGCGGTAGTAGTTGGCGGCGAGGCCGTAGATCAGGGTCTGCGTGCCCGAGGTGCCCAGGCCGGTGATCGCGATCGTGAGCAGCAGCAGGGCCACGACGACCCCGCTGACCTCTGCGAGCTGCTGCACTTCGCCGGCCTTGGCGACCGCCGGCACGTCGATGGTGGCGGCGAGCAGGCCGATGGCACCCATGGCGAGCGCGCCGACCAGGAAGCCGAGCGCGACGATGCGCTGCGGGCTGTGCTTGTCGGCGAGGGTTGAGCCGTACAGGGTACCCACCATCGCGCCGGCGTTGAGCACCAGCAGCAGTGCCAGCGAGCCGTTCTGGCCCATGATCGGCAGCATGATCTTCGGCAGCCAGGTGTTCAGCGAATAGACCAGCAGCAGGCAGAAGGCCGAGACGAAGCCGATGACGATGGCCGGCACGAGATACACGGTGAACAGACCGGCCCAGCCCGCACGCGCATCCGAGGCATGGGCGGCCGCGCTCTGCTGCGGCTTGATCTCGGCCTCGGGAATGGGCACGCCGGTGCGCTCGGACACCTTGCGGGCTTCGTCCAGGCGGCCGCGCGCGGCCAGCCAGGCCACCGACTCGGGCAGCTTCCAGATCGCCAGCGGCAGCAGGGTCACCAGCGGCAGCGCGCCGAGCAGGAACATGCCGCGCCAGCCGATGATCGGCAGCAGGAAGATCGCCAGCAGGGCCGACAGCAGCGAACCCAGCGGAATGCCCGCATAGGTGAAGGCGGTGGCCAGGTTCTTCTTGCCCGGGGGGGCGAACTCGGCCGCCATCGCACCCGTGGTGCCGGCCAGCGCGCCGACACCCAGGCCAGTGATGAAGCGCCAGATGCCGAAGGCGGTGACCGTCTCGGTCATGGCCGACACCGCCATGCCGATCGAGAACCAGGCGATGGAGGCGATCATCACCTTGCGGCGGCCGATGAGGTCGCCCAGGGTACCGGCGACGAGCGCGCCGAGCATCATGCCGATCATCGCGTAGGAGCCCAGCATCCCGGCCTCCTGCGGCGTCAGCGCGCGGTCGCCGATCCACTTGGCGGCGTCCGGCCCCATGAAGCCGGGGAGGACGGCGCCGTAGACGACGAGGTCGTAGCCATCGAAAACCAGGCCGACAAAGGCCAGGGCGATCACCCAGAAAACGGTGCTGCGCCGCTTGCGCGTCATTTCCGGGCTTTCCATCGGAATGTTCGAACTCAAGGTTGTGCCTCTCTACTGGAAGAGTTGGTGAATGAAGGGATCTGGGAGACTGAAAGGGAAATTCGAGATTTCCCTCTTCAGCGGAAGACGGGCCTGGAGGTTCGCGGTCAGTCCGCGGGCATGCAACAGGGCTTGCAGTGATGCGCTGCGGGAACGACAAGGCGCGCCGGCGCGACGTGGTCGGCGCGACCGCCCAGCTCAGGACGTCCGCGTATCCGTGAGGGGCATGAGTGGCGCACTGCGGCCCGCGCCGCTACGACGGACCGCAGGTTATGGCGCGATCAGCGGCGCCAATATCCAGCTACTGCACCATCGATATCCGTTTTCTGCACACCCCGTTTTGAAGCCGGAAATCTCGGCTAACCTGAATCTGGGGCAATGCTCCGGGACTGCGCTCGATCGGGCTCCAGGCATGCCGGGTCGTCACCGACAGGTCACGTTTCCCGCCAGGCGAGCGCAGTGAAGAATCTTGAAAAATAAATCTCGAGATTCTTTACAAATCTCATCCTTGAAGCCAAGATTGCGTCAGATGCGAGAAAGGCAGCAGCAGGCATCGGCACGATACGGCGGCACACGTACCGCACCCGGCATCCAGATCCACCACCTGAGGACACATCGAGCATGAAAGAGATCAAGAACTTCATTAACGGCGAGTACGTCACCAACGTCAGCGGCAAGACCTACGAGAACCGCAACCCGGTCGACAACTCCCTGATCGGCATGGTGTACGAAGCCGGCAAGCCCGAAGTCGACGCCGCCGTCGCCGCCGCCAAGGCCGCGCTCAAGGGCCCCTGGGGCAAGCTCTCGGTGGTCGAGCGCTGCAACATGCTCGACGCCGTGGTCGATGAGATCAACCGCCGCTTCGACGACTTCCTGCAGGCCGAGATCGCCGACACCGGCAAGCCGGCCCACCTCGCCTCGCACATCGACATCCCGCGCGGCGCGGCCAACTTCAAGATCTTCACCGACACCATCAAGAACGTGTCGACCGAGTCCTTCGAGATGCGCACCCCCGACGGCAAGACCGCGCGCAGCTACGGCGTGCGCACCCCGCGTGGCGTGATCGCGATCGTCTGCCCATGGAACCTGCCGCTGCTGCTGATGACCTGGAAGGCCGGCCCGGCGCTCGCCTGCGGCAACACCGTGGTCGTGAAGCCCTCCGAAGCCACGCCGCTCACCGCCACCCTGCTCGGCGAGGTGATGAACAAGGTCGGCCTGCCCAAGGGCGTGTACAACGTGGTGAACGGCTTCGGCGTCGATTCGGCCGGCGCCTTCCTGACCGCCCACCCGGATGTCAACGGCATCACCTTCACCGGCGAAACCAAGACCGGCACCGCGATCATGAAGGCCGGCGCCGACGGCATCCGCCCGGTGTCGCTGGAGCTCGGTGGCAAGAACGCCGCCGTGGTGTTCGCCGACTGCGACTTCGACAACACCATCGCCACCCTCACCCGCTCGTGTTTCGAGAACGCCGGCCAGGTCTGCCTGGGCACCGAGCGCGTGTATGTCGAGCGCCCGATCTTCGACAAGGTCGTCGCCGCAATGAAGGAACAGGCCGAGAAGATGAAGCCGGGCCGCCCCTTCGACCCCGACACCAAGATCGGCCCGCTGGTGAGCAAGATTCACCAGAAGAAGGTGCTCGGCATGTACGCCAAGGCCAAGGAAGAAGGCGCCAACATCGTCTTCGGCGGCGGCATCCCCGACATGCCGGACGAGCTGAAGGACGGCTGCTGGGTGCAGCCCACGATCTGGACCGGTCTCCCCGAGACCGCGACCGTGGTGACCGAGGAAATCTTCGGGCCCTGCTGCCACATCCAGCCCTTCGACAGCGAAGAGGAAGTGCTGAACATGGTCAACGCCAACCGCTACGGCCTGGCGACCTCGGTGCACACTCAGGACATCAGCCGCGCCATGCGCATGGCCAACGCGATCGAAGTCGGCCTGTGCTGGATCAACAGCTGGTTCCTGCGCGACCTGCGCACCCCGTTCGGCGGCTCCAAGCAGTCGGGCATCGGCCGTGAGGGCGGTGTGCACTCGCTCGAGTTCTACACCGAGCTGCGCAACGTGATGATCAAGTACTGATACCGGACACGGCCGCGGCGGACGGGGTGCAGCAACGCCCTCCCCCGCGGCGCCGGCAGGCTCCCATCCATCGAACACATCATCGAGAACACGATATGGACCAGAACAAGATCAACCACTACGGCGACGAGCTCTACACCGCGCTCAAGACCCTGACCCCGGTCGCGCCGCTCACCGACCGCGAGAGCGACATCACCATCGAGGATGCCTACGCCATCCAGCTGCGCATGATCCAGCGCCAGCTCGACGACGGCCACACCGTGGTCGGCAAGAAGATCGGCGTGACCAGCAAGGTCGTCATGGACATGCTGAAGGTGAACCAGCCCGACTTCGGTCAGCTGCTGTCGAACATGGTCTACAACGAAGGCGAGCCGATCGTCGCCTCGTCGATGATCGCCCCCAAGGCCGAGGCCGAAGTGGCCTTCATCCTCAAGAACGACCTCATGGGCCCGGGCGTGACCGCGGCCGACGTGCTGCGCGCCACCGACTGCGTGGTGCCCTGCTTCGAGATCGTCGATTCGCGCATCAAGGACTGGAAGATCAAGATCCAGGACACCGTGGCCGACAACGCCTCCTGCGGCGTGCTCGTGCTCGGCGGCGTGCGCAAGAGCCCGCGCCAGCTCGACCTCGCGCTCGCCGGCATGGTGCTCGCCAAGAACGGCGACATCATCAGCACCTCCACCGGCGCCGCCGTGCAGGGCTCGCCGGTCAACGCCATCGCCTGGCTGGCCAACACCCTGGGGCGCCTCGGCATCGGCCTCAAGGCCGGCGAGATCATCCTCTCCGGTTCGCAATCCCCGCTCGTCCCGGTCGTCGCCGGCGACAGCCTCACCTGCAACGTCGGCGGCCTCGGTGGCACGTCGGTCCGCTTCATCTGACAAGGAAACCGCACACATGGCACTCACCCTCGACCAGGCCACCATCGCCAAGCTCGCCGAGCATCTCGAAAACGCCGAGCTGCAGGCCTTTGATGTCACCAAGATCACCGACGACTACCCAAACATGGACTGGGATGACGCCTACGCCATCCAGGACGAGATCAAGCGCCGCAAGCTCGCCCGCGGCAACAAGGTCGCCGGCCTCAAGGCGGGCCTGACCTCGCGCGCCAAGATGAAGCAGATGGGCGTCGAGACCCCGGTGTTCGGCTTCATCGCCGACTACATGTCGGTGCCGGACGGCGGCGAAATCAAGTTCGACGAACTCATCCACCCCAAGGTCGAAGCCGAGATCTGCGTCGTCACCAAGGCCCCGCTGCGCGGCCCCGGCTGCCACATCGGCAACGTCATGGCGGCGATCGATTTCGTGCTGCCGGCGGTTGAAGTGATCGACTCGCGCTATCGCGACTTCAAGTTCGACCTCAAGAGCGTGATCGCCGACAACACCTCGTCGGCCCGCTTCGTGATCGGCGGCAACATGCGTGACCTCGGCGAGCTCGACCTGCCGACGCTGGGCGTGGTCCTCGAGATCAACGGCGAGGTCGTGTCGATGGCCGCCGGCGCTGCCGTGCTCGGCAACCCGCTGGTCGCGATCGCGATGATGGCGAACGAGCTCGGCAAGCGCGGCCAGGAAATCCCGGCCGGCACCTTCATCATGACCGGCGGCGTCACCGAGGCAATCCCGGTCAAGAAGGGCGACAACGTCAACGTCCGCTTCCAGGATCTGGGCAGCGTTTCGTTCCGCTTCGTCTGAGCGAAACTCGCGCCACAGCCGCGCCCCGACGCCCGCAGCCCCGCGGGCGCCGGGGCGTTCTTCATTGGCGGCTCGACGCCCCGGGACCGCAGCCCGGCGAGAGGAAGACGCCTCACTCCGCCGGCTCGTTCAGCGCCGCTTCCAGCTGGCGCCCGGCCTCGACCAGCGCCGGCAGGTAGCGGGTGGCCGCCTCCGCATGCGAGACCGCGCGCACGAGGTAGATCACGTTGATGCTCGCGATCACCTTGCCGCCCTGGAACACGGGCACCGCGATCGCGCCGATCTTGCGCTCCGCGCTCCAGTCGCCCTCGTTCGAGCTGTAGCCCCGGCTGCGCGTCTGCTCGAGCAGGTTGGTGATGAACTTTTCGTCATTGGCCAGCGCCGCCTGCACCGGGTCGCGGCGCAGCAGCACCAGGAGCGCCTCGCGCTCGGCATCGGCGCAGTAGCAGAAATAGGCGCGCCCGGCCGCAGTCATCAGCATCGGCAGGCGCTCCCCCACCATCGCACGGTTGAAGGACAGCGAGCTGAAGCGGTGCGTCGACTCGCGGATCAGCATCGAGCCGCCATCAGGCGTGCACAGGTCGGACGGCCAGCGCGCCTGCTGCAGCAACTGGGCGAGCACCGGCCCGGACACCATCGAGATACGCTCCTCGTCCTTGAAGCCCTCCGACAGCGCGCGGACGTTCAAGGTCAGCACATAGCGGTCGTCCGAAACGCTGCGCTTCACATAGCCCTCTTCGATCAGCGTCTCCAGCAGCCGGCGCACCGTCGTCCTGTGCAGCCTCGTGCCGGCGGCGATCTGCGCAAGCGAGGCGCGCCCCTTGTCGTGCCGGTTCAGCACGCGCAGGAGTTCGAGCCCGCGGGCAAGGCTGCGTACCGTGCCGTAGTCGGCACCCGAATCAGGCCTCATTAAAAAACTCCTTTCTAAACATAGTTGTGCGCTATGTGGACAGGGGTTGAAGTGTTTTTGTTGAGTCGCTCGTGAATTCCTAGACTCCGTCCAACTGATCGCGACATAAACAACGCTTCTTCAACGAATTGTCCGCACCGCCTCCCTCCGCCACAAGGCGATCCGGCGCCGCCCCACAACAAGGAGTCCGCAAGATGAAAGAACAAAACCGCTTCGATGCCGACGTCGTCGTCGTGGGCGCCGGCCCGGTCGGCCTCGCCCTCACCAGCATGCTCGGTCTGCACGGCATCAAGGCCATCCTGCTCGAGCGCGGCGACGAGCTGATCGACTACCCGCGCGCCGTCGGCATGGACGACGAATGCCTGCGCACGCTGCAGGGCATCGGCATGGCCGAGGCGGTGTTGCCGCACCTGACGCCTTACCACTGGATGCGCTTCGTCACCAGGAGCGGGCGCTGCTTCGCATCGATCGAGCCGCGCACCGACGAGTTCGGCTGGTCGCGCCGCAACGCCTTCAACCAGCCGCTGGTCGACCGCGTGCTGCTCGACGGCCTCGCGCGCTTCGACAACGTCGATGTGCGCCTGGGCAGCGACGTGCTGCGCTTCGATCAGGATGCCGAGGGCGTCAGCCTCGACGTCAAGCGCAGCGACGGCACGGTCTACACCCTGCGCACGCGCTGGCTGGTGGGCAGCGATGGCGGTCGCAGCCCGATCCGCACCGCGCTCAACGTCGGCTTCGGCGGCTTCACCGACACCTCCAAGTGGCTGGTGGTGGACGTGCGCAACGACCCGCTCGGCGTGCCCAACATCTACATGCACTGCGATCCCTCGCGTCCCTACGTGTCGGTCGCGCTGCCCGACTCGATCCGTCGCTTCGAGTTCATGATCTTCGAGAACGAGAGCGAGGAAGAGATGACCCAGCCGCACAACATGGCCATGCTGATGGCCAAGGTGCTGCCCCCGGGCGTCGATGCCACCAGCCTGGACTACATCCGCAAGCGCGTCTATACCCACAACGCGCGCATCGCCGACCGCTGGAAGGTGGGCCGCGTGATGCTCGCCGGCGACGCGGCGCACATCATGCCGGTGTGGCAGGGCCAGGGCTACAACACCGGCATGCGCGACGCTGCCAACCTGGGCTGGAAGCTCGCCTACGTGGTCAAGGGCATCGCCTCCGAGAAGCTGCTCGACACCTACCAGCTCGAGCGTCCACCGCACGCCAAGGCGATGATCGACCTGTCGGTGACCGCCGGCCGCATCTTCTCGCCGCGCAACCCGGCGGTGGTCGCTGCCCGCGACTTCGCCACCTGGGCGCTCAACCTGGTGCCGCCGGCCAAGCGCTACTTCACCGAGATGCGCTTCAAGCCCATGCCCAGGTACGAGACCGGCCTGGTCGTGTCCGAGGCCGAGGTCAACACCGAACCCGGCTTCAAGCAGCTGCTCTGCCAGCTCGCACGCAAGACCCCGCTGCTCGGCCGGGTGATGCCGACCAGGCGCGTGGGCAAGAACTCGCCGGTCGGCAAGCTCTTCATCCAGCCCAGGGTGCGCACCCGCGACGGCGAGGTCAAGCTGCTCGACGACGTCATGGGGAGCGGCTTCGCGCTGGTGTGCTGGGGCGTCGATCCCAGTTTCTGGCTCAACCAGAAGAGCCGCGACATCCTCGCCGCCCTCGGCGGGCGCATCATCACGGTGAAGCCGGTGGTGCAGATCCAGCGCGACCGCGACATCGGCCCCGACGCCATCGTCGTCGGCGACGAGCAGATGCGCCTCAAGGAGTGGTTCGGCAGCTACCCCGGCGCGGTCGCGGTGATCCGGCCCGACCGCTTCGTCGCCGGCCTCGCCTACCCGGTCAAGATCAACGAACTGCTGTCGCAGCTCGCCGACAAGATGGGCCTGAACCTGGGCAAGGGGGCCGCCTGATGCACGCTCGGCTCCAATGCCTGTCGCACACGCCGCTGAAGGGCTACTTCGACCCCGAGGCTGCCGTCGTCAGGGAGGTGGCCGGGTTGGTCGCCACTCTGCGCGCCGAGGTCGAGGCCTTCGATCCGGAGGTGATCTACCTGTTCTGGCCGGATCACCTCAACGGCTTCTTCCTCGAGCTGATGCCGCAGTTCTGCATCGGCATGGCGGCCGAGTCGGTGGGTGACTATCAGACCTCGGCCGGGCCGCTGAACGTGCCGCGCACGCTGGCCGAAGCCTGCGCCCAGGCGGTGGTCGATGCCGGCATCGACCTCGGCTTCTCGTATCGCATGCAGGTCGACCACGGCTGCGCCCAGCCGCTCGAAGAGCTCACCGGCGCGCTCGACCGCTACCCGGTGGTGCCGATCTTCATCAACTCGGTGGCCCCGCCGGTGGTGAGCTGCCAGCGCGCCCGCCTGCTCGGCGAGGCCGTCGGCCGCTTCGCCCGCGCGCAGGGCCAGCGCGCGCTGTTCATCGGCTCCGGCGGCCTGTCGCACAACCCGCCGGTGCCGCAACTGGCGACCGCGACCGACCCGGAGGTCATCGCCCGCCTGATCGACAACCGCAACCCCTCGCCGGAAGCCCGCGCCGCTCGCCAGGCGCGCACGATCGCCGCCGCCGAGGCCTTCACCGCCGGCACCAGCACGCTGCATCCGCTCAACGCCGAGTGGGACCGCAGGCTGATGGAGCAGCTCGCCGCGCGCGACTGGGCCTCGATCGACGCCTACCGCAACGCCGACATCACCGCCGACGCCGGCGGCTCGGCGCACGAGGCCAAGACCTGGGTCGCGGCCGTGGCGGCGATGGACGCCGCCTGCGCGGGCGCCTGGCAGGCGGAGCAACGCTACTACCGCGAGATCCCGGAGTGGATCGCCGGCTTCGGTGCCCTCAGCGGCAGCGCAAACTGACCTGCAACACCGCATCACCCCGACGTAGCACCGACTCACGACGCACCATCCTGAACACCAGAGAGACCAGGAGATGAACATGAAGCTTCGCATCAAGACGCAACTCGCCGCCCTCGCCCTCGCCCTGTCCGCCGGTCCCGCGCTGGCCGACATCAACGTCGGCGTCGTGTTCTCGCTCACCGGCCCGGCCGCCTCGCTCGGCGCGGAGACGAAGAAGGCGATCGAGTTCCTGCCCGCCAGCCTCGGCGGCGAGAAGATCAACTACATCGTGCTGGACGACGCCACCGATCCGACCAACGCGGTCAAGAACGCCCGCAAGCTGGTCGGCGAGGACAAGGTCGACGCCATCATCGGCCCCAACCTGATCACCAACGGCATGGCGATGGTCGACGTCGCCAACGAGGCCAAGGTGCCGATGCTGTCGATCGCCCCGATCGACCCCGCCGCCGACAAGCGCGCCTGGGCCTTCCGCATCGAGCCCACCGCCGACATCATGGTCGGCCGCGTGGTCGAGGACATGAAGGCCAAGGGCGTCAAGACCGTCGGCTTCATCGGCTTCTCCGACTCCTGGGGCGAGCTGCTGCTGAAGGCGCTGATCCAGACCACCCAGGCCGCCGGCATCAAGATCGTCGCCACCGAGCGCTACGCCCGCACCGACACGTCGGTGACCGGCCAGTCGCTGAAGGTGCTGTCGGCGCGTCCGGACGCGGTCTTCGTCGGCGGCTCGGGCACGCCGGCCGCCCTGCCGCAGACCACGCTGCGCGAGCGCGGCTACAAGGGCCCGATCTACCAGTCGCACGCGGTCGCCAACAAGGAGTTCCTGCGTCTGGGCGGCAAGAACGTCGAAGGCGCGCGCCTGCCGGTCGCACCGGTGCTGGTCGCCGAGCAGTTGCCCGACGGCCACCCCAACAAGACCGCCGGCGTGGCCTTCCTGCAGCAGCTCGAAGGCAAGCTCGGCGCCGATTCGCGCTCGACCTTCGCCGGCGCGGCCTACGACGCCGGCCTGCTGCTCGAGAACGCCATGAAGGAAGCCATCAAGACGGCCAAGCCCGGCACCCCGGAGTTCCGCGAAGGCATCCGCAAGGCGCTCGAGAGCACCAAGGGTCTGGTCGGCGTCAACGGCACCTACACCCTGAGCGCCGAGGATCACGGCGGCTACGACCCGAAGGCGGTCGTGCTGATCGAGGTCGTCAACGGCAAGTGGTCGCTCGTCAAGTAAGCACGCCAACGCATGCGCGCTGCCTGCCGGCGGAGGCAGGGGCGCGCATTTCCCATGCACTCCCCCTGCACACGCCGCAGACCGCTCCCGTCACGGGTGCGCTTGCGGGGCAGCCTCACGCTGCGTGCGGGGTGGAGCGAAGGAGGACGAGATGGATTCAACTGTTGCACTGATCCTGGGCCAGGACGGCATCACCAACGGTGCGATCTACGCGCTCTTGGCGCTGGCGCTGGTGCTGGTGTTCGCGGTCACGCGGGTGATCTTCATCCAGCAGGGCGAGTTCGTGGCCTACGGGGCGCTGACGCTGGCGATGATGCAGTCGGGCACGGTACCGGCCACGGTGTGGCTGCTGGTGGTGATGGGGGTGCTGGTGAGCGCGCTCGACGGCGCCAAGGCCCTCAAGGCCGGGCAGCTGCAGCGTGCCGCGGGCGTGGCGGGCTGGAACCTGGCCTACCCGCTGGCGCTCGCCGGGCTGCTCTGGGCGCTGCCGGCCAACGAGCTGCCGCTGGCGCTGCAGGTGATCCTGACGCTGGCGATCGTGGTGCCGATGGGGCCGATGATGTATCGCCTGATGTACCAGCCGATCGCCTCCGCCCCGGTGCTGATCCTGTTGATCGTCTCGGTGGCGGTGCATATCGCCATGGTCGGCCTCGGGCTGCTCTTCTTCGGGGCCGAAGGCCAGAGGACGCCGTCCTTCAGCGACGCCAGCCTCGAGCTCGGTCCGCTGATGGTCTCCGGGCAGACGATCTGGGTGCTGGTGGTGTCGGTGCTGCTGATCGTGGCGCTCTACCAGTTCTTCGAGCGCACGCTCTACGGCAAGGCGCTGCGCGCGACCGCGATCAACCGCGTCGGCGCGCAGCTGATGGGGATCTCGCCCGCGCTCGCCGGCAAGCTCACGTTCTTCCTGGCCGCCTTCATCGGCGCGCTCTCGGGCGTGCTGATCGCCCCGATCACCACGATCTACTACGACACCGGCTTTCTGATCGGCCTGAAGGGCTTCGTCGCCGCGATCATCGGCGGCCTGGCGAGCTACCCGCTGGCCGCGGCCGGCGCGCTCGTGGTCGGGCTGCTCGAGGCCTTCGCCTCGTTCTGGGCCAGCGCCTACAAGGAAGTCATCGTGTTCACCCTGATCATTCCCGTGCTGCTGTGGCGCTCGCTGCGTAGCCACCACGTGGAGGAAGAAGAATGAGAACCGACCGTCTGGTGCTCGGCGCCTTCCTCGCGCTGCTGCTGGCGGTGCCGGCGATCCTGTCGCCGTACTACGTCACCCTGTTGAACTACATCGGCCTGTATGCGATGGTCGCCCTGGGCCTGGTGCTGCTGACCGGCGTGGGGGGCCTCACCAGCTTCGGCCAGGCCGCCTTCGTGGGCCTGGGGGCGTACACCACCGCCGCGCTCACCACCGCCACCGATCTGCCGGCGTGGATCGCCTGGGTGGGGGCCTCGCCCTGGCTCACGCTGGTGGCGGGGCTGATCCTCACCGCGGTGGTCGCGGTGCTGATCGGCTCGCTCACACTCAAGCTCTCGGGCCACTTCCTGCCGCTGGGCACGATCGCCTGGGGCATCAGCCTGTATTTCCTCTTCGGCACCATGGCGAGCCTGGGCGGGCACACCGGCATCACCGGCATCCCGGCGATCAGCCTCTTCGGCTGGACGCTGGACGACGGCGGCGAGATCTACTACCTGATCTGGGCCTTCCTGCTCGTGGCCATGCTCACCACCCACAACCTGCTCGACTCGCGCGAGGGTCGTGCGATCCGCGCCTTGAAGGGCGGCCGGGTGATGGCCGAGGCGATGGGCGTCGATACCGGCCGCGCGCGCATGATCATCTTCGTGATCGCGGCGCTGCTCGCCTGTGCCTCGGGCTGGCTGTACGCGCACATGCAGCGCTTCGTGAACCCGACCCCGTTCGGCGTGCATATCGGCATCGAGTACCTCTTCATGGCGGTGGTCGGCGGGGCCGGCTACGTGTGGGGGGCGATCGTCGGCGCCGGCGTCATCACCGTGCTCAAGCAGTGGCTGCAGGACTGGCTGCCCACCTTGCTGGGGGCGAGCGGCAACTTCGAGATGATCGTGTTCGGCTTCCTGATGGTGCTGGTGCTGCACCGGGCGCGCGAGGGCCTGTGGCCGATCCTCAAGAAACTGGTGCCGATGCGCGCCATCCACAAGACGATCGATGCGAACGCCGAGACCCTGCCGCGGCGCACGCTGCCCAAGGCGGGCGAGCTGATCCTCGAGGCGAAGAACGTCACCCGCAAGTTCGGCGGTCTGGTCGCCAACAACGACATGAGCCTGGAGGTGCGCGCGGGCGAGATCCTCGCGCTCATCGGCCCCAACGGCGCGGGCAAGAGCACGATGTTCAACCAGATCTCGGGCGTGGACACCCCGACCTCGGGCGAGGTGCTGTTCCTGGGCAAGCCGGTGGCGGGCCACGACTCGCGCGAGATCGCCCGCATGGGCATGAGCCGCACCTTCCAGCACGTGAAGCTCTTGCCCACGATGACCGTGCTCGAGAACGTGGCCATCGGCGCGCACCTCAGAAGCGGCAAGGGCGTACTGAGCTCGGCCTGGCGCCTGGACCGCGCGGAAGAGGCGCGCATCCTGAAGGAAGCCGCGTACCAGATCGAGCGCGTGGGCCTGAAGGAGCACATGTATGAGGAAGCCGGCAGCCTGGCGCTGGGCCAGCAGCGCATCCTCGAGATCGCGCGCGCGCTGTGCGCCGACCCGTGCCTCTTGCTGCTCGACGAGCCGGCGGCCGGCCTGCGCTTCAAGGAGAAGCAGGCGCTGGGCGATCTGCTCAGGAAGCTGCGTGCCGAGGGCATGGCCACGCTGATCGTCGAGCACGACATGGACTTCGTGATGAACCTCGTGGATCGGGTGGTGGTGATGGAGTTCGGCCAGAAGATCGCCGAGGGGCTGCCCGACGAGATCCAGAAGAACCCGGCGGTGCTCGAGGCCTATCTGGGCGGCGTGGAGTGAGCGAGGAGAACGCGATGACACAGCAGCAAACGCAAGCCAGCGCCGCGGCCTCGAATGCGGCCGCAAAGAACCCGGTGCTCGAGGTCAAGGACCTGTGCGTGTCCTACGGCAAGGTCGAGGCGCTCACCAACGCCAGCCTCACCGTGGGCGAGGGCCAGATCGTGACCGTGATCGGCCCCAACGGCGCGGGCAAGACGACGATGCTCTCGGCGATCATGGGCGTGCTCGGCTCCAAGGGGCGGGTCGCCTTTGACGGCACGCTCGAAGTGGTGCCCGAGGTCGAGCGCATGGTGGCGCGCGGCATGAACCTGGTGCCCGAGAAGCGCGAGCTCTTCGGCGAGATGAGCGTCGAGGACAACCTGATCCTGGGCGCCTTCCAGCGCTACCGCTCGGGCAAGCGCGACCACGGCCAGACGCTCGAAGAGGTCTATGCGCTGTTCCCGCGCCTGAAGGAGCGCCGCGACCAGCAGGCGGGCACGATGTCCGGCGGCGAGCGCCAGATGCTGGCCGTGGGCCGCGCGCTGATGGCCAAGCCGAAGCTCCTGATGCTGGACGAGCCCAGCCTGGGCCTGGCGCCGCTGATCGTGCGCGAGATCTTCCGCATCATCAGCGAGCTGCGCCGGCGTGGCGTCTCCATCCTGCTCGTCGAGCAGAACGCGCGCGCCGCGCTGCAGGTGGCCGACTACGCCTACGTGCTCGAGACCGGCCAGATCGCGATGCAGGGCCCGGCGCACGAACTGGCCGACGATCCGCGCGTGATCGAGGCCTATCTGGGCTTTGGCGGCAAGCACCAGGCGATGCTGTCGACCTGAGCCCGACCCAACAGAAAAGGACACCCCCATGGACGCGATGCGCATCCTGATGGACGAACACCAGTCGCTGGCGGCGATCATCCACGCCATCCGCCACATGATCGGCGAGATCGGCGCGGGCCGCCTGCAGCCGGACCACAAGCTGCTCGAGGCGATGGTGCACTACCTGGACGCCTACCCCGAGAAGCGCCACCACCCCAAGGAGGATGAATTCCTCTTCGGCCCGCTGCGCGCGCGCACCCACGACGCCGACGCCGCGCTCGACCGCCTCGAAGCCGAGCACGCGCAAGCCGACGCCCGCATCGCGGTGCTCGCGGCCGCGGTCAAGGGCTACGCCCAGGACCCGGCCCACTTCGAGGCCTTCAAGGCCGCCTTCAACGACTACGCCGCCTTCTACCGCACCCACATGATGACCGAGGAGCGCGAGGTGCTGCCGCTCATCCGCAAGCACTTCACCGCCGAGGACTGGGCGCGCGCCAACGCCGGCTTCATCGCCGACGACCCGCTCTCCGGCACCCGCGCCTCCGCGCGCGCCGGCGAGGAAGACTTCGCGCACATCTTCTCCAGGCTCGTGGCCGCCGCTCCGGCACCGATCGGGCTCGGCGCAGGACCGTACAAGGGCTGAGCGCCCACCATCCACGGCAGACACATGCCGCTCCTCCAACACCAACAGGACCTACAACGATGAGCACTCAGACCGCCCCCCTGACCGAAGCCGCCACCAGCCACCTCGTCCGCCTCAAGGTGAATGAGCTCGACGTGCAGGTGCACTACAACGACTGCGGCAGCGGCGCCGAAACCGTCGTCATGCTGCACGGCTCCGGCCCCGGCGCCACCGGCTGGGCCAACTTCCACCGCAACGTCGACGCCTTCGTCGGTGCCGGCTACCGCGTGGTGCTGATGGACTGCCTGGGCTGGGGCAAGAGCGACCCGATCGTGTGCACCGGCTCGCGCTCGGACCTCAATGCCCAGACCCTCAAGGCCCTGCTCGATGCCCTGCAACTCGACACGGTGCACATCGTCGGCAACTCGATGGGCGGCCATAGCGCGGTCGCCTTCGCGCTGTCGAATCCGACCCGCGTCGGCAGGCTGATCCTGATGGGCGGCGGCACCGGCGGCCCGAGCCAGTTCGTGCCCATGCCCACCGAAGGCATCAAGCTGCTGCAGGGCCTGTACCGCGAGCCGACGATCGAGAACCTGAAGAAGATGATGAACGTCTTCGTCTTCGACCCGAGCAGCATGACCGAGGAGCTGTTCCAGGCACGACTGGACAACATGCTGGCGCGCAAGGACCACCTCGAGAACTTCGTCAAGAGCCTGGCCGCCAACCCGAAGCAGTTCCCCGACCAGGGCCCGCGCCTGGGCGAGATCGCTGCGCCGACGCTGGTGATCTGGGGCCGCGACGACCGCTTCGTGCCGATGGACGTCGGCCTGCGCCTGATCTGGGGCATGCCCAATGCCGAGTTGCACATCTTCAACCGCTGCGGCCACTGGGCGCAGTGGGAGCATGCGGACAAGTTCAACCGCATGGTGCTCGACTTCCTGGCGCACTGAGCCAGCCTGGCCGAACTCCGAGAAACCGTCCGACGAGAGCCCTACATGGACGAAAGCACGATCCAGCGCTGCGGCGACGAACTCTACGCGGCACTGCAGGACCGCAGCCCGATTGCGCCGCTCACCGACCGCCATCCCGGAATCGGCATCGACGATGCCTATCGCATTCAGCAGCGCATGATCGCCCGTCGCATCGAGGCGGGCGAGCGCATCGTCGGCAAGAAGATCGGCGTCACCAGCAGGGCGGTGATGAACATGCTCAGCGTCGACCAGCCCGACTTCGGCATGCTCACCGACGCGATGGTCTACGGCGCAGGCGAGCCGATCCCGACCTCGTCGCTGATTCAACCCAAGGCCGAGGGCGAGATCGCCTTCGTGCTCAAGCACGACCTGACCGGGCCGGGCGTGACCGCGGCCGATGTGTTGCGGGCGACCGAGGGCGTGATGGCCTGCATCGAGATCGTCGATTCACGTATCCGCGACTGGAAGATCCGCATCCAGGACACCGTGGCCGACAATGCGTCCTGCGGTGCCCTCGTACTCGGCTCCAGACTGATCGACGTGCGCGACCTCGATCTCGTCACCTGTGGCATGGTGCTGGAGAAGAACGGCGAGGTCGTCGTCACGGGTGCCGGTGCGGCGACGATGAATTCGCCCGTCAATGCCGTCGTGTGGCTGGCGAACACCCTCGGCCGCCTGAAGATCGGCCTCAAGGCCGGCGAGATCGTGCTGTCGGGCGCGCTCGGCGCCATGGTACCGATCAGCGCCGGTGACAACCTCCACATGAGCGTCGCCGGCATCGGCGACTGCTCGGTACGCTTCGTCTGAACACGAGGACAGGTTGCAGAACCGGGCCGGCGGCGCACGAGGACGTCACCGCCGGCCCATGCCCCAAGACCGGCGCCACGCCGACAGAGACACAGAGGAACCCACGATGTCGTCCAAACAGGACCTGACCCGGCAATTCACCGCGGAAGAGGGCATCATCCACATCGGCGGCATCGAGGCGCTGGTGCGCCTGACGATGGACCAGATCCGCCTCGACCGTCGTCGCGGCCTCAACAACGCGATGTTCGTCTCCGGCTACCGCGGCTCGCCCCTGGGCATGCTGGACGCCAACTTCATCAAGCAGCAGAAGCTGCTGATGCAGCACAACATCCAGTTCGTCGATGGCCTCAATGAGGACCTCGCCGCCACCGCCGTCTGGGGCACCCAGATGATGCACACGGTGGGCAAGCAGAAGTTCGATGGCGTCGTCGGCACCTGGTACGGCAAGGCACCCGGCGTGGACCGCTCGGGCGACGTGCTCAAGCACGCCAACTACACCGGCACCCTGCGCAACGGCGGCGTGCTCGCCATCTTCGGCGACGACCCGAGCTGCAAGTCGTCCTCGCTGCCCAGCCAGTCGGAGGCCATGTTCTACCACGTCGGCATCCCCTCGCTGTACCCGGCCAACGTGCAGGACATCCTCGACTTCGGCCTGCACGGCTACTACCTGTCGCGCATCTCCGGCCTATGGGCGGGCCTCAAGATCGTCACCAACGTCGCCGACGGCAGCGGCAGCGCGATCGTCGATGCGGACCGCCTGAAGTTCGTCACTCCGGTGGTCGAGCTCGACGGCCGCCCCTACACCCCCGAGGTCAACCTCGGCATGAACGTGCGCAAGGACGCGCTCGACATGGAGCGCACGCTGTACTACGCGCGCCAGGAGCTCGCCCGCCAGTACGCACGCGAGAACGGCCTCAACAAGCTCACGCTCCCCAACGCCGACGCCTGGCTGGGCATCATCACCGCCGGCAAGACCTACCACGACCTGCGCCAGGCCTTCATGGAGATGGGCCTGGACGACGAGGCCCTGCGTCGCGCCGGCGTGCGCATCCTCAAGATCGGCATGCTCAACCCGCTGCAGCCGGACGACATCCGCGACTTCGCGCGCGGCCTCGAGGAGATCCTCGTCGTCGAGGAGAAGCGCCCCTTCATCGAGCTGTTCGCCAAGGAGATCCTCTACGGCACGGCCAACGCACCGCGCATCGTCGGCAAGCGCGACGAGGAAGGCCGCGACCTGCTGCCCTTCCATGGCGAGTTCGAGTCGGACGTCATCGCCCGCGCGGTGCACGCCCGCCTTTCGCGCAAGACCAGGCTCGAGTCGGCCGAGGCCTGGATCCGCCGCCTGGACGAGATCCACAGCCGCCACGCGCTGACCACGCTCACGCGCAGCGCCTGGTACTGCTCGGGCTGTCCGCACAGCACCTCGACCAAGGCCCCGGACGGCAGCATCGTGTCGGCGGGCATCGGCTGCCACACGATGGCGATGTGGATGAACCGCGGCGTGGTGATGGGCACCCACATGGGCGCCGAGGGTGCGCAGTGGATCGGCATGCAGCCCTTCACCGACACGCAGCACATCTTCCAGAACATGGGGGACGGCACCTACGCCCACTCGGGCAGCCTGGCGGTGCGCTACTGTGCGGCGACCAACACCAACATCACCTTCAAGATCCTGGTCAACAGCCACACCTCGATGACCGGCGGCCAGGAGATCATGGGCGCCGAGCCGGTGCGTGCGATGGTGGCCGAGCTGGTCGCCAACGGCGTCAAGCGCATCATCGTCACCACCGAGGACCTGTCGCGCTACAACGCGGTCAATCTCGAGGGCAACACCGAGGTCTGGCACCGCGACCGCATCATGGAAGCGCAGAAGCTGCTCGCCGAGACCGAGGGCACCACCGTACTGATCCACGACCAGGAGTGCGCCGCCGAGCTGCGCCGTCAGCGTGGCCGCGGCAAGGCCTGGGAGCCCGAGGCGGTGATGGTGATCAACGAGCGCGTATGCGAAGGCTGCGGCGACTGCGGCGAGAAGTCCAACTGCATGTCGGTCGAGCCGGTGCAGACCGAGTTCGGTCGCAAGACGCGCATCCACCAGCCGTCCTGCAACAAGGACTACTCGTGCGTGAAGGGCTTCTGCCCCTCCTTCCTCACCATCACGCCCAAGGCCGACCCCAAGGCCGGCGAGGCGAAGAAAAAGAAGAAGGGCCGCCTGCCCGCGCTCGAGCGCGCGCTGCCGGATCCGGTGTTCAAGGTCGATCCGGACAACTTCGGCGCCCACGTCATGGGCATCGGCGGCACCGGCTCGGTGACCGTGGCGGCGACAATCGCCAACGCCGCGCGCATCGACGGCAAGTGGGCGGTGGGTCTGGACCAGACCGGCCTGGCGCAGAAGGGCGGCGCGGTGATCTCGGACATCAAGATCACCGCCACCCCGTTCGACGGCGCGAACAAGATCTCGGACGGCAGCACCGACCTCTACCTGGGCTTCGACATCCTCAACGCCACCGACAACAAGAACCTGGACAAGTGTCACCCCGAGCGCACGATCGCGATCGTGTCGACCGGCCAGGCGCCCACCGGCTACATGGTGTCGGACAAGTCGGTGCAGTTCCCCAATGTCGACCGTCTGATCCAGGGCATCGACCGCGTCACCCGGCGCAACGACAACGTCTATCTCGACGCGCAGACGCTGGCCGAGGGCCTGTTCGCCGACAGCATGGCGACCAACATGTTCATGGTCGGCGTGGCCTACCAGGCCGGCGCGCTGCCGATCAGCGCCGCCGCCTTCGAGACCGCGATCAAGCAGGCCGGCGTCGGGGTGGACATGAGCCTGCTCGCCTTCAAGTGGGGCCGCATGGCGGTGATCGATCTCGACTACGTCCTCGCCGAGATCCACAAGTACGAAGCCAAGGCGCCCAAGCTGCCCGCGCTGACCGCCGAAGCGCGCCAGATCGTGGACTCGGTCGGCGCCACGGGTGAGCTCAAGCGCCTGCTCGAGATCCGCGTGCCCGACCTGATCGGCTACCAGGACGCCGCCTACGCCCGCCGCTACGCGGCCAAGGTGAAGCGCGTGATGGAAGCCGAGAAGCGCGTCGCGCCGGAGAGCTCGGCGCTGGCCGAAGCCACCGCCCGCCACTTCTACAAGTTGATGGCGTACAAGGACGAGTACGAGGTCGCCCGCCTGCACGCCGACCCGGCCGTCCTGGCCGAACTCGATGCGCAGTTCCCGCACGGCTACACCGTCGAGTACAACCTCGCCCCGCCCCTGCTCACCAAGCGCGACCCGGAGACCGGCGAGCCGATCAAGCAGAAGTACGGCCCCTGGGTACTGAAGGCCTTCCGGCACCTGGCGAAGATGAAGCACCTGCGCGGCGGCAAATGGGACATCTTCGGCAAGACCGAAGAGCGCCGCATGGAGCGCCAGGCGATCGAGGACTACGACCGCCTGCTCGACCAGCTGTGCGCCAAGCTCGATCGCGACAGGCTCGCGATCGCGGTCAAGCTTGCCAGCCTGCCGGACGAGGTCCGCGGCTACGGCCACGTCAAGGAGCGCCACGTCGCGCTCGCCAAGGCGAAGCAGGCCCAGCTGCTGGCCGAGTTCGAGAACCCGCAGGCCGCCAAGGCCCGCGGCGCGGCGCAGGTCGTGCAGTTCGTCTGATCGGTAACGGCGCCTGCGGGTGCCGAATTCCGGGGCCCGGGACCCCGGCCCCCGCCTCACGGCGGGCGCCGGGGTCTTTCGCGTGCTCGCTGACGCGATCGGGCCACCGCGCGATCGCCCCGCGGCTACCCAATCCGGGATCTCGGATGACAGGTGCACAGCATCGACTGCTATGCTTTCGCCGCCCTGCCCATCCACCCCTTCGCCGAGGCGGAACCTCTCCCGAAGCGCCGCATGCATCCGCCCACGCCCCGCCCGCCGCAGCACCTGCAGATCGCGAACGCGGTCCTGCTGTTCGCGTGCTACTGGATCGCCTGGCAGGTCTCGGCGCTCTTCGAGGTCCAGGCTCACGTGAGCGCCCTCTACCTGTCCGCCGGGCTGAGCACCGCGGCGGGAATGATCTGCGGCTGGCGCATCCTGCCCTGGGCCTTCCTCGCCATCCTGACGGTACGTCAACTCGGTGTGGGCGGCGGGCTCTCCCTGGCGCTGGACTGGGGCGGCGCGCTGCGCCAGGTGGTGTGCTACGGCGGCGCCGGCCTGCTGCTGCGCTCGCACTGGCTCGCCCATCCGACCCGGCTCACGCTGCCGACCGCGCTGCACTTCGTCACCATCAGCCTCGGCGCGGTGACGCTTTCCGCCGCGACCACCCTGTTCATCCCGCCCTTCCGTCACTTGCCGACCGACACGTTCGGCGAAGTCTTCCTCGCCTTCTGGGGTGGCGACTTCGCCGGAGTCCTGTTCGGTGTGCCGGCCTTCACGCTGGCCTGGAACCTGCGCCATGGCCGCCGCTACGCCGCCTCGCCGGACACGGGCGAAGTGCAGCTGCGCAACCAGGGCCTGCCGGCGCTGCCGGGCCTGCTCGGGCTCGCCGTACTGGTATCGCTCTTGGTCCTGAACCTGCCGCAGCTGCTCGGCGTCGCGCCCGAACTGTCGATCCTGGTGCTCTTCCCGGTGCTGCTGGCCGGACTGACCCGCGGCGTACTGTTCGCGTACCTCACCGCCGTCATCGTATGCGCGGTGCAGGTCGTCGGCGGCCGGCTGCTCGAGGTGCAGGCCGGCAGCGTCACCGAACTGCAGCTGCTGCTCGCGATGAGCGCGGCCACCGCGCTGCTCGCCGGTGCGGCACACGACGATCGTCACTTCGCCTGGCGGCTGGCGAGCCGCGATCCGCTCACCGGTCTCGCCAACCGTCACCGCTTCCAGGAGCAGCTCGACCATGAACTGCTGCGCGCCCCACGCACCGGCGGCGCGGTCGGGCTGATGTACATCGACCTCGACGGCTTCAAGGCGGTCAACGATCGCCTCGGCCACCACGCCGGCGACGCGCTGCTGCAGCAGGTCGCCAGCCGCCTGCGCGCATGCGTCCGCGCTACCGACACCGTGGCGCGGCTCGGCGGCGACGAGTTCGCGATCATCCTGCCCGTCCTGCACCAGGCCGAGGACGCAGCGCACATCGGGGAAAAGCTGCTCGCCCGCCTCGCGGAGCCCTACCAGCTCGACGCGGAAACGGCGCACATCTCGGCCAGCATCGGTTTCGCCCTGCACCCGCGCGACGGGCGCAGCGCCACCGAGCTGATCCACAGCGCCGACCGCGCGATGTACGAAGCCAAGCGCCTCGGCCGCAATCGCATCGTGCGCCACGGGACCGGCGGCGGCTGAGCGGGCTGCCCCGCCGCCGCCCCTGCCGCCTCAGCTGCTGGCCACCGCGCGGTTGGTGATGATGCGCGCATCCACCACGGCATACCCGTCCGGGTAGGCGATCACCGGATTGAGGTCGAGCTCGGAGAGCTGCGGGTAGGCGCTGACGATGCTCGACACCTTCAGCAGCAGGTCGACCAGCGCCGCCTTGTCCACCGGCAACTCGCCGCGCACGCCGGCGAGGATCTTGCGCCCCTTGAGCTGGCCGACCATGGCCTCGGCGTCGTGGCGGGACAGCGGGATGGCGCGGAAGGCGACGTCCTCCAGGATCTCGACGAAGATGCCGCCGAGGCCGAACATCAGCACCGGCCCGAAGATCGGATCGCGCACCACGCCGATGATGACCTCGGTGCCCTTCCGCGCCATCGGCGTCACCAGCACGCCGCGGATGTCGGCGTTGGCGTCGTAGGCACGGCAGCTCGTCATGATCTGATCGAACGCCGTGCGCAGCGCCGCCTCGCCCACCAGGTTGAGCTTGACCCCGCCGGCGTCCGACTTGTGCAGGATGTCCTTCGACACCACCTTCATCGCCAGCGGCTGCTCGCCGAACTTGGCCACCGCGGCGGCGAGCTCGTCGGCGCCGTGGGCGACGACCTCCTCGGCCACCGCGATGCCGTGCTCGCGCAGCAGGGTCTTGGCCTCGAACTCGTAGAGGTCGCGGCCCTCGTTCTGCGCGCGCGCGAACATGGCCTGCATGGTCTCGAGCGGGGTCACGCCCGACTGCAGCGGCTGGCCGTGCTGGTGCTGCAGGTAGATGCCGCGCTCGGCGAGCGCCTGCAGCACCTTCACCGCGTGCTCGATCGACGCATACACCGGCAGCCCGGCCTCGTGCAGGCGGCGCAGCGCGGGCGGCTTGACCGGCGCATACAGGCTGTAGATGACCAGCGGCTTGCCGCAGCGGCGAGCGAGCTCGATCATCGATTCGGCCGCGCGCATCTCGCCGCCGAGCAGCGATTCGGCGAAGCGGGTGTGATAGCCGCCGAACATGCCGACCAGGAACACCGCGTCCACGTTGTCGTCGTCGGCGACGATCTCCATGCAGCGCGCGAGCACTTCGGGGTCGGCGTCGGACGTGCCGGCGACGTCGATCGGGTTGGCGAGCGAGGCCTGGGCGAACAGGATGTCGGCCAGGCGCTTGCGCGTGGCCGCCGACAGTTCGGCGAGCTCCAGCCCGGCGTCCGACAGGCGGTCGGAGGTGATCGTGGCCTGGCCGCCGCCGTCGGCGATCACCGCCACCCGCCGCCCGCGCGCCTGCTGCATCAGCGCCAGGCCCTCGGCCACCGGCAGGATCTGGTCGGAGTGGCGCACCACGCTCACGCCCACCTGCTTGAGCAGGTCGACCGTCATCTCGTAGCTGCCGGCGAGCGCGCCGGTGTGCGAGCTGGCAGCCTTCTTGCCGAGCTCGGTGGCGCCGGACTTGTACACCACCACCGGCTTCACCGGCGTGATCTCGCGCGCCGCCTGCAGGAAGCGCTGGCCGTCGCGGAAGCCCTCGACGTACAGCGTGGCGACGCGGGTGTTCTCTTCCTCGCCGAGGTAGCGCAGGTAGTCGTTGAAGCCGATGTCGGTCTGGTTGCCCGGGCCGACATAGGTCGAGAAACCGACGTGGCCGTTGTTTTCCGCCTCCAGCACCAGCGCGAGCAGCATGTTGCCCGACTGCGAGATGAAGCCGATGTCGCCCGCCTTCACGTTGCGCAGGTCGAGCAGGTTCACGTTCTTGTGCAGGTTGAACATGCCCGAGGTGTTGGGGCCGATGATGCGCACGCCGCCCGCGCGCGCGGCGTCGAGCACCTGCTGCTCGAGCTTCGCGCCTTCGGGCCCGGTCTCGCGGAAACCGCTGGCGAGGATCACCGCGCCCTTGACGCCCTTGCGCCCGCATTCGGCCATCAGCCCGGGGAGGGTCGCGGCCGGGGTGCAGATCAGCGCCAGGTCGACCGGACCGGGGATGTCGTCGAGCGAGGCGTAGGTGGGCACGCCGAGGATCTCGGGCACCTTGGGGTTGAGCGGGTAGATCCTGCCGCGGTAGTTGCCCTTGATGAGGCCGACCATGGCCTTGTAGCCGCGCTTGGTGGGGTCGGCCGAGGCGCCGACGATGGCGATCGCATCGGGCGCGAGGAAGTCGTGCAGCGGGCTCTTGTGGGCGGGCGTGGAGGCGGACTGGGTCGGTGCCTGGGTCGCAATCTCGGTCATCGTGTCATTCCCCCTTGAAGACGGGTGCGCGTTTCTCGGCGAAGGCATCGACGCCTTCCTGCCAGTCCTTCGTCGTGCCGACGAACATCATGCCCTCGAGCTCGGCAGTGAGGCAGGCATCCAGCGTACGCTCGGCCGACAGGTTCAGCTGCTCCTTGGCGAGCTGCATCGAGAACGGCGCCTTGCTCGCCACCTTGAGCGCGAATTCGCGCGCCGCGGCGAGGAAGCCCTCGTCCGCGAACACGCGGTTGGCCAGGCCGATGCGCACCGCCTCCGCGCCACCGATGCGCTCGCCGAGGAACACCAGCTCGCGCGCCTTGGCCAGCCCCACCAGGCGCGGCAGCAGCCAGGTCACGCCGCCGCCGAGGAAGTTGCCGATCGAGATCTCGGGCAGACCGATCTGCGCGCTCTCGGCCATCAGCATGAAGTCGGAGGCGATCGCGATCTCGGCGCCGGCGCCGAGCGCATAGCCATTGACCGCGGCGATCACCGGCGTCTTCATGTGCAGCAGGCGGTGGCAGGCGTCCTGCTCGCCCTTGAGGTACTGGCGGCGGTCGAAGGCGGTGCGCCCGACCTTGTGTGCCTTGAGGTCGGCGCCGACGCAGAAGGCGCGGCCCTCGCCGGTGATCAGCACGACACGGGCGTCGCGGTCGGCTTCGGCGCGGGTGAGCGCGTCGTTGAGTTCGTCGTAGAGCTGCTGGGTGACGGCGTTGAGGCGCTGCGGGCGGTTGAGACGGATCTCGGCGATGCCGTCGGTGAGGTCGTAGAGAATGGTTTCGTAGCGCATGGGAGGCTCTCCGTTGCGGGGTGGGGGGAGAAGGCGATCTCGTGGCGGCCGGCGAAAGCGGCCGCAGGGCGCGGCTGGATCACGGACCGCGCGGCCGGCAGTCATGCGCATTGACGGGCTTGCGCATCAGCACCACGTCCTTGCGCGGCACCTCGCACAGCCAGCCAAAGCGCCGCGCGATGCAGCGAAAGGTGGCCTCGCGATAGAACACCACGTGCGTGGGGTCGCGCCGGTAGTGCCAGCTGGCAAAGCGCGCGTCGTCGGTCTGGAAGCAGGTCATCACCGCCAGCCAGCCGCCGGGGCGCAGCAGGCGGTCGAAGCGGGCGAACTCGGCGGCGGGGTCGTGGAAGTGCTCGGCGACCTCGGTGCAGGTGATGAAGTCGTAGGTCTGTGCCAGCGCGGCGGGGTCGGGCGCGAAGAAGGGGTCCCAGACGCACATCGTGTGGCCGGCGGCCTCGAGCATCATCGCCAGCGCAGGCGCCGGACCGCAGCCGTGGTCAAGGCCGGCGCTGCGCGGCGTCAGGCGCTGCAGCAGCGGCTCGGCGAGGCGCGACAGGAAGGCGCGGTAGGCGGGGTCGCCGGCCTCATTCCGGTGCAGCAGGTATTCCGCGCGCTCCTCGGCCACCTCCGGCCGCTGCGCAGGCGGCACGAAAGTGGCTTCACAGGCATCGCAACGCCAGTAGTCCCGTCCATCGACATGCATGAAGGGGCGCGGCGCGGCCTCGAGGCAGACCGGACAGGCGGCCGCCGATCCGGGAGCATGCATACTCATGCCCGCCATTATGCCGCGCTCGCCGCATCCTGCCGCCCCGGCTGCGAGTTTCCCGTCGCCGGACGTCCTCCGAGCCCAGCGCGACACCGCAGGCGCGCAGAGGAATTTTTATTCCCGCCTGTAAGAATCGGCGCGCGCCCGGCGACGAAGCGGTGTGGGACATCCCCACCAACCACCTCAGGAGACCGCAATGAAAAGCCTCAATTCCGCCGCCGCCCTCGCCCTCGCACTCGGTGTCGCGCTCGTTACGGCGACCGCGCCGGCCGCTGCCCAGGACATGGAGAAGGAGAAGTGCTTCGGTGTCGCCATGAAGGGCAAGAACGACTGCGCCGCCGGACCGGGCACCACCTGCGCCGGCACCGCCAAGAAGGACCACCAGGGCAACGCCTGGAAGTACGTGCCCAAGGGCACCTGCGAGAAGATGGCGTCACCGACCTCGCCCACCGGCATGGGGCAGCTGCAGGCCTTCATGGAGAAGAAGTCCTGATCGGCTGAAGCGGAATCGGAGCGCTCGCGATGACCACCGCCACTTCTCTCGGACACCCCGCCGGGTTGCATCTGGATGGCGGCCATCGTGACGCACCAACGCGGGCGGCGCAGGGCAGCCTGCCGCCGCGTGCCGGCATCGGCCTGAAACCGCAACATTTCGAGGACATCGTCACCACGCGTCCCGCGCTCGGCTTCTTCGAGATCCATGCCGAGAACTACATGGTCGCCGGCGGGCCGATGCACCACTGGCTGGAGCGCATCCGCGCGCACCATGCGCTGTCGGTTCATGGCGTCGGCCTCTCGATCGGTTCGGAGGGCCCGCTCGACGGCGCCCACCTCGACCGTCTCGCCGCCTTGCTGGCGCGCTACCAGCCGCAAGCGTTCTCCGAGCATCTGGCGTGGTCATCTCACGGCGGCGCCTTCCTAGACGATCTGTTGCCCCTGCCCTACGACCGCGCGACGCTGGCGCGGGTGTGCGACCACATCGACCAGGTGCAGACGCGCCTCGGGCGCCGCATGCTGCTCGAGAACCCGGCCACCTACGTCGAATTCGACCGGTCGACGATGACGGAGGCGGACTTCATCACCGAGGTCGTACGCCGCACCGGCTGCGGTCTGCTGCTGGACGTGAATAACGCCTACGTGTCGGCGATCAACCACGCCCGCGACGTCGAGGCCTACGTCGACGCACTGCCACTGCAGGCGGTCGGCGAGATTCATCTGGCCGGCTTCGCGGTCGATCGCGATGCGATCGGCGCAGCGTTGCTGATCGACAGCCATGGCTCGCCCGTCGCCGAGGCGGTGTGGAATCTGTATGAATTCGCGCTGGCGCGGGTGGGCGCAGTGGCCACGCTGATCGAGCGCGACAACGACGTCCCCGGACTCTCCGAGCTGATGTCCGAGGCGGCACGCGCCGATGCGCTGTTGCGCAGGTCGGCCGGCGCAGCCCAGGAGGTCGGCGCATGACGACCCACGCGGACTTTGCCGCGGCATTGCTGGATCCCGAGGCCGCGCTTCCCGCGGGCCTGGTGGTCTGGAACGGCTCCGATCCCGCGCACCGCTTTGCCGTGTATCGCAACAACGTCACCAGCGCACTGAGCGACGTGCTCGCCGACAGCTTCCCGGTCACGCAGCAACTGGTGGGCGAGGAATTCTTCCGCGCCATGGCGCGCGTTTTCCTGCGCCGCTCGCCGCCGTCCTCACCGATGCTGAGCGCTTACGGCGAGGGCTTCCCGGCCTTCGTCGAGGATTTCGCGCCGGCGCGCGCGGTGCCCTATCTCGCCGACGTGGCCCGGCTGGAATGGCTGCGTCTGCGGGCGCTGCATGCGGCCGATGCGGCACCGCCGAAGCCGGACGAGATCGCGCGCGCGCTCGCCGACCCCGACCGGCTGCCGGGGCTGCGCCTTCGTCTCCACCCGGCTGCCGGCGTGATCCGCTCGCCCCATGCGGTGATGTCGCTGTGGGCCGCGCATCACGGTGTGGGCGCGCTGGACGACATCGATCCGTTCCGCCCCGAAGCCGCGCTCGTCGTGCGGCCGGCGATGGAGGTCGAGGTCGTCGGCCTGCCACCGTCCGGAGGGCGTTTCGTCGCCGCGCTCGCCGACGGGCGTGCGCTCGGCGAGGCCGCCGATGCCGCCGGCGCCGACCCCGCCTTCGATCTCGCCGCGACGCTGGCCGTGCTCATTCGACATGGCGCGCTGGGCGCACTGCAATTCGCCGACAGGAGCTGGCCATGAACACGGACCTGCATACGACACGCGAGGCCGGACGCCGCCCCGGCATCGCACTCGACGACGCATCGACCGTCGACCGGATCCGGCGCGCGATCGCCCTGTGCGGCCGCATCCCGCACACCTTCATCGCGCTCCTCGCACGCTTCTCGATTGCCGCGGTGTTCTGGAAGTCGGGGCAGACGAAGGTGGAGGGGCTCGCGATCGACCTCATCGACGGCAGCTTCGCGCTCGGTATCCCGCGCCTGTCGGACTCCGTCGTCGCGCTCTTCGCCGACGAGTATCGCCTGCCGCTCATCCCGCCCGAGATCGCCGCACCGATGGCCGCATTCGCCGAGCACCTGTTCCCCATCCTGCTGCTGGTGGGCCTCGCCACGCGCTTTTCGGCGCTGGCGCTGCTCGGGATGACGCTGGTGATCCAGGTCTTCGTCTATCCAGGCGCCTATCCGACGCATGGCGTATGGGCGGCGGTGCTGCTGTACCTGATCGCGCAGGGACCGGGTGCGCTGTCGCTCGACCGCTGGATCGCGACCCGATGCGCTCGCGGCGCGCGATAGCCGTGCCCCTTCACTGCGCTCCCTGATTGACCGAGAATGCGCGCCGGACAAAGCGTCGATCCTCTGCATCGGCCGTCCTTCGTGCGCGGCCCTGCCCGCACCGGCGCCCGCGCCGTCACCGGCCGGCGACACCCTTAAGCCCCGGCGGCACCCCGCACCGGGGCGGCTCAACTCGATCGGGAGATCCCACGTGAATCGCCGCAACTTCCTCCGCACCGGCACGCTCGCCGCCGGCCTCGCACTGCCCGCGCTCGCGCGCGCCACGGCCGCCTCTGCCACGCCCGCCGCCGGCGCCGCCTTCGCCCCCACGCCGGAAACCGGCTGGCGCCGCTTCGAGCTGACGACGCGCATCGAGCCGCTCGCCGCGGACGGCGCCACCCGCGTCTGGGTGCCGCTGCCGGCGATGAACGAGGCCGACTGGCAGCGCCCGATGGGCAGCCTGTGGCAGGGCAACGCCGACTACATGACCCTGGTGCGCGACGCCTCGGGCACGGAGATGCTCTACGCCGAATGGGCGCCGGGCAGCGCCGTTCCCCAGCTCGAGGTGGTGAGCCGCTTCGCCACCCGCGACCGCGCCGTCGACTTCTCGCACCCGCATGCCGAGCCCCTGCGCCTGCCGCCCGCCCAGCACGCGCACTACACCCGCGCCACTGCCCTGCTGCCCACCGACGGCATCGTCGGCGACACCGCGCGCGACATCGTGCGCGGCGCGAAGACCGACGAGGACAAGGCGCGCGCGATATACGACTGGATCGTGGACAACACCTTCCGCGATCCCAAGGTGCGCGGCTGCGGCACCGGCGACATCCGCACCATGCTCGAGACCGGCGACCTCGCCGGCAAGTGCGCCGATCTCAACGCGCTCTTCGTCGGCCTGGCGCGCGCCGCCGGCCTGCCGGCGCGCGACGTGTATGGGCTGCGCGTCGCCGATTCGCGCTTCGGCTACAAGAGCCTGGGCAAGAGCGGCAACGTGTCGAAGGGCCAGCATTGCCGCGCCGAGGTCTTCCTCGAGCGCTTCGGCTGGGTGCCGGTCGACCCGGCGGACGTGCGCAAGGTGGTGCTCGAGGAGCCGCCCGGCCAGCTGTCGATCGTCGATCCCAAGGTGATCGTCGTGCGCAAGCGCCTGTTCGGCGCGTGGGAGATGAACTGGCTCGCCTACAACGACGCCCATGACCTCAAACTGCCCCACAGCACCGGAGACGAGGTCCCCTTCCTGATGTACCCGCAGGGCGAGGCGAACGGCGAGCGCTTCGACAGCCTCGACCCCGACGCCTTCCGCTACACGCTGACCGCGACCGAGCTCGGCTGAACGCCCCTCCGCTGCGGGCAGGCCGGGCGCGGCGCGCAGCCGCGCCCGGCGAGGATCGTCGGCGCGCGGTGGACATCGTGCGCCCGGATGGCCAAGAATCGGGGCCCCTCCCCTTTTCCCCGCCCCGAGCTGGAGACGACAAGATGAGCTACCCCGACACCCAGTTGCTGATCGACGGCCAGTGGCGCGACGCCCTCGACGGCCGCACGCTGCCTGTTCTCAATCCCGCCACCGACGCCGAGATCGGCCGCGTCGCCCACGCCGGCATCGCCGACCTCGACCTCGCGCTCGCCGCCGCGCAGAAGGGCTTCGAGACCTGGCGCAAGACCTCCGCGATCGAGCGCGCCAAGGTCATGCGCCGCGCCGCCGCGCTGATGCGCGAGCGCGCCGCCGACATCGCGCCGCTGCTCACCCAGGAGCAGGGCAAGCCGCTGGCCGAGGCGAAGGTCGAGACCCTGGCCGCCGCCGACATCATCGAGTGGTTCGCCGACGAGGGCCTGCGCGTGTATGGCCGCATCGTGCCCGGGCGCAACCTCGCCGCCACGCAGATGGTGCTGAAGGACCCGGTGGGCCCGGTGGCGGCGTTCACGCCGTGGAACTTCCCGATCAACCAGGTGGTGCGCAAGGCCGCGGCGGCGCTCGCCACCGGCTGCTCGATCCTGATCAAGGCCGCGGAAGAAACGCCGGCTGCGCCCGCCGCGCTGGTGCGCGCCTTCGTGGACGCCGGCGTGCCGGCGGGCGTGATCGGCCTGGTGTATGGCACCCCGGCCGAGATCTCGAGCTACCTGATCGCGCACCCGGTGATCCGCAAGATCACCTTCACCGGCTCCACCCCGGTGGGCAAGCAGCTCGCCGCGCTCGCCGGCCAGCACATGAAGCGGGTGACGATGGAGCTCGGCGGCCACGCCCCGGTGATCGTGTGCGAAGACGCCGACCTCGACCTCGCGGTCAAGGTGTCGGCCGCCTCCAAGTTCCGCAACGCCGGCCAGGTCTGCATCTCGCCCACCCGCTTCCTGGTGCACGAGAGCGTGCGCGCCGAGTTCGCGGCGGCCATGGCGCGCCACGCCGCCGGCATGAAGGTCGGCGACGGCCTCGCCCAGGGCACGCAGATGGGTCCGCTCGCCAACCCGCGCCGGGTGGCGGCGATGAGCGACTTCCTCGCCGACGCCGTCGCGCGCGGCGCCACGGTGGCGGCCGGTGGCGAACGCATCGGCGGCAGCGGCAACTTCTTCGCCCCCACCGTGCTCACCGACGTGCCGCTCGACGCCAAGGTGTTCAACGAGGAGCCCTTCGGCCCGGTGGCGGCGATCCGCGGCTTCGACACCCTGGACGAGGCGATCGCCGAGGCCAACCGCCTGTCCTTCGGTCTCGCCGGCTACGCCTTCACGCGCTCGTTGAAGCACGCCCACCTGCTCGCCCACGAGCTCCAGGTCGGCATGCTGTACATCAACCAGCCGGCGACGCCGAGCGCCGAGGTGCCCTTCGGCGGCATCAAGGATTCGGGCTACGGATCCGAGGGCGGACCCGAGGCGCTCGAGGCCTATCTCAACACGCGCGCGGTGACGGTACTGAACGTGTGAGCCCGAAGCCACGCTGAAAAAGCAGCGGGCGGATGCGCATCTCGCGCATCCGCCCGCTTCGCTTCAGCTCAGCCGCAGACGCGGCCTTCGCTCAGCAGTGGCTCAGAAGTGCCATTCCATCTGGAAGGTCGGGGCGCTGGTGTCGATGCCCGGCTTCTCGACGCCATTGGCGAAGGCGTGGTTGCCGAACTTGTTGCGCCAGTACTCGTAGCCCACGCCCATCAGGAAGGTGTTCTTCTTGCCCCAGGCCATCTGGCCCACGTCGACCATCAGCGAGGTGCGCATCAGGGTCTCGGTGTGGGTCTTCACCCCTGCGTAGTCCTTGCCCTTCTCGCCGTTGATGTTGATGAAGCCCTGGAACTTCAGCGGCACCGAGCCGGCATTGAAGGGGATGCCCCAGGCCGCGCTGAGGATCCACTGCGGATCGAAGCTGACCTCGGTCTTCGGACACGGGTCGAAGCCCCCCGGAGTGGAGGGATTCAGGCCGCAGCGGTTCCACTCCTTGCCGAGCAGCAGGCTCACGTCGAGAAAGCCGGGCACGTCGAACTTGAAGGTCGGACCGAGCACCACCAGGCGCTTGCGCGGGGCGAACGCGGTGTTCTTGGTGTTGAGGTCGAAGCCGGCGGTGACGGCCACCTCCTTGACCGGTCCGAAGGCCAGGCTCTTGTCGAACACCTTGCCCAGATGGACCTGGTGACGATAGGTCAGGTAGAACTCGGTCGCCCCGCTCTCCCCACCGCTGGCCGGATCGGCCTTGTCCGACTGCAGCACGTCCAGATTCACGAAGTTCTGACCGACCGAGTAGCCGCTGGCGTGGGTGAACTGCAGGACGTGCTTCTGGACGTCCTTGGTGTTGGTCGGCTCGCGGAAGTCGGTGCCGTAGCGGTAGCCGACGAAGGTGTCGCTCCAGGTCGCGGCCTGGCTCACTGCGGGTACGGCCAACAACGCGCCTGCGAGGGCAAGCGGCTTGATGCGGGTGCTGAGTCTTGTCATTTTGTGTCTCCGGAGGGTCCCAAGGTGTCAGGAAGAAGGCGCACACGCCATTCCGGTGGGCAAATTACCTGCATCGCCCCGATCCGATGACTGCGAAACGCTTATAGTCCCCATAAGGAATCCGGATAATCCACAGACTGCCCCGGCGCGTGTGCACGTCGCTCACCCAGTCCGCGTTTTGGCGTGTATGGTGACCGGACAGACCCTTCCGGCGGCACCCGCCCTCCGGATCTCGGTACGCAGCCTCACGCTGAGGAGAGCAGCATGAATGACACGCTCATTGCCCAGGCCCCACTTCCCACCGAAGCCGAGATGCTGGCCGCGCCATCCGACCAGTACATGTCCGCGCGCCAGCTGGCCTTCTTTCGTGCGCGGCTGATCGCCGAGCGCGACGCGCTGCTCGACTCCGCGCACCGCACCACCCTGCACCTGCAGGAGTTCGAGAGCACCCCCGACCCTTCGGACCGTGCCTCGCTCGAGGAGGACCATACGCTCGAGCTGCGCGTGCGCGACCGCGAACGCAAGATGCTGCACAAGATCGACGAGGCCCTGGCGCGCATCGACAACGGCACGTACGGCTGGTGCGAGTCGAGCGGCGAGCCCATCGGCATTGCCCGCCTGCTCGCGCGACCGACGGCCACGCTCAGCGTGGAGGCGCAGGAGATCCACGAGGCCCGGCGCCGGATGCGGGGCGGCTGAGTGGCCGCGCCCGGCCGCCGCGCGGCTGCCCCCCCGCCGGCCCCGATCGAGTCCATCCTGCTGACCGCCGCGCGCGTGCGCACCTTCGAGGGCCAGCGCGGGCTGACGAATGCGAGCGGCTTCTTCTTCGCGCGCGATGGCCGCCTGTATCTGGTGACCAGTCGCCACGTGCTGCACGACGAGGCGAGCAAGCACTTCCCGGACCGCATCGAGATCGAGCTCCACGACGATGCGCTCAACCTCGCCCACTCCACCGGCTTCTCGATTCCGCTCTATCGTGACGGACTCAGCATCTGGCGCCAGGGCGAGGATTCGGCCGGCGACATCGACGTCGCCGTGATCGAACTCGAACGCGCCGCCTTACCGGCGCAGACCGACCTGCGCGCGTTCACGCCGGACCACCTCCCCGGTCCGGCCGACCGCATCGAGGTCGGCACCTCGCTGCTGGTGGTGGGTTTTCCGCTCGGTTTCCACGACACCCTGCACCACATGCCGGTGGTGCGCCAGGCGGCCATCGCCTCGTCCTTCGGGCTGCGCTTCCAGGGCGAGGGCTACTTCCTGACCGACGCCCGCACCCACCGCGGCACCAGCGGCGCCCCGGTGGTGATGCGCTGCACCCGTACCGAGCCGCCCGCGGGCGATCTGCCGTGGCTGCTGCTGGGCGTGCATTCGGCAAGGCTCGACGTCGGCACCCGCGACCTGAAGCTGGACGAGGCGCTCGGCCTGAACTGCGCATGGTATGCGGACATCCTGATGACGCTGACGGCGGACTGAAGAACACCCTCGGGCGGCCGCTCAGGGGCGGGCGAGCCGTCCGAACTGGGCCACCGCCGCGGTGCGCGTCTCCACGCCGAGCTTCTCGTAGATGTGCTCGAGGTGCTTGTTCACCGTGCGCGGGCTCATGCCGAGGATCTCGGCCACGTCGCGGTTGGTCTTGCCCCGCGCGACCCACTCCAGCACGTCCATCTCGCGCTGCGTCAGCGGATTGGGCAGCTGCGCCACGGCGGGCTCTGCCTCCTCGCCGCGCGCGCGCATCGCCGCGTTCATGTCTCGCGCCACCCGCAGGTGCGCCCGCAGCCGCGCCACCAGCTCGTCGGGGACGACCGGCTTGACCAGGTAGTCGATGCCCCCAGCGGACAGGCCCTCGACCAGGCGCTCGGTCTCCGCCAGCCCGGTCATGAAGATCACCGGCACGGTGTGCATGCCCGGCGCCTGCTTGAGCCGGCGGCAGGTCTCGAAGCCATCCATGCCCGGCATGCAGGCGTCGAGCAGCACGGCGTCCGGGGTGATGCGCTCCAGACGCTTGAGCGCGGTGGCGCCGTCGGTGGCGACCAGCACGGTGTAGCCGGCCGCGTCGAGGGCCTCGGCGATCATGCGCACCGTGTCCGGCGCGTCGTCGATCAGCAGGATGACTTCGCGCTCACGAGGCGACGGTGTGTGGACAGTCATCGGCGACTCCATCGAGCGTGTGGATGAGGGTGTCGAAGCGCAGCTCCAGGGTCAGCGCGCGCAGGGTTTCCAGCACGGCGCGGCGTTCGGGGTGGAGGGCTTCGAGTTCGTCGAGACGACGCAACAGGCCCTGCAGGTGACCGAGATCGGCGAACTCGCGCAGCTCGGCGCGGATGGTTGCGGGCAGGGCGGAAAGCGCCGCCGGCGCGGGCGACATGAGGCTGGGCGGCATGGGGCGGGGCGACGAAGGGTCGTCGGCGCCCCGGGTCTGCGGCAACGCGGTCGGTGCAAGCTCGCGCACGCCCCTCGCCTCACCCACTGGCGCGTCGGCGGGCGCCGCTTCGTCGTTCTCCGCATAGATCCACGCCAGCCCCAGCCAGGTGCTGAGGCGCGCGAAGAGCTCGGTCTCCAGCACCGGCTTGACGATGAAGTCGTTGCAGCCGGCCGCCTTGCGCCGGCCCGGCAGGTTCTCGTAGGCGTTGGCCGAGACCATGACGATCGGTCCGCCATAGCCGGCGTCGCGCAGCTGGCGGCTCAGCGTCCAGCCGTCGGTCACCGGCATCGACACGTCGAGGAACACGATGTCGGGCGCAAACGCCTCGACCTGCCGCAGCGCCTCGTCCGGACGCTCGCACTCCTCGACCAGGAAGCCGCGCGGACGCAGCATGTCGGCGATCAGGTGGCTCTGCGCCGGCTGGTCGTCGACGACCAGCAGCTTGCGGCGTGGGCCGAAGTAGCCGCGGATCTCGCGTTCCGGCCGCGTCGCCACCCGCGGATGCGCCACCCGCGGCAGATGCAGCTTGACGCGGAACACGCTGCCGCGCCCCGGCGTGCTGTTGACGGTGAGCTGGCCGCCGGCAAGCTGGATCAGCAGGCGCGTGATGGTGAGCCCCAGTCCGGTGCCGGGCGCGCTCGGCGGCTGGTTGCCGGTGCCGCGCTCGAAGGGCTCGAAGATGCGCTCCAGGTCGGCCTCCGGGATGCCGCAGCCGGTGTCGCGGATCTCGAACACCGCGATCTCGCTCTGGTAGGTGATCTTCAGCACCACCTCGCCGCGCTCGGTGTAGCGCACCGCGTTGGCGAGCAGGTTGATCAGGATCTGGCGCAGCCGGCTGGTGTCGCCCTGCACCACCTCGGGCATGCGCCCGGCGAACTCGGTGCGGAAATCGAGCCCCTTCCGCCCGGCCTCGAGCCGGATCATCTTCTCGACGTGGGCGAGGAATTCGCCGAAGCGGAACTCCTGGCGGTTGAACTGCAGGCGCCCGGCCTCGATGCTGGCGATGTCGAGCAGGCCGTCGATGAGCGCCAGCAGGTGTTCGCCGCTGCGCTGGATGGTGGAGATCGCCTCGCGCCGGCGCCGCGGCAGGTCGGTGTCGCGCAGCATGATCTGCGAATAGCCGAGGATGGTGTTGAGCGGCGTGCGCAGCTCGTGGCTGATGCCGCGCACGTAGCGGCTCTTGGCTGCGTTGGCGGCCTCGGCGTCCTCCTTGGCCTGCTGCAGCTTGGCGTCGGTGTCGCGGTGGGCCTCGATCTCGCGCAGCAGCAGCTGGTTCTGGCGCTCGGACTCCTCCTGCGCCACCCGCCGGCTCTCGTTGGCGAGCACCAGCCACCACACCCCCACCGCCGCCAGCAGCGCGAGCACGGCGAAGATGCGCAGGAAGGCCAGCCCCAGATTCGTCTCGCCCGCCTGCGCCGCCAGCAGTTCCTGCTGGTACACCAGGCCCACGACCGAGGCGATCACCACGCTGCTCACCAGGAACACGGTGACGAACTGGCTGACGCGGCGCGCCACCCGCGCCGACATCGATGACGGCATCCAGCCCGCCAGCAGGGGGGCGAGGCGGGCGAGCAGACCGGCGTCGGGCTTGCAGCGGTCGCGGCAGCGCGCCTCCAGCGTGCAGCACAGCGAGCAGATCGCACCGCCGTAGGCCGGACACTGCGCCATGTCCTCGGCCTCGAAGTGGTTCTCGCACACCACGCAGCGCAGCGGCTCGGCCACGCGCCACTGCGTCTCGCGCGGCCGCGCCAGATAGAAGCGGCCACGCGTGCCCCACGCGATCAGCGGCGCCAGCGCAAAGGCGGTGAGCAGCGAGATGAAGGGCGCGAAGGCCTGCGCCGCCGGCCCGAGGTGGCCGCCGAAGGCGACGATGCCCAGCACCGAGCCCGCCAGCATCGCCCCCACCCCCACCGGATTGACGTCGTAGAGGTAGGCGCGCTTGAACTCGATGTGGCGCGGCGACAGGCCGAGCGGCTTGTTCACCACCAGGTCGGCCACCACCGCGCCGATCCACGCCACCGCCACGTTGGCATACACGCTGAGCACGTGCTCCAGCGCCTCGAACACGCCGAGCAGCATCAGCATGAGCGCGATGAGCACATTGAAGATCAACCACACCACCCGCCCCGGATGGCTGTGGGTGAGGCGCGAGAAGAAGTTGGACCACGCCAGCGAGCCGGCGTAGGCGTTGGTCACGTTGATCTTCACCTGGCAGATGATGACGAAGATGCAGGCCAGCGCGATCGCCGCGCGCGGATCGTCGACCACGTGCTGGAAGCCGGCGAGGTACATCTGCGTGGGCTGCAAGGCCTTCTCCGGCGGCACCATCGCCTGCAGCGCGAGGAAGGCGAGGAAGGCGCCGCCCACCATCTTGAGCGCGCCGGGGATGATCCACCCCGGCCCCGCCGCCACCACCGAGGCCCACCAGCGCCCGCGGTTGCGCTTGCCCGCCGGCGGCAGGAAGCGCAGGAAGTCCACCTGCTCGCCGATCTGCGCGATCAGCGCGAAGGCCACCGTGCACCCCGCCCCCACCGCCAGCCAGTCGAACTCGTTGCCGTGGCGGCCACCGAACTCGGTGAAGGCGGCGTAGAGCTCCGGCTCGCGCAGCAGCACGACGAGGAAGGGCGTCAGCAGCAGCACCACGAACACCGGCTGGGTCCACGCCTGCAGGCGGCTGATCCAGGTGATGCCGTGGGTCACCAGCGGGATCACCGCAAGCGAACTGAGCAGGTAGCCCCACTGCAGCGGCAGCCCGAACCAGAGCTCGAGCGCGAGCGCCATGATCGCCGCCTCGATGGCGAAGAAGATGAAGGTGAAGGAGGCGTAGATCAGCGAAGTGATGGTCGAACCGATATAGCCGAAGCCGGCGCCGCGCGTGAGCAGGTCCATGTCCACCGCCTCGCGCGCGGCGTAGTAGCTGATCGGCAGGCCGGTGAGGAAGATCACCAGCGCGACCAGGCCGATCGCCCACACCGCGTTGGTGAAGCCCCAGTTCAGCGCGATGGTGCCGCCGATCGCCTCCATCGCCAGGAAGGACACCGCGCCGAGCGCGGTGTGGGCGATGCGCGAGAACGACCACTTGCGGAAGCTGCGCGGCGCGTAGCGCAGCGCGTAGTCCTCCAGCGTCTCGTCGGCGACCCAGCTGTTGTACTCGCGGCGGATGTGAATGATGCGCTGGGTGGCGGGGGCGGTCACGGCAGGGGGCGTTGAAGGACGGTCAGGATCGATCCTGGTGCTTCAGCAAGAAGCGTTCCCACCCATCGCGGTGCATTCGCGGCCCGTGCCTGCCCCATCCGCGCGCCGCCCGCTGCCGAGTGCGCACCGTTTCGGGGCGCGCGCGCGCCCTCATGCACCACGGCCGACAACGGGCGTGCCTTTCCACGGCGCATCTTGTGCGCCGCACAAGACGATAAGCAAACCCCCTGCGCATCCCCATACGTCGTTTGACGTATTCGCGGTTTCGCCGCTGATGGATAGCTTGTGCACCGCAACGAGACGACAGCGAATTCAGCCCGACCGGCCCGCCGCCTCGCCAGATCCGTGTTGCAGCCCACTCATCAAGGAGCGATCCATGTCCGACAAGCACCTGCCTTCGTCCTCGCGCCGCACGTTCATGCTCGGCGCCGCCGCCCTCCCGCTCGCGCTGGCGATGTCCCGCATGGGCCACGCCGCCGCGCTGCCCACCGCCCAGGTCAACACCACCGGCCTCGCCGTCACCGACACCGAGGTCGTGGTCGGCCAGCTGCACTCGGCCACCGGCACCATGGCCATCTCCGAGACCGGCTCGATCCAGGCCGAACAGCTCGCCATCGACCAGATCAACGCCATGGGCGGCATCCTCGGCCGCAAGATCCGCGTCATCAAGGAAGACGGCGCCTCCGACTGGCCGACCTTCGCCGAGAAGTCGCGCAAGCTGCTGGTCAATGACAAGGTCGCCACCGTGTTCGGCTGCTGGACCTCGGCCTCGCGCAAGGCGGTGCTGCCGATCTTCGAGAAGGAAAACGGCCTGCTCTACTACCCGACCTTCTACGAAGGCCTGGAGCAGTCGAAGAACGTCATCTACACCGGCCAGGAAGCCACCCAGCAGATCCTCTACGGCCTGGACTGGGCGAAGAAGGAGAAGGGCGCGCAGAAGGTCTTCCTGGTGGGCTCGGACTACATCTGGCCGCGCACCTCGATGAAGATCGCGCGCAAGCACATCGAGAACTTCCAGGGCGGCAAGGTCGTCGGCGAGGAGTACTACCCGCTCGGCAACACCAACTTCAACTCGCTGATCAACAAGATCAAGATCGCCAAGCCCGACTGCATCTTCGCGGCCGTGGTCGGCGGCTCGAACGTGGCCTTCTACAAGCAGTTGAAGGCCGCCGGCATCACCGGCGCCAAGCAGTTCCTGCTCACGCTGTCGGTGACCGAGGACGAGATGCTGGGCATCGGCGGCGAGAACTTCGAGGGCTTCTACTCCTCGATGAAGTACTTCCAGACCCTCGACAACCCCAACAACAAGGCCTTCGTCGAAGCCTTCAAGGCGGCCTACGGACCCAAGTCGGTCATCGGCGACGTCACCCAGGCGGCCTACCTCGGCCCCTGGCTGTGGAAGGCGGCGGTCGAGAAGGCGGGCAGCTTCGATGTGGACAAGGTGGTCGCCGCCTCGCCGGGCATCGAGCTGCCGACCGCGCCCGAGGGCTACGTGAAGATCCACGCGAACCACCACCTCTACAGCAAGGCCCGCATCGCCCAGGGCCAGGCCGACGGCACCTTCAAGGTGGTGGCCGAGTCGCCCGAGCTGATCGAGCCGGATCCCTTCCCCAAGGGCTACCAGTAAGCCAAGCGGCCGCCGCGGCGCAGGCCGCGGCGGTTTCCGGCTGTTCACAGCCGCCTTCCGCCCACCCCTCCGGAGGTCCGTCATGTCGTTCGAGGAAATCTACAACATCACCCTGATGCAGGGTTTTGCCGGCCTGAGCCTGTTCGCGGTGCTGCTGCTGATGGGGCTCGGCCTGGCGATCATCTTCGGCCAGATGGGCGTCATCAACATGGCGCATGGCGAGTTCATGACCATCGGCGCCTACACCATCTTCCTGCTCTCGAGCCTAACCGAGAGCTACGCCCCGGGCCTGCTCCAGGCCTACTTCCCGTTCGCCATCGTGTGCGCCTTCCTCGTCGCCTTCGCCTTCGGCTGGCTGGCGGAATGGGCGCTGATCCGGCACCTGTACAAGCGCCCGCTCGACACCCTGCTCGCCACCTGGGGGCTGTCGCTGGCCATGCAGCAGGCCTTCCGCACCATCATCGGGCCGAAGGAAGTCAGCCCCACCCTGCCCGACTGGCTGATGGGCTCGTGGTCGCCGGCCGAGGGCCTCGACATCCCGATCAACGGCATGTTCGTGCTCGGGCTGACCATCGTCGTCACCGGCGGCGTGCTGCTCGCGCTCTACAAGTCGCGCTGGGGCCTGCGCGTTCGCGCCACGGTCGCCAACCGCAGCATGGCCAACGCCATCGGCATCAACACCACGCGCACCGACCGCGTCACCTTCGCCATCGGCTGCGGCATCGCCGGCGTGGCCGGGGCGGCCTTCACCACCATCGGCTCGACCGGCCCGACCAGCGGCTCGCTCTACATCGTCGACGCCTTCCTGGTGGTGACCTTCGGCGGCGCGGCCAGCCTGTGGGGCACGGTGGTCTCGGCCTTCGGCATCGCGCAGACGCAGTCGATCTCCGAGTTCTTCCTGTCCGGCTCGATGGCCAAGGTGCTCACCCTGCTGCTGATCGTGACCATCCTGATGCTGCGCCCGCAAGGCCTGTTCGCCTCCAAGGTGCGTCGCTGAACGCCGCCCGATGGTAGGCCCACACCCGACCGAACCCCGAATCCAAGACCGGAGATTGATCATGGATGCACTCAAATCCTGGCTGGGACGCAGCGGCCTCGCCAGCGTCGCGATCCTCGCCGTCCTGCTGCTGGTGGTGTTCCCGCTGGCGATGGACACCTTCCGCCTGAACCTGGTGGGCAAGTACCTCACCTACGGATTCGTCGCCATCGGCCTCGTCATGCTGTGGGGCTACGGCGGCGTGCTGAGCCTGGGCCAGGGCGTGTTCTTCGGCCTCGGCGGCTACGCCATGGCCATGTTCCTGAAGCTCGAGGCCTCCGACCCCGAGAGCACGAAGATCCAATCCACCCCGGGCATCCCCGACTTCATGGACTGGAACCAGCTCACCGCGCTGCCGTGGTGGTGGGAGCCGTTCAACTCCTTCGGCTTCACGCTGTTCGCGGTGGTCGCGGTGCCGGTGCTGCTGGCCTTCGTCATCAGCTACGCGATGTTCAAGCGCCGCGTCGGCGGGGTGTATTTCGCCATCATCACCCAGGCGGTGGCGCTGATCCTGACCGTGCTCATCATCGGCCAGCAGGGCTACACCGGCGGCGTCAACGGCATGACCGATCTCAAGACGCTGATGGGCTGGGACATCCGCACCGACGAAGCCAAGACGCTGCTGTACTTCCTCACCGCCGCCCTGCTGCTCGGCGCCATCCTGCTGTGCCGCTGGATCCAGCTCAGCAAGCTCGGCACCCTGCTGCTGGCCATGCGCGACAAGGAAGACCGCGTGCGCTTCTCGGGCTACGACGTGTCGATGTTCAAGGTCTTCGCCTTCTGCCTGGCGGCCGCGCTGTCGGCCATCGGCGGCGCGATGTTCACGCTGCAGGTCGGCTTCATGTCGCCGTCCTTCGTCGGCATCGTGCCCTCGATCGAGATGGTGATCTTCGCCGCGGTGGGCGGGCGCATGAGCCTGGTGGGCGCGGTGTATGGCGCGCTGCTGGTCAATTTCGGCAAGACCTACTTCTCCGAGACCTTCCCCGACCTGTGGCTGTTCCTGATGGCGGCGCTCTTCATCGGCGTGGTCATGGCCTTCCCCAACGGCCTGGCCGGCCTCTACGAGAGCCACGTCAAGCCCTGGCTGGCGCGCCGCAAGCAGGCGCCCGCGCCGGCCGGCACCGGCGGCGAGCCGCCGGCCCCGACGGCCGAACCCGCGCCCGCCCACAAGCCGGCCGCGGTCGCCACCGCCACGCCCGCCGCCCCGGCCAGCGGTCCCGGCCTCGGCGCCAAGGTCAGCAGCCAGTCGGCCTGACGGAACAGGGAGACCCACATCATGAGCAACACCGACTTCGTCCTCGCCGTGGAAGACCTGACGGTCTCCTTCGACGGCTTCAAGGCCATCGACAGCCTCAACCTCTACGTCGATCGCGGCGAGTTGCGCGTGGTCATCGGCCCCAACGGCGCCGGCAAGACCACCCTGCTCGACCTCATCTGCGGCAAGACCAAGGCCTCGGCCGGCAGCATCAAGTTCAAGAACCAGGAGATGACCCGGCTGCCCGAGCACATGATCGTGCGCGCCGGCATCGGGCGGAAGTTCCAGACCCCGTCCATCTACGAAAACCTCAGCGTGTTCAAGAACCTGGAGGTGTCCTTCCCGCGCGGTCGCGGCGTCTTCGGCGCGCTCGGCTTCAAGTGCGACGACGCCGTGCAGGGCAAGGTCGATGAGGTCGCCGGAATGATCGGCCTCGCCGACCGCCTCGACCTCGAGGCCGGCCTGCTGTCGCACGGCCAGAAGCAGTGGCTGGAGATCGGCATGCTGCTGATGCAGGACCCCGAGCTGCTGATGCTCGACGAGCCCATCGCCGGCATGAGCGCACGCGAGCGCGAACTGACCGCCGACCTGCTCAAGCGCATCTGCCAGAACCGGTCGGTGATCGTCATCGAGCACGACATGGATTTCGTCGCCCGCATCGCCCACAAGGTCACGGTGATGCACCAGGGAAAGATCCTCGCCGAAGGCTCGATGGACAAGGTCCAGTCCGATCCCAAGGTCATCGACGTCTATCTAGGCCACTGAGCCCAGGCAACTGAACCTCCTCGGAGAACACCATGCTCAAGGTATCCAACCTCGTCGTGAACTACGGCCAGAGCGAGGCGCTGCACGGCATCTCGTTCGCCGCCGAACGCAATGAAGCCGTCGCCATCATGGGCCGCAACGGCATGGGCAAGACCACGCTGTTCAAGTCGCTGATGGGCGTGCTGCCGCTCAAGTCCGGCAGCGTCGAGGTCGACGGCCAGGAAGTCGGCAAGGACGAGAGCTTTCGCCGCGTGGCAAAGGGCATCGCCTACGTGCCGCAGGGGCGGATGATCTTCCCCACCCTCACCGTCGAGGAGAACATCCACACCGGCCTGGAGAACGCCAAGGTCAAGAAGGTGCCCGACGAGATCTATGCGCTGTTCCCGGTGCTGTGGGACATGCGCCGGCGCAAGGGCGGCAACCTCTCCGGCGGCCAGCAGCAGCAGCTGGCGATCGCCCGCGCGCTCGTCACCGACCCCAAGGTGCTGCTGCTCGACGAACCCACCGAGGGCATCCAGCCCTCGATCATCAAGGACATCGCGAAGGCGCTCAACGAGATCCGCAAGATCCGCAAGATCACCATCGTCGTGTCCGAACAGGTCCTTTCCTTCGCGATGGACGTGGCCGACCGCCTGTTCGTCATCGAAGGCGGACGCCTCGTCCATGAAAGCGCGCGCGCCGACACCGACGAAGCCCACATCAAGCAGTTCCTCTCCGTGTAACCCACCAAAAAGAGGTGTGCCATGCCTGAAACGCTGATCAAGGTCGACCTGAAGCAGTCCCCGTACGAGAACGAGATGGTGCACAACCGCTGGCACCCGGACATCCCGATGGCGTGCTGGGTGAAGCCCGGCGACGACTTCGTCCTCGAGACCTACGACTGGACCGGCGGCGCCATCAAGAACGACGACGACGCCTCCGACGTGCGCGACGTGGACCTGTCCACCGTGCACTTCCTGTCCGGCCCGGTCGGCGTCGAAGGCGCCGAGCCCGGCGACCTGCTGGTGGTCGACCTGCTCGACATCGGCGCCAAGGACGACAGCCTGTGGGGCTTCAACGGCTTCTTCTCGAAGAACAACGGCGGCGGCTTCCTCACCGAGCACTTCCCGCATGCGCAGAAGTCGATCTGGGACTTCGAGGGCATGTTCACCAAGAGCCGCCACATCCCCGGCGTGCGCTTCCCCGGCCTCATCCACCCCGGCCTGATCGGCTGCCTGCCCGACCAGAAGATGCTCGACATGTGGAACGAGCGCGAGGTGGACTTCATCGCCACCCAGCCCGACCGCGTACCGCCGCTGGCCAACCCGCCCTGCGCCCCCACCGCCCACCTCGGCAAGCTGCAGGGCGAAGCGCGCGACAAGGCCGCCGCCGAAGGCGCCCGCACCGTGCCGCCGCGCGAACACGGCGGCAACTGCGACATCAAGGACTTGTCGCGCGGCTCGCGCGTGTTCTTCCCGGTGTATGTGAAGGGCGCCGGCCTGTCCGTGGGCGACCTGCACTTCTCCCAGGGCGACGGCGAAATCACCTTCTGCGGCGCCATCGAGATGGCCGGCTGGGTGCACATGAAGGTCAGCCTGATCAAGGGCGGCATGGCCAAGTACGGCATCAAGAACCCGATCTTCAAGCCCAGCCCGATCACCCCGCAGTTCAAGGACTACGTGATCTTCGAAGGCATCTCGGTCGACGAGCAGGGCAAGCAGCACTACCTGGACGTGCACGTCGCCTACCGCCAGGCCTGCCTCAACGCCATCGAGTACCTGAAGAAGTTCGGCTACTCCGGCGCCCAGGCCTACTCCATCCTCGGCACCGCGCCGGTGCAGGGTCATATCAGCGGCGTGGTCGACATCCCCAACGCCTGCGCCACGCTGTGGCTGCCCACCGAGATCTTCGACTTCGACATCAACCCCACCGCCGAAGGGCCGACCAAGTTCATCACCGGCGCGGTCGATATGCCGATCGCCTACGACAAGACCTGAGCCCGTTTCACCCCAGCCCCGCCCGCCGCCGCAGCCCGCGCGGCGGGCACCGCCACCGGGAGCCCACCATGCCGACCTACGAATACTTCTGCGAAGACTGCGGCGACTTCTCCGCCCTGCGCCCCATGAGCGCGCGCAACGAACCCTGCGCCTGCCCCCACTGCGGCGCGGAGGCCTACCGCGTCATGCTCAGCGCGCCGACGCTGGCCACGATGGACGGCGCCACCCGCAGCGCGCATGCCACCAACGAACGCGCGGCCCATGCGCCGATGACCAGCGCGGAATATGCGACGCGGCACAAGCATGGACCGGGGTGCGGGTGTTGTAGTGGGAAGCCGTCGACGTCGACGGTGAGGGCGGCGGATGGGTCGAAGGCGTTTCCGACGAAAAGGCCGTGGATGATTAGTCATTGAGGGGGACGCAAGGGCGGAATCTAAGCCGAGTTGCCTCGCGCACCAGCTCGCCAGACTAGTAGATGTTTTTCAGGTGTTCATCGACGGTGCGGACATCCAGGGCACATAGCTCGGCCATCAGCTTCTGCGGCAACCAAACGCTTTCATCCTCAGGCCGAGCCTCGACGCCCTGCCCGCTGGCCTGACCGGTGAAGATCAGGAACTCAGCGGCGGTGTTTCGGATGAGTTTCTTCCCGTCCCCAGCCATCAGCCCCTCCTCGGCCTGAACGGTCGCCTAGGGCGACCTCCGCCTGATCGCCAACGACAGCTCTGGGGCACTCAGCCCGACCTCACACATTCGGCCATCACCGGCCGTTGGAGATCCGCCCAGGATTTCCCTCGCTGGATCGTCTTGGGTGACCGGTTTGCGGCGGCCAACTTGAACCCCGCCTTGGCTCGACCCGGCCAGTTGCTGTCCTTCGCGGCGGGCTCCAAACTCTTGCCCGATCGCGGCGGCGAGCGGCAGCTTTATGGCGACGAATCGGAGTGCCTCGTCGTCGCGCCTCGGCCATAAGGCGTCCTCCCCGACACGGGCGAAGATCTTGGCTCAGGGCGCCGATGAACGGCGGGTTTGCGGCAGCGAGATCGTGACAAGTCCGGCTCGACACACGATCAATCCCGCTGCCTGATTGGCAGCTTTGCCTGAACCAGCTTCACTGCCTCACTCAAGCGGCGCACCTCCGCGTCGATCTGCGAGATCGTCAAGCTGGCGTAGCCCAAGACCAGGCCTGCGCCATCACGAGCCGCTCGCGGCTGAGCAGGGGCTGTTGAAGCTTTACCGTCGAGTTCAGGCTCGGCGCGTGGACGGCGCAACGGCCTCTGCCAGATGCTGCACAAAAGCACGCACCCGGGCCGACAGGTGCCGGTTCTGCGGGTAGAGCACATGAAACGGCCGGGATCGGCCACCGTGGCCCTGCATCACCTCGACCAGATGACCGGCCTTCACAGCCTCGCGGGCGACGAAGTGGTAGATCTGGAACAGCCCGCCGCCTGCGGCCGCCCAGCCCACGCCGGCCAGCACGTCTTCGTGCACCCGCTGGCGGCTCTTGAAGCTGAAGTCGAGCTCCTCGCCCTCGGGAGTGCGCAGGATCCAGGGCATCGGCCGGCCCGTGCTGGGCACCACGAACTGGATCAAGTCGTGCTGGCGCAACTCGTCCAGAGTCTTGGGTTTGCCCCGCCGGCGCAGGTAGGCCGGTGAGCCGAAGATGCCGACGGTGGCCTCCTCCAACTTGCGAGACACCAGCCGCGAGTCCTTGGGCTCGCCCAGGCGGATGGCCAGGTCGTACCCGTCCTCGACGAAGTCGACGTTGCGGTTGGAGACGTTGAGCTCGACTTCCACACCCGGGTAGGCCGACATGAAACCGGGCAGCACCGGCACCACGCGGTGGTGACCGTACACGGTGCCCACGCTCACGCGCACCAGTCCCTTGGGCTCTGCCTGCTGTCCGGTCAGCGCGCGTTCGGCCTCGGCGATCTGCTCCAGCGCTTGCTGGCACTGGGCGTGGTAGAGCTCGCCACCCGGCGTGAGCCGCACGCTGCGCGTGGTTCGGTTGAACAGACGCACCCCCAGGCGCGTTTCCAGGCGGCTGATGGAGCGGCTCACCGACGCTGGCGTCAGGCCCAGCGACTCGGCCGCACCGGTGAAGCTGCCCAGCTCGGCGGCCTTGCAGAACAACTCGATGCTGCCCAGTTGCACGGGCTCGAAGGTGCGCGTCATTTGTTCAAGACTGTAATGAATGAAGTTCTACTGGTTCAGTTTATGAGATGCGACCGAATCAATACAGTCCTTCCCATCGCGCCACGGTGGCGCGGCAACTCCCAAAGGAAACCCCATGACTTCGCGCATCCTGATGATCGTCACCTCCAACGCCCGCATGGGCGACACCGGCAAGCCCACGGGCCTGTGGGCTGAAGAGTTGGCGGTGCCGTACTACGCGCTGGCCGATGCCGGCGTCGAGGTGACGCTGGCTTCGCCGGCCGGCGGCCCCGCACCCATTGACCCGGGCAGCGTCAAGCCGGTTGGCCAGAACGACCCGGTGGTCGAGCGCTTCCTGGCCGATACCGCCCTGCAGGCGCGCATTGCCGCGACGCCCAAGGCTTCGGCCTTCGACGGCGCCGAGTTCGATGCCCTGTTCTTCCCGGGTGGCCATGGCACGATGTGGGACCTGCCCGTCGACGCTGGCGTGACCCGTGCCGTCGAGCGCGCCTTTGCGGCCAAGAAGCTGATCGCTTCGGTCTGCCATGGTGCGGCGGGCCTTGTCACGGCCAAGCGTCCCGATGGGCAATCCATCGTGAAGGACCTGCGCGTCAACTCGTTCACCGACGCCGAGGAAGTGGCCGTGGGCCTGGAGAAGGTGGTGCCCTTCATGCTGGAGACGCGCCTCCGCGAACTGGGTGGGCGCTTCGAGGGCACGGGCAACTGGCAAGCCTTTGCGATCCGCGACGGCCAGTTGATCACCGGGCAGAACCCGCAGTCGTCGCACCTGGTGGCGCAAGAGCTGCTGGTGGCGCTGTCGGGCCGCTGAAGCCTGCCGATCTCAACCGCACCTGGAGAGCAACCGTGGCAGCCCTGTTCCAACAGCTGAAGCTCAAGGGGTTGACCTTGCGCAACCGCATCGGCGTGCCGCCCATGTGCCAGTACATGGCCCAGGACGGCCTGGCCAACGACTGGCACCACACGCACTACGCCACGCTGGCGCGTGGCGGCGCCGGGCTGGTGACCGTCGAGGCAACCGCCGTGTCACCCGAGGGTCGGATCACACCGGCCTGCCTGGGCCTGTGGAACGACACCCAAGCCGAGCCCCTGGCTGCCATCGCGCAGTCGATCCGGCGCGCCGGTGCGGTTCCCGGCATCCAGATCGGACACGCTGGGCGCAAGGCCAGCGCCCATCGCCCATGGGAGGGCGACGACCACATCCCAGAGGGTGATGCCACCGCCTGGCAGCCGATCTCGCCGTCGGCGATTGCATTCGGTGGCCATCTGGACCGCGTACCGCGCGCCATGGATCTCGATGACATCCAGCGTGTGCAGTTGGACTTCGTGGCCGCCGCACGCCGTGCGCGCGATGCTGGCTTCGAGTGGCTGGAGTTGCACTTCGCCCATGGCTACCTGGGACAGAGCTTCTTTTCCACCCATGCCAACGCGCGTGACGATGCCTACGGCGGCAGCCTCGAGAACCGCAGCCGCTTCCTGCTCGACACGCTGCGTGCGGTGCGCGGCATCTGGCCTGAGCGGCTGCCGTTGACGGCAAGGCTTGGCGTCATCGAGTACGACGGTGACGACGAGCGCACCTTGGCTGAGTCGATCTCGCTGTCGCGCCAGTTCAAGGCGGGAGGTCTGGACCTGCTCAGTGTCAGCGTTGGCTTCTCCACGCCAAAGGCGCAGGTGCCCTGGGGTCCCGGCTTCCTGGGGCCGGTCGCGGCACGGGTCCGCCGCGAGGCGGGCCTGCCGGTTTCCTCGGCCTGGGGCTTCGAGGACCCGGCGGTGGCGGAAGCCGCCATCGCGCAAGGCCAACTCGATCTCGCCCTCATGGGGCGGGCGCACCTCGCCAATCCGCATTGGCCCTATGCCGCCGCGCAGGCGCTGGGTCAGGCCCAGGCGGCCTGGGTGCTGCCGCCGCCCTACGCCCATTGGCTGGATCGCTACCGGGCCAGCCACGCGCGCTGAATCTTCATCACGGACGCCGCCATCCACGGATCGCGGTGATTGGAATCGACATGAACCTGAAACAACTCATCTCGTCGGCCGCCGCCTCGTTGGCGTGGACGACCGTCAGTGCTTTGTCTTTGCTGAGCGCATCCGCCCAAGTGCTGGCGGCGCCTGCCGGGGCAGCGCAATCCGGCGTGGAAGTGCGCCATGCCTGGGCCCGCACGAAGTGGGACTTCCCCACGTCGGCGCAGCGGGAGGCCTTTGAGGCCGAGCGGCTTTACACCAAAGCGCCGCTCTACGGCATCAAGGTCGATCGTCAGGGCCGCGTGTTCGCGAGCGTGGCCCGCATCCTGGATCCCCGTGTGCCGGCCACACTCAATCTCGTGGTGTCGAAGAACGGCCAATCGGTGCTGCAGCCTTACCCGACCTGGGAGGCCAACGACGCCACACGGCCCGAAGGCTTGCGCAGCGTGCTCGGCTTCACCATCGACAGCCACAACCGCCTGTGGGCGCTGGACATGGGCTACACCGGTGGCGAGACTCGTGCCGCGGCAGGGGGCCAAAAGCTGGTGGTCTTCGACCTCGACAGCGGCCGCGAACTGCGGCGCATCGCCTTGCCCGATGCCGTGGCTGATCCCGCCACGAGCTTCCTGAACGACATTGCCCTGGATGAGCGCCGGCAGGTGGCTTACATCAGCGACAGCGGCAGCCGCGCCGAAGGCGGCGCCGCTGGAGGCATCATCGTGCTGGATCTGAAGACCGGCACGGCCCGCCGCGTGCTCGACCGCTCGCCACTTACCGGTGACGACCCAGATCGCCCACTGCAGGTCAATGGCGAACCGGCGCTTCCCGGCGTGGCGCTCAAGGTCGGCATCAATGGCATCGCGCTCAGCCCGGACGGCCAACACCTGTACTGGTCGATCACCACGGGTGATGCGGTCTACCGTGTCGAGACTCGGCACTTGCGCGATGGCGCACTGCGCGACGCAGACATCGCGCGGCAGGTCACGGGTCCGATCCGGATCGGCGGTGGTTCAGATGGCATCGCAGTGGGCCGTGACGGCGCCGTTTACGCCACCAACGTCACCCTCAACCGCGTGCAGCGGATCGACCCCCGCAGCCTGACCGTGACGACCGTGGCCGAAGGCCCCGAATGGATCTGGCCCGATACGATGGCGTTTGACCATGAAGGCAGTCTGTGGGTCTCGACCAACCACCTCAACCATGCCTTCTCGGGCCGCATGGACTTCGACAAGGCCGAGCCCAACTTCCGCATCATGCGCATCCGCCTGGGCAGCCCACCGGCCGCCGGTGGCCGGTCGCACCCTGCTGTGAACTGACTGAACGCCATGCTCCAGCTGCGCCGGATCCACCACGTCGCCATCATCTGCTCGGATTTCGCGCGGTCGAAGGACTTCTACGTGAACCTGCTGGGCTTGCGCGTGGTGGCGGAGCACTTTCGCGTGGAACGCCAATCACACAAGCTCGATCTGGCCCTGCCCGATGGCAGCCAGATCGAACTGTTCTCGTTCCCGTCGCCACCGCCGCGCCCATCGCGACCCGAGGCACAGGGGCTCCGGCACCTGGCGTTTGCCGTCGATGACGTGGCGCAGGCCAAGGCTTGGCTCGAGTCGCGAGGCGTTGCGGTGGAACCCGTGCGGGTCGATGAGTACACCGGCCGGTGCTTCACGTTCTTTGCCGATCCTGATGGACTGCCGCTCGAACTCTACGAGTCGCACGTCCGGTCAGAACAAGCCTCCACACCTTGACGCCCGTGCGCTGGACGGCTTGTTCAGCGTCGGCCAACACCCGGTCATTCAAGCGGGATGCACGCCCCGCCGTTCATGGCCGCGTCCCGGGGGCCACGAACGTCTGCTTCCCGGAAGCTAAGCGAGTGACATCGAGATCCGCGCGTCCGACGGCTTCCGGGAGCATCGAACGGCAGCAGTGGGTCGACAACACTCGATGGCGAGCGACCGCTTATCGGACGTGAAATCTCACTGACCGCTTTACGGCAGCAAACATGAAGAGTCGTCGGCCGCGTCGCGACCCAATCCGGCCGTTCGCGGCAACCAGGGGTACTGGCTGCTTCGCGTTGATAACGGACCGCCCTTGGTTTCTATCGCACCTCCATCGCAGCCAACATCGACGGACAAACCTGCTCAGCCCTTAATCCGTCAATGACGCCCTGGCGGTCGGCAGGCAAACGGTTCTGACTCACCTTCCACTTCCCCTCGATTGAACTGATGGGAATCTCGATTCCCACAATGGCTTTGAGTTGTGCCGCGATAAAGTCTTGCGGGGCATCGGAGACCTTCCAGGGATGTTCGCGTTGACGCTCATGGTTGTTGGTCATTTCGTCGATTTGCGCCCGAACCCAGGTCGCATCATCAAAGACCACCGGTTTGCCGCGAACCTGGACCATCGCAAAGTTCCAAGTTGGCACGACTTTGCCGTTTTCAGCTTTGGACGGATACCACGAGGGTGTCACATAGCATTCGGGGCCTTGGAAAACCACCAATGCCTCGGCTCCCTCACGAAGAGCGTCCAGTTGCTTGTTTCCCCGCGCCAGATGTGCACGCAGTATCCCGTGTTCCCCTCCGACGTGAAGCGTGAAGGGAATCAGGTTTGCCATCAGGCCATTGCTCCCGGCGGTAATCAGCGTAGCTAAGGGGTGTGCGGAAACCAGGTCATGGAGAACATCAAGACGCTCTTCTCTAAACATAGATGGGCAGTGCATTTCGGTTCCTTTCATCAGTCAATTCGTGGGTGCATTTTTCCGGCAAACCGGACTATTATTAAGAGCCAGTTACCCATGAATTAAATGGTCCAGTTTTCTGCACAAGGGGAGCCTGCTTATGCCGCGTCGTCAGTTGTTGATAGAGATTCCTGCCCTTGGAGCGATTGACCGCACCCGAGGCGGAATTGGCCGGCAACTGGCCGAAGCGCTGCGCAACGCTATCTCCAGAGGGGAGTTGGCTGCTGGCGAGCGGCTGCCATCCACCAGGGCTTTGGCCGAGTCCTTGGGCGTTTCACGGGGTACCGTGACGGAAGCCTACGAGCAGTTGATGGCCGAAGGGTGTCTGGATGCACAGCCCGGTGCCAGCACACGGGTAGCGGCTACGCTTCATGAGCCGAATGCAGCCGTTCATCGCAGTTCAGTGGAACATACGGATTCCATACCGTCTCCGCCCAAGGCCGCAGCACGCTATGCAGCCATTGTCGAGCGCTTGGCGCCACTGCCCTCAATACCATTTTCCGTTGCCGTGCCAGAGGGGGCCGTGGCGATGGATGACCATTGGCGGCGGCTCAGTAACCGAGTGCGGGCATCGCAAGTCGCGGCGCCGTCAGGTTACAGTGACCCCAGTGGCCTGCTGACCTTGCGAGAAGCGATTGCGGACTATCTCCGGAAAGCACGCGCTGTTCGCTGTGGCCCAAAGAACATCATCATCACCGAAGGTACGCAGCAGGGACTCTATCTGGCTGCCCGGGTGTTGCTGTCACCGGGAGATGCTGCTTGGGCTGAGGACCCCGCCTACCCGGGACTGACTTCGGTACTCGAAGAGCGCGGCATCGAAGTGCAGCGAATCGCGGTAGATAGCCAAGGTTTCGATGTGGCCCGAGCCCTGGAGATGTGCCCCGCGGCCAAGGCTGCCTTTGTAACCCCTTCGCACCAGTACCCGATGGGAATGCCACTGAGCATGCCTAGACGCCTGGCACTCATCGAATGGGCAAGAAAGTCTGGTGGATGGATAGTCGAAGACGACTACGACAGTGAGTTGCGCTATGCCGGCCAACCGTTTCCTGCCATGCAAGGCTTGGATAACAACCGGGTCATCTATCTGGGGACATTCAGCAAGGTCTTGGCGCCGTCGCTTCGGCTAGGGTACGTCGTGGTGCCTGATTACTTGGCGAATGCCTTTGTCGGGGCGCGAGCTTTGATGGGTCGAGGTTCGCCATTGACAGAACAACATGTCATCGCGGCCTATATGAAAGAAGGCTACTTCGAGACTCATATCCGGCGGATTCGCGCCATCTACGGCGAGCGACGCCGGGCGCTGATTGATGCATTGCAAGTTGAACTGCCCGAGCTGTGTATCCAGCCGGCTGACCAAGGAATGCATATCGTTGCCTGGCTTCCCAATGGGCTAGACGATGTGGCCGTAGCGAAGGCTGCCAACAAAGCAGGGGTTGCGTTACGAGCCTTGTCGGCGATGTGCTCCAGCAATCTACCGCTATCCGGTTTGATGCTTGGCTTTGGTGGCTTCTCGAATGAGCAGCTGAGGGATGCGGCACGAAGCCTACGCCGAGTGCTTGAAGACGCGTTCCAAGAGACTCCCCCCGGCTGCTCGCTAATTGCCGAATAGCGTCTTTGCCAACTGACTGCTCAGCGATTCATAAGCAGGCGTTGCATGCCCAATTGACCAAGGTCAGCTCCTGGCCGGGTTGAGCCAAGGCGGGGTTCAAGTTGGCCGCCGTAAACCGGTCACCCAAGACGATCCAGCGAGGGAAATCCTGGCCGGATCTCCAACGGCAGGTGATGGCCGATTGGGTGAGGTCACCAACGGCCGCTTTGTAGAGTTCCAGTTCGCAGAGACGGGATTTGGCCGAGCGGCCGCTCAGGAGCGAGCTGACTGGCCGGATTGGGTCGCTCACGGAAGTCGGGGAACCGCGGAAACGGTCATTCCATATCGGTAATGGTGCTGCGGGCCGGATGACCGCACCGGCCGACAACCCGCCGCCTGCGCCCCAGAGCATCACTCTACAAACGACGCCGCCGCAGACAGCGCCCCGACGGCGGGCGATTCAACGACCCGGACACCATCTGCAAGGGTCCGGAGGCACTCACCTCCTAGATCGTGGGCACGCTTGAGGAAGATGCTGGAGCCGCTCTACTGGGGCCATGCCGGGAAAGCGCCTGCGTCGCGACTTGAGTGTTGACCGGACCGCCACTAAAATCTGACCATACTAGTCAGAAAAAGGAGAAACACAATGCAGACTTGGCAGATGCAGGAAGCTAAGGCGCGCATGTCGGAGTTGGTCAAGCGCGCCCAGACCCAGCCCCAGGACATCACCCTGCACGGCAAGTCAGTCGCAGTGGTGATCTCGCGCGAAACTTTTGATCGGTTGTCACAGGCGCAGGACTCGCTGGTGGACTTCATGCGACGCTCACCCTTGTTCGGAACAGACGACATAGCCCTCGAACGCGAGCAGAGCCTGACGCGCGAGGTCTTGTTTTGAGCTACCTGATCGACACCAACGTGTTGTCCGAACTGCGGCGCAAGTCTCCAGACCCCGGCGTGGTCGCCTGGTTTTCGCAGCGGCCGCCCACCACCCTGCATCTCTCTGTGCTGACGCTCGGCGAGATCCGCAAGAGCATTGAAGGCGTGGGTGACGAAGTTCGAAAGCAGACGCTGATCGATTGGCTCGAAACGGATCTCCCCACCTTCTTCACCGGGCGCATCCTCGACATCAATGGCGCAGTGGCCGATCGCTGGGGGCGTCTGGTCGCTGCAGCCGGACGACCGCTGCCCACGATCGACAGCCTGCTCGCAGCGACCGCCCTGGAACACGATCTGGTACTGGTGACACGCAACACCAAGGATTTCGCCGGTCTGCCCGTCGAGGTCTTCAACCCCTGGAATCAGTGACGCTCAACAGGGGGCTACGCTCGACCCCGCGCTCAAGGCTCAGCCTTGGCTGATCGCAGAGATGAGCGGAAACTTCTCAGGACACCGGATCGACTCGACGGACAGATCGACATCCAGCATCGGCCAATACAGATGATCCGCGCTTGGCCATTCGATCGTGGTCAGCTGCTCGATCGTGGCCTGCCGAAACCACGGAAAGTCGGAAAACGGCAACAGAAGCTCCTCGTCATCGAGCAGAAGCCAGAATCCGTTCTTCGAGATGTGGGTGACCTCAGCCACCGAAGTGTTCGCGCCAGGCATCGATGACCTCCTGAAGGTGACGAGCGACGATTCGCTCAGCTTCGACAAGTTCGCGCTCTGAAAGTCCGGTATGCGTCGCAAGCATCAGTGTCGGAGACAGCCAGAACTTGGCTTCGCCATGCGGATGAGCGACATGGACATGCATCCTCGACTCTTCCCTCGAGAAAAAGAAAAGCCGAAAAGGGCCATCACGGACAACGGTCGGCGCCACGGACTCTCCCAATAGCGGTTAAGCATCTGAAGCTTAGCGCACTCCCCACCCCGATACGTCAAACAACGTATTTGTGCAGCGCACCACCCTCCCGACAATGAGGCCACACCCTTTGCAACCCGCCTCACCGGGAGACCTAATCCATGAGACACGGAGATATTTCGAGCAGCGCCGATTGCGTGGGCGTTGCGGTGGTCAACTACAAGATGCCGCGCCTGCACACCAAGGCCGAGGTGCTGGACAACGCGCGCAAGATTGCCGACATGGTGGTGGGTATGAAGCAGGGCCTGCCGGGCATGGATCTGGTGATCTTTCCCGAGTATTCGACCCACGGGATCATGTACGACCCCGAGGAGATGTACGACACCGCCGCCACCGTGCCGGGCGAGGAGACCGAGATCTTCGCCGCCGCCTGCCGCAAGGCCAGGGTGTGGGGCGTGTTCTCGCTGACCGGCGAGCGCCATGAGCAGCACCCCAACAAGGCGCCCTACAACACGCTGATCCTGATGAACGACCAGGGCGAGATCGTGCAGAAGTACCGCAAGATCATGCCCTGGGTGCCGATCGAGGGCTGGTATCCGGGCGACTGCACCTACGTGTCCGACGGCCCGAAGGGCATGAAGATCAGCCTCATCATCTGCGACGACGGCAACTACCCCGAGATCTGGCGCGACTGCGCGATGAAGGGCGCCGAGCTGATCGTGCGCTGCCAGGGCTACATGTACCCGGCCAAGGACCAGCAGGTGATGGTGGCCAAGGCGATGGCGTGGATGAACAACTGCTACGTCGCCGTGGCCAACGCCACCGGCTTCGACGGCGTGTATTCCTACTTCGGCCATTCGGCCATCGTCGGCTTCGACGGCCGCACGCTGGGCGAATGCGGCGAGGAGGAGATGGGCATCCAGTACGCCGAGCTCTCCACCAGCCTGATCCGCGATTTCCGCAAGAACGCACAGTCGCAGAACCACCTCTTCAAGCTGCTGCACCGCGGCTACACCGGCAAGATCAACTCCGGCGAGGAACCCACCGGCGTCGCCGCCTGCCCCTACAGCTTCTACGGCGAGTGGATCAACGACCCGGAAGGCACGCGCAAGAAGGTGGAGGCGATCACCCGCTCCACCGTGGGCACGCCGGAATGCCCAATCGAGGGCATCCCCAACCAGCCGCCAGCCCATCGCTGATTGCCGCTTCGGCCGCCCGATGCCCTGCGGGGTGTCGGGCGCGCCCACCCGGACGAACGCCATGGACCTCACCCCCTACCGCCTCACCGCCGAGCCCTACTACCATCCCACCGGCCACGAGATCGCCCTCTACGAGCACGCCTACGCCCACCGCCTGCCGCTGGTGCTCAAGGGCCCGACCGGCTGCGGCAAGACGCGCTTCGTCGAATACATGGCCTGGCGCCTCGGCAAGCCGCTGATCACCCTGGCCTGCAACGAGGACATGAGCGCCGCCGATCTCGTCGGCCGCTACCTGCTCGACGCCGACGGCACGCGCTGGCACGACGGCCCGCTCACCACCGCCGTGCGCCACGGCGCCATCTGCTATCTGGACGAAGTGGTCGAGGCGCGCCAGGACACCACCGTGGTGATCCACCCGCTCACCGACAGCCGCCGCATCCTGCCGCTGGACAAGAAGGGCGAGATCGTCGCCGCGCATCCCGACTTCCAGCTCGTCGTGTCCTACAACCCCGGCTACCAGAGCCACAGCAAGAGCCTCAAGCAATCCACCCGCCAGCGCTTTGCCGCGCTCGAGTTCGACTACCCGGCAGCGGAGGCCGAGGCCGACATCGTCGCCCACGAGGCCGGCATCGACCGCGCGCTGGCCGCAAGGCTGGTCGACATCGCCCGCCAGTCGCGCCGCCTGCGCGAGCGCGGGCTGGACGAGGGCATCTCCACCCGCATGCTGATCTACGCCGGGGTGCTGATCCGCGACGGCCTGCCGCCGGTCGACAGCTGCCGCATGGCGATGACCGCCCCGATCACCGACGACCCCGACATGCAGCGTGCGCTGGGGGCGATCCTTGAATCGGCCTTCTGAGCTGCCCGCGACCTGGTGGCCGGTGACGGGCATCGACCGCCTCACCCCGCGCCTGGCCGCGCTCGGCCACGTGATACACGCCTTCGGCATCGACGACGGCGACGTGCAGGCGCTGGACCGCCCGCCGCAGGACGGCCCCGCGCCGCGCCCGGTGCTGCACGGCGCCACCCTGCTGCTGCCCGAGGCGCCGACGGCGTGGGCCGCGAGTGGGGCCACGCATGGGGCGGCCCCCGGGGAAACGCTGCTGCACGACCTCCACCTCGCCGCCACGCTGCACGCCATCGGCCACCTGCGCCATTCGCCACGCCGCCAACCGGCCGGGAAGCGAAAGCCGATGAGCCTGGCGCTGGCCGGCGCCATCGAGGACGTGCGCGTCGACCGCCTGCTGATGCAGCGCCACCCCGGCCTCGGTCGCCTGTTCCACCGCCTGCTGCGCAGCCAGCCCGAGCCGCCGCAACTGGGCTTCGAGGCCCTGGTCGCCCGCCTGCAACGCATGCTGCTGGACCCGCAGGCCGACGACGACAACGCCTGGGTGCGCAAGGGCCGCGCACTGTTCGAGGCGCAGGCCGGGCGGCTGGAGGATGCCGAGTCCTTCCGCGACGTGGTGTCGGTGCTTGCCAACGACCTCGGCCAGCTGCGCGTGCGCATGAACCTGCAGACCTACGCCCCGCCCCTGCCCTGGCACGACGACAACAGCCACCTGTGGGCGCACGGCGCCGACGCCGAGCAGGCCGAAGCCACGCTGCGCCGCCCGCCACCGCAGGGCGAACTGCAGTCCGCGCCGCCGCAGGCACCCGAAGCAGCCTCGGACCCGACGCCCCTGCCCGAACTCGCCCGCCACGACTACCCGGAATGGCACTACCGCCTGGAGCGCGCCCGCGACAACTGGTGCACCGTGATCGAGCACGCCGTGCCGCCCGCCCCGGCCTCGGCTCCGACGTCCCCCGCCCGCGCGCCGCTGCGGCTGGCGCGCAGCCGCCGCCCCGACCGCAACCAGCGCATCCGCCGCCAGTGGGAAGGCGACGAGCTGGACCTGGACGCCGCCACCGAGGTCTTCATCGACCGCCGGCTGGGGCTGGCGCCGGACCCGCGCCTGTTTCGCCGCAACGGCCGCACGGCGCTGCGCACCAGCCTGCTGCTGTTGCTCGACCTGTCCGCCTCCACGGCGGACCTGCAGCCCTGCGGGCGCAGCGTGCTGGATCTGGAACGCGAGGCCGCCGCGCTGCTGATGAATGCGCTGCGCGAGCGCGAGGACCGGCTGGAAGTCGCCGGCTTCGATTCGGATGGAAGGCAGGCGGTAAATTACCTGCGCCTGCTCGATTTCGGCCAGCCCGTGCCAGCGGACCCGGCGACGGTGCTGGGCGCCGCCCGGCCGGGCCTGTCCACCCGCCTGGGCGCGGCCTTGCGCCACGCCACGGCGCGGCTGGCGAAGGAGCGCAGCGCGCAGCGCACGCTGCTGGTGCTGTCCGATGGCGCACCGTCCGACATCGACGTATTCGACGCCCGCCATCTGGTCGAGGACGCCGCGCGCGCGGTGGTCGAGGCGCGGCGCAAGGGCGTGCGCTGCTTCTGCCTCAGCATGGAACGCGCCTCCGAAGCCGAGGTGCGCCGCATCTTCGGACACCGCGGCTACCGCATCGTCGACGACCCCGCCCGGCTCGCCGCCGCGCTGGCACGCAGCTACGCCGAGCTGTCCGGCCAGGACTAGGCCGGCCGCGGCGACCGCCGGGCCATCCGCCCGCGGCCACGGCAAAAGTGGCGCCGCACCCGCGCCAATGCGCGCCCTGCGTGGCAAATGACCTTGTCCACGTGTGGTCTTCCCGATTCAATGGCACTCGAGATCCGGCTTCCGACCGCCCCCAAAAGCCCTGGAGGGCCCGGATCCGGTTGAGGCCGCTGGCCCTGCGCACGCGTGCGGGGCGGCAAGACGGACGATGACGATGAGCGAGACGACGAGCACCCCAGCACAGGACGAGGACAGCACGTTCGAAGCACCGAGCGAGCATCGCGGCTTCAGCTTCGCAGACATGCAACTGGCCGTCGGCGACCGCCTGCAGATCGAATGCCCCTCCGGCACCGGGGCGGGGCGCGCATTCTCGCGCGTGGTCGGCTACCTGGAGAACCGCAGCCTGCTGATCACGGCCCCGGTCGCCGGCCGCCAACGCATCGACCTGGTCGACAACGACATGGTGGTGGTGCGCGTGTTCTCCCGCCAGAACGCCTTCGCCTTTCGCGCCTCGGTGCTGCGCGCGTGCAGGCTGCCCTTCCATTACGTCCACCTCAGCTTTCCCCAGACCATCCAGGGCAGCGTGATCCGCAAGGCAACGCGGGTGCGCACCGAGCTCGCGGCCACTGCGACGGTGGTGGGCGACGACGGCCGCAGCGCGCCCGGTACCGTGCTCAACATCAGCGCCACCGGCGTGCTGCTGCGCACGCGCGCCGCGCTCGGCGAGCGTGACGGCCAGCTGCGGCTCAGATTCGAGCTGCCGCTGCACGAGGTCGACACGCCGCTCGACGTCGAAGCCGACATCCGCAACGTGCGCGAGGATGTCGACGACGAGGGTATCGAATACCACTACGGGCTGGACTTCCGCGACCTCGAGGCAAACGACCGCATGCTGGTGAAGAGCTTCGTCTACCAGACCATCATCGAGCAGCCGCGCCAGGTGCTCTGACGCGCTGCGGCAGGTGCCGCCCCGGAGCGCGCGCGCTAAGCTTCGCGCTCGCTCATCCCGGAGGCGCCTGCCATGCCCAGACCCCGCATCCTCGTCACCCGCCGCTGGCCCGACGCCGTCGAGCGCCGGCTATGCGCGTTGTTCGACACCACGCTCAACGCCGACGACCACCGCCTGTCCGCGGACGAACTGCGCGCCGCGCTGCGCGCCCACGACGCCGTGCTGCCGACCGTGTCCGACCGCCTCGACGCCGGCGTGCTCGCGGTCGAGGCGCCGCGCGCGCGCATCCTCGCCAACTACGGCGTCGGCTACAGCCACATCGACGTGGACGCGGCGCGCGAACGCGGCCTGGTCGTCACCAACACCCCGGGCGTGCTCACCGACTGCACCGCCGACCTCGCGCTGACCCTGATGCTGATGGTGGCGCGCCGCGCCGGCGAGGGCGAGCGCGAGCTGCGCGCCGGGCGCTGGACCGGCTGGCGGCCGACCCACCTCGTCGGCACCCGGCTGAGCGGCAAGACGCTGGGCATCATCGGCATGGGCCGCATCGGCATCGCGGTGGCGCGCCGCGCGCAGCACGGCTTCGGCATGCAGGTCGTGTTCTTCAACCGCAGCCCGGTCGCCGCGGAGGCCCTCGCCGGGCTGCAGGCGACGCAGCTCGAGCACATCGAGGACGTGCTGGCGCAGGCCGATTTCGTCTCGCTGCACTGCCCGGGCGGCGGCGCCAACCGCCACCTGATCGACGCCGCGCGCCTGGCGGCGATGAAGCCGCACGCCTTCCTGATCAATACCGCGCGCGGCGACGTGGTGGACGAGGCGGCGCTCGCCGCGGCCCTGCAGCACGGGCGCCTGGCCGGCGCCGGCCTGGACGTGTTCGAGGCCGAGCCGCAGGTGCACCCCGGCCTGCTCGCGCTGGAGAACGTCGTGCTGCTGCCCCACCTCGGCAGCGCCACGCGCGAGACACGCGAGGCGATGGGCATGCGCGTGGTGGACAACCTGGTCGCCTTCTTCGACGGCCGGCGGCCGCCCGACCAGGTCAGCTGATCACAGCATCTTGCCCGGGTTGAGGATGCCGCGCGGGTCGAGCGACTGCTTGAGCGTGCGCATCAGCGCGAGCTCGGCCGCGCTGCGCGAGTAGTGCAGCCAGTCGCGCTTGAGCAGGCCGATGCCGTGCTCGGCCGAGATCGAGCCGCCCTCGTCGCGCACCACGCTGTACACCGCGTCCTCGATCGCATGCACGCTGGCGGCGTCCTCGGGCACCTTGCATACGACCACGTGCAGGTTGCCGTCGCCGACGTGGCCGAAGAACAGCGCCTTCAGCTGCGGCCAGTCGCGCTCGAGCTTGGCGCGCACGCGCGCCGCGCACTCGCCGATCTTCGCCACCGGCACCGAGACGTCGAAGTTCAGCGTCGGCGCGTACTCGCGCAGCACCTCGGCGACGCCGTCGCGGATCGCCCACAGCGCCTCGGCGTCGGCCACCGACTGCGCCACCGCCGCATCCAGGATCCAGCCCGCCTCGATCGCCGCCTCCAGCATGGCCTCGAAGCGCTGCGCGTCGGTCTCCGGCTGGCCGCAGTGCATGTCGGTGAGCACATACACCGGATAGTCGGTGGCGAAGGGCTTGCGCAGGCGGTTGGCGGCGATCGCGGTGTCGAGGTAGTCGCGCCACATGATCTCGAAGGCGCTCACCTGGCCCGACAGGCTCTGCTGCGCATGGCGCAGGAAGCGCAGCGCGCAGCCGAAGTCCGCCACCGCGACCAGCGCGGTGCTGGTGCCCTGCGGCAGCGGCTGCAGCTTGAGCACCACGCGGCTGACGATGCCGAGCACACCCTCGCTGCCGATGAACAGATGCTTGAGGTCCATGCCGGCGTTGTTCTTGACCATGCGGTTCATCATCGGCAGCACGGTGCCGTCGGCCAGCACCACCTCCAGGCCGAGCACCGAGTCGCGCGTATTGCCGTAGCGGATCACGCGGTTGCCGCCGGCGTTGGTCGATACGTTGCCGCCGACCTGGCACGAGCCGCGGGCGCCGAGGTCGACCGCGAGCAGCGCGCCGGCGTCGCGGCAGGCCTCCTGCACCGTCTGCAGGATCGCGCCCGCCTGCACGGTGACGGTGCCGGAGTCGAGGTCGATGTCCTCGATCGCGTTCATGCGCTCGAGCGACACCAGCACCTCGCCGCCCACGGGCACCGCGCCGCCGACCAGGCCCGACAACCCGCCCTGCGGCACCACCGCCTGGCCGTGGGCATGGCAGATCGCCAGCATGCGCGACAGCTCGTCGGTACTGCGCGGGCGCAGGATGGCGAGCGGCACGCCGCCGCTCGCGGTGCTCCAGTCCTTGAGGTGGCGCGGGCTGGCATCGCCGGCGAGGACCTCGTCGGTGCCAAAGGCGGTGCGCAGCGCGGCAAGGACGGCGCGGGAGTCGGGGGTGCGGGACATGGTGCGGATCCTTCGGACAGGGATGCGGCGCGCGGCGACCGCAGGCTCAGACGAAAACCGGCTCGGGCTCCAGGCGCACGCCGAAGCGCGCCTCGACCTCGGCCACGATGGCCGCGGCGATGCGCTGCACGTCGGCGCCGGTGGCGCCGCCGCGATTGACCAGCACCAGCGCCTGGTGCTCGTAGCAGCCGACCGGCCCCAGGTCACGCCCCTTCCAGCCGGCCTGCTCGATCAGCCAGCCGGCGGCGAGCTTCTCGCGGCCGTCGGGCTGCGGGTAGTGCGGCAGCGCCGGGTGCGCGGCGAGCAGGCGGGCGCAGGCCGCAGCCTCGACCACGGGGTTCTTGAAGAAGCTGCCGGCGTTGCCGATCTCCGCCGGGTCGGGCAGCTTGCGGCGGCGGATCGCGATCACCGCGTCGGAGATGTCGAGTGCGCTGGGCGCCTCGATGCCGCGCGCCTCGAGTTCGCGCGCCACGTCGGCATAGCGTGTGACCGGCTGCCACGGCCGCGGCAGGCGGAAACGCACCGCGGTGATCAGCCAGCGGCCCGGGCTGCGCTTGAACACGCTGTCGCGGTAGCCGAAATCGCAGTCCGCCAGGCCGAAGCTGCGGACGGCGCCGCTGTCGAGGTCGACCGCATCGAGCGAGTCGAAGCGCTCGGCGAGCTCCAGCCCGTAGGCGCCGATGTTCTGGATCGGCGCCGCGCCCACCGTGCCGGGGATCAGCGACAGGTTCTCCAGCCCGGGCCAGCCCTGCGCCAGGGTCCAGCGCACGAAGTCGTGCCAGTTCTCGCCGGCGCCGGCCTCGACGATCCACGCTGTCGGCTCGGCGCGCAGCAGGCGCCGCCCGCCGATCTCGACCTTGAGCACGGTGCCGGGGAAGTCGCCGGTCAGCACCAGGTTGCTGCCACCGCCGAGCACCAGCCGCGGCCCTTGCTGCGGCGCGGTCGCGAGCGCAGCCGCCAGCGCCTCGGCCGAGCGCAGGCGCAGCAGGCGGGCGGCGCGCGCGCGCAGGCCGAAGGTGTTGAGCGTGCTCAGGTCGGCGTCACGCTCGCCCGCCACACCCGTATCGACCGCCATCCGCGCCTGCCCGTCAGCCTGCATCTCAGCGCTCCGTGGCGAGCGGGCCGGCGTCCGTGGTCGCGGGCGCTGCGGCCGGCGCGATCGGGAACAGGCGGTCGTAGCCCAGGTTGAAGAGAAAGGCGTAGATCGTGTACGTGATCGCCAGGCCGATGTCGGCGATCAGCGCCTCGATCCAGCCCAGGTCGGTCCACCACACGATGACCGGCAGCGTCATCAGCAGCAGGCCGCTCTCGAAGCCGACCGCGTGCAGGGCGCGCAGCCGGAACGGACGACGGTCGGCGGTGCGCCCGGTGAGACGGCCTTCGACCCAGTCGAAGCAGGTGTTGTAGCAGCCGTTCCAGATCGCGGCGATGAGCGCGAGCAGGGCGAGCAGGCCGATCGATTCGGTGATCGGCACGCCGCTCGCCCATGCGAACGGCGGCGTGATCAGCAGCAGACCGCCGACCTCGAACAGCGCGATCTGGCGCAGGCGGTCGGGGAAGGAACGCAGTTTGGGGGCGGACACGGAGAACTCCTCGGGGCGACGATGCCGGCCACGCGACCTGGCATCAGTGTCACGCGGGTCGTCCCGCTGAAAAACCGACGGTCGCTGCGCCCGGGGCGCATGGCGGGCGGGGTCGTCCCCGCGTCGGCGTGAAGAAGGCATCGATCGACGCCCGGACGGTTTTTAGCAAGTCGGGCGAGGCTTGGCAAGCCGCCGGGGCTGATAGGGCGCATCGGGTTTCGTCCGCCGCGGCCCATGCCCGGCCGGCAGCCTGAGGGGGCGGCAAGCAGGCGGCAGCGAGAAACGGGTAAAATGTTTGCACAAAAATTCAACGCGCCACCGGTCCGCAGCCTACCCGGCCGCGGGCGACGGTCGCGAACTGCCCATGCTACCCACCCTCCTCCCCATCGGCGCCCTCCTCTCCGGCATCGCCCTGCTCCTGCTCGGCTCCGGCCTGCTCAACACCGTGGTCTCGCTGCGCGGCAGCCTCGAGGGCTTCTCCGACACCACGCTCGGCCTCATCGGCTCGACCTACTTCCTCGGCTTCTTCCTCGGCACCTTCGTCGCTCCGCCGCTGATCCGGCGCATGGGCCACATCCGCGCCTTCGCCTTCTTCGGCGCCATCGTGGCCGCCTGCATCCTGCTCCATGCGGTGGTGGTGAATGCCTGGTTCTGGATGGGCTTGCGGGTGCTCACCGGCATGGGCCTGGTGGGCTTCTACGCGGTGATCGAGAGCTGGCTCAACGACCAGACCGCGCCCGAGCGCCGCGGCCAGGTGTTCGCCGTCTACATGGTGGTGAACCTCGCCGCGCTCGCCGGGGCGCAGCAACTGCTGCGCCTGGACACGCCGATGAACTTCACCCTGTTCGCGGTGGCGGCGATCTTCGTCTGCGTGTCGCTGCTGCCGGTGACGATGACGCGCTTTCCGCAGCCGCAGATCGCCACCCGCGCACGGCCGCGGCTGGGCATGATCTGGCGCGCGGCGCCGGCGGCCTTCGTCGGCGCGCTGTCATCGGGGCTGTCGATGGGTGCGTTCTGGAGCCTGACCCCGGTCTATGGCGAGCGCATCGGCCTCGACGCCGCGGGCATCGGCCTGCTGATGACGGCGGCCATCGTCGGCGGCGCCCTGCTGCAATGGCCGATGGGGCGCTTCTCGGATGCGGGCGACCGCCGCCTGGCCCTGGGCGTGGCCGCGGGCGGCGCGGCAGTCGCCGGGGTCGTCGTCGCCCTCCTCGGCCACCTGCCCCATGTGCCGCTCGCGGGACTCTTCCTCTACGGCGGCATGGCGTTCGCGATCTATCCGATCGTGGTCGCCCACCTGGTGGATCACCTGCACCACGACCAGATCCTGTCGGGCAACACCGGCGTGCTGTTCCTGCATGGCCTGGGTGCCGCCGCCGGTCCGTCGATCGCCGGCGCGCTGATGGGCTGGATCGGCGCCCTCGCGCTGCCGCTGCACCTCGGGCTCGCCTTCGTGCCGCTCGCGCTGTTCTGCATCCTGCTCTTCCGCCGCACCCAGGACGAGATCGTCGATGAACCGGCGCATTTCACACCGATGATGCGCACCTCGGCCACGGTGCTGGAGATGGTGTCGCCGGACGTCACGGACGCGGACGCCTCGCCCAAGCCTGGATCACCCGCCGACGCTGGCGAGGCGCCGCCCGAGGCTGCTTCCGCCAGCGAACCGCAAGACGAAGCGGCCGACGAGTCGTCGGCCGCCATCACCGAGCCGACCCCGCCTCGCGACGCGGCCGACCCCGGCGTCCTGCTCAGACCCCCGCCATCGTCCTCGCCCACCACAGGTACAGCGGAATCCCGAGCAGCAGGTTGAAGGGGAAGGTCACCGCCAGCGCCGCCGCCACCCCGAGCGCCGGGTTGGCCTCGGGCACCGCGATCCGCATCGCGGTCGGCGCGGCGATGTAGGAGGCGCTGCCGGCGAGCGTCATCATCAGCACCGTGCCGCCCACGCCCAGCCCCATCAGCTGCGCCACGCCCCAGCCGGCGAGCGCCAGCACCGGCGGCAGGGCGAGCGCGCTGGCGACCAGGAACACCCCGGCCTTCTTGAGGTCGGGCAGGCGGTCGGCGGCGATCAGGCCCATCTCGAGCAGGAACAGGCACAGCGCGCCCTTGAACAGATCGACGAACAGCGGCGACAGCGGCTCCAGGCCCTGCGGCCCGGCGACCCAGCCGATCAGGATGCCGCCGCCGAGCAGCACCACGCTCTTGTTCGCGAACACCTCGTGCACCAGCGCGCCGGCGGTGGAGCTGCCGTCGGCCGACTTCACGCCCCAGCGCGCGATCAGCGTGGCGACGATCAGCGCCGGCGCCTCCATCAGCGCGGCGAGCAGGGCGAGGTGGCCCTCGACCTCGATGCCGCGCCCGGCCAGCACCGCCGCGCCCACCGCGAAGGTGACGATGGAGACCGAGCCGTAGTGCGCCGACAGCGAGGCCGCGTCGGGGCGCGAGAAGCGCAGGCGGAAGAGCGGGAACACCAGCAGCGGGATGAGCGCGCCCAGGCCGATCGCCAGCAGCGCATCGACCCACAGCGTGGCGCTCTCGGAGCGCGCGATCTCCACCCCGCCCTTGAGGCCGATGGCCAGCAGCAGGTAGATCGACAGGGTCTCGAACACGGCTGCGGGCAGGCGCAGCCCGGAGCGGGCGAGCGAGGCCACCGCGCCGAGGGCGAAGAAGAAGGGAACGGCATCGATCATGTGTTGTTTTCCTGTGAGTGCTTGACGGCCGCGAGGCCCGGACGAAGGGCATTTTGCCGCAGTGCACACATGCAAAAAAATCATTTGTTATTTCAGTTAACATAGACTTTCATCTATATATTGACCCCATCCCCGAGCACAGCCAGAGGCCATCGCGCAAACGCCATCGCGCGCAAGGCCCCGTGGGAGCGGGCTTGCCCGCGAATTGAGTTTCGAAAGCGCAGCATTCGCGGGCAAGCCCGCTCCCACGGAATACGTCACCACTTCAGCCACTTGCCGCGGACCACCGATGCGCCTCACCTTCCACCAGCTCCGCCTGCTGCTCGCCGTCTCGCGCCTGGGCAGCGTCACCCGCGCCGCCCAGCGCCTGCACCTGACCCAGCCCACGCTGTCGGCGCAGCTGCGCCAGCTCGCCGAACAGGTCGGGCTGCCGCTGTTCGAACGCGTCGGCCGCAAGCTGCACCTCACCGCCGCCGGCCATGCGGTGCTCGACACCGCGCAGCGCGTGGAGCAGGAGCTCGAGAGCCTGGACGAGACGCTCGCCGAGCTGCGCGGCGACGTCGTCGGCCGCCTGCAGCTGGCGGTGGTGAGCACCGCCGAGACCTTCATCCCGCGCCTGCTCGGCGACTTCCGCCGCGAGCGTCCGGCGGTCGAGGTGTCGCTGGTGGTGCTCAACCGCGACGCGGTGATCCGGCGGCTGGCCGACAACCGCGACGACCTCTACATCATGAGCCGGCCGCCGCAGGCGCCGCCGGTGGTCGCGACGCCCTTCCTGTCCAACCCGCTGGTGGTGGTGGCCGCCGCCGACCATCCGCTCGCCGGCCACGAGAGCCTGCCGATCGAGGCCCTCGCCGACGAGGAGTTCGTGCTGCGCGAACCGGGCTCCGGCACCCGCCAGGCCGCCGAGCAGTTCTTCGCCGCCCACGGCCTCGCCCTGCGCCCGCGCCTGGAGCTCGGCAGCAACGAGGCGGTGAAGCAGGCGGTGGCGGGCGGCCTGGGGCTGTCGTTGCTGTCGGCACATGCGCTCGCCCACGCGGTGGACGAAGGCATCGCCGTGCTGCGGGTGGAAGGGACGCCGCTGCCGAACCAGTGGCAGGTGGTGTATCCGGCGGGCAAGCGCCTCAGCCCGCTCGCCGGCGCCTTCCTGGCGTTCCTGCGCGAGCGCGCGGCCGAGCTCGACCGCGCGGCGCAGGCGCGGCTGGACGCCGCACGGCGCTGAACATCGGCACACTCACGCGGCCTCAGCCAATGAACCAGGAGGAATAAGCTCGGCGCCATTCGGTCTTTGCGATGCATAAGGCGGGCGATAAGCTGCGCCGTCCCTCAATCTCGCCGCCTCGTGATGCCGCTCCCCGAGCTCCACGCCCCGCTCCTCGTCGGCCTCGTGCTGATCGCCCTGTTCGCCACCTTCGTGCGCGAATGGCTCAAGCCCGACGTCGCGGTGATGGTGGCGGTGGGCGTGCTGCTGGCGACCGGCATGCTGAGCGCCAAGGAAGTGCTCGGCGTGTTCGGCAACAGCGCGCCGATCACCATCGCCTGCCTGTTCATCATCAGCGCCGCGCTGTCGCGCACCGGCTGCGTGGACCAGCTCGGCGAGTGGCTCGCCGCCGCGGCCGGCGCCGGCGAGCGCCGCCTGCTGCTGGCGCTGATCGCCGCCTGCGTGCTGGTGTCGCCCTTCATCAACAACACCCCGGTGGTGATGGTGATGATCCCGGCGGTGATCGCGGTAGCGGCCCGCCAAGGCCTGGCGCCCTCGCGCCTGCTGATCCCGCTCTCCTACGCCACGATCCTCGGCGGGCTGATCACCATGGTCGGCACCTCGACCAACATCCTGGTCGACGGCGTCGCGCGCGAGCAGGGGCTGGCGCCGTTCACGATGTTCGAGATCAGCCTGCCGGCGATCCTGATCGCGATCGTCGGCAGCACCTTCATGCTGGTGTTCGCGCCCCGCCTGCTGCCGGTGCGCGAGACCCTGAGCCAGCAGTTCGGCGCCAGCGAGCGCTGGTTCATGACCGAACTCTTCGTGCCCGAGGGCTCCCACCTCGCCGGCAAGACGCTGCGCGAGGCACGCCTGTCGAACGGCATCGTCAAGGTGCTCAACCTGGTGCGCGGCGACAGCGCGCTCGCCGACCCGGCGCCCGAAACCCGGCTGGAAGTGGGCGACCGCGTGGTGGTGCACAGCCGCAGCGACGCCATGATCGCGCTGCGCGGCACCGACGGCGTCGGCCTGCAGGCCCCGGCGGGCAACGGCGCGCACGACCTCGAGACCCTGCGCCGGCGCGACCTGGTGATGGTGGAGGCGATCGTCGGCCAGACCTCGCGCTACATCCTGCGCCCGATCCGCGACCTCGACCTGCTTGCGCGCTACGGCATCCACCTCGTCGCGGTGCACCGGCGCAACGCCTCGTTCGCGCAGATCGGCGAGGACTTCGAGCTGCAGGCGGGCGATGTGCTGCTGGTCGAGGGCACGCCGGCGCAGATCCAGCGCTTCTGCGACAACGGCGACCTGTTCGCGCTCACCGAAGCCCGCCACATGACGAGCCGCCGCCACAAGGCGCCGATCGCGCTCGCGACCATCGTCGGCGTGATGCTGCTCGCCGCTCTCGACGTGATGCCGATCGAGGGCCTGGCGCTGATCGGTGCGGCGGTGGTGATCGCCACCGGCTGCGTCACCCGCGACGAGGCCTACAAGGCGATCGAGTGGCCGATCCTGGTGCTGATCTTCGGGATGCTCGCGATCAGCATCGCGATGCGCAACTCCGGTCTCGACCAGATGCTCGCCGCCCAGCTCGCCGCGCTCGGCGACGGCATGTCGCCGTGGCTGATGCTGTCGCTGGTGATCCTGATCACCTCGGTCGCCACCGAGGCGCTGAGCAACAACGCGATCGCGGTGCTGTTCACCCCGGTCGCGATCGGGCTGGCGCAGCAGATGGGGGTGGATCCGCGCCCCTTCGTGGTCGGCGTGATGTTCGCCGCCAGCTGCAGCTTCGCCACCCCGATCGGCTACCAGACCAACACGCTGGTCTATAGCGCCGGCAACTACCGCTTCGCCGACTTCGCCCGCCTCGGCATCCCGATGAACATCCTCACCTGGCTGCTGTGCAGCGCGCTGATTCCGCTGTTCTGGCCCTTCCAGCCCTGAGCCGAACCGCCCGGCCCGCTTACTCGGCCACCGCCCCGGTGATCCTGCCCTCGCGCAGCCGGCTCGGCGCGACCTCGCCTTCGGGAACACCGCCTTCCTCGCCCGCCCCCACAGCCGCGGGGGCGCCCGACAGCGGCGGCGGCAGGCAGGCGTCCGCGCTCGCCGGTTCCAGGTGCGGGATCAGCAAGGGGCCCATCGACTTCAGGATCTGCACCGGCAGGCCCGAGGTGAAGCGGTAGCTCGCCGCCTCGGGGCCGATCACGTAGGCGGTGAGCGTGCCGAAGTGGCGCGGCCCGAGGTAGAAGACGAAGGTGGCGGTGCGGTTGAGCGCGAGGCCGGCGCGGCCCTTGACCACGATGCGGTTGTCGCCGGTGCCGGTCTTGCCGCCGAGCGCGAGCTCGCTGCCGTCGGCCAGCCTGAAGGCGCCCGCCAGCCGGCGCGCGGTGCCGCCCTCGACCACGTCCGACAGCGCCCCGCGCAGCGCGCGCGCGACCTCGGGCGCCATCACCGGGTCGCCGTCCACCGGGCGGATGGCGAAGGCGGTCTCGTAGGGCGTATCGCGCGCGAAGCGCACCGTGTCGATGCGCTGCGTGGGCAGGCGCAGGCCGTCGTTGACGATGATGCCCATCAGCTCGGCGAGCGCCGCCGGACGGTCGCCCGAGCTGCCGAGCGCGGTCGCGAGCGAAGGCACGAGGTGACCGAAGGGATAGCCCAGTCGTGCCCAGCGGCGGTGGATCTCGAGGAAGGCCTCGACCTCGAGCAGGGTGAAGATGCGCGAGTCCTGGGCGCCCTTGGCGCGGGTGCGGAACAGCCAGCGATACACCTGCTGGCGCTCGTCCGCGCTCGCCGCCACGGCGTCGGCCAGCGTGGCCTCGGGATGCTGCAGGCGGAAGGCGACCAGCCACAGCTCGAGCGGATGCACGCGCGCGACGTAGCCGCGGTCGGGCAGGTCGAAGGCCTCGGGCGCGTGGCGGGCGTAGAGCTGGGCGACGCGCGCCGGGCCGAGCTGCGCCTCGGCGAGGCGGCGGGCGAGGAAGTCGGCGAGCGCCGCCGGCGGCGCCTCGGGTTCGAGGTAGCGGAACACCGCGGCCAGGCGGTCGGCGGTCGGGCGCAGGCCGTCGAGCAGCGTGGAGCGGATCTCCTCCGGCGTGCTGTCCTGGTACTTGCGCCAGAAGCGGCGCAGGAAAAGCTGGCCCTCACGGTCGGCGAAGCGGGCGAGGTACGCGACGCGGCGCGGGTCGTCGTTGTCCTCGAGCAGGCGCGCGGTGCTGCCCGGCACCTGGTACATGGCGTGGCGCACGAGCTCGCGCATCAGACGCACGAAGGGCAGGTTGATCGAGGCCTGCAGCGCCTCGCGCAGCGTGGGCTCGCGCTCGTTGTCGCTGGCGTTGAAGTTACCGAAGGTGTGGCGCCCGCCGCCGGTGAAGAAGCCCTCGCCCGGATGGGCCGAGAAGCGGCGCTCGAGGGCGGCCTCGAGCATCGCCGGCAGGCCGCGGTCGGCGGCGGTGGCCAGATGGTCGATGGCCCAGCGCGTGAGGCGGTCCTCGGCGTCCACCTCGACCCGGCGCAGCGCCGGCGGGTCGAGCTCGGCCAGCCGGTGGTGGAGTTCGGCGACCAGCTCGAGATAGGTGGCGAGTACGCGCAGCTTGGCGGTGGAGCCGAGCTCGAGCTTGCTGCCCTCGTTGATGTCGAGCGGCTGGTCGGTGGTGTCGGTCTGCACGCGGACGCGGTTGCCGCCCGCGGTGCGCTCGACCAGGGTGAAGCTGTAGCGCACCGCGCCGAGCGTGGCCGGGTTGAGCATGCGGTCGCCGATCAGCCCCTGGCTGCGCGCGAACGCGGGGTCGGAGAGCTGGCCAAGGTAGTCGCTCACCGCCTGCTGCAGACCGCCGTGCAGCGTGGTGCCGAGCTCGGCATCCAGGCGGTCGAGGCTGTACAGCGAGGTGCCGAGCAGGCCGGCGAGACGGGTGCGCACCGCGGTCGTGCCCTTGCCCGGATTGGCGGGCAGCCAGGCCGGATCGGTGGCGAGGTTGCGGTAGGCGAGCGGCTGGCCGAGCGCGGCGTCGCGCAGCGTGGGGCTGATCAGCCCGGCCTCCGCGAGCAGGCGCAGGTAGGCGTCGGTGGTGCGCGTGAGCTCGGCGCGTCCGCCGGCCAGATACCAGGACGGCCGGCGGTGGGCGATCATCAGCGCCACCACCTGGCGCAGGGCCTGGCCCTGGGCGATGCGTTCCGCGCCCTCGCCCTCGGGCGCGCCGAGCAGCGCATTGACGCGCTCGAAGTCGGCACCGAACCACACCCACAGCCCGTCGCCGAGGCCGTTGACCTCGCCATGGCCGGGCGCAGCCGAAAGCGGCACGGTGTTGAGGTAGTCGAGCACCAGGCGGCGGCGCACCGGCAGCGTCTGCTCGCCTTCGCGGTAGGCGCGCACCGAGGCCGACACCATCTGGCGCAGCTTCTCGCGCGCATCGAGGGTGATGCCGTCGGGCGAGTGGCGGTACTTCTCGATCTGGGTGGCGAGCGTGCTGCCGCCCGGGGCGTCGAGGTCGGCGTTCACCATGCGGCCGAGCTGGCCGAGCGCCGCACGCGTGAAGCGCACCCAGTCCACCGCCGGGTTCAGCGTCGGACGCGCCTCGTCGAGCAGGTCGCGGTTCTCGATGAAGAGCAGCGCCTGGGCGACGATCGCCGGCACGTCCTCGAAGCGCGCATAGCCGCGATAGGGGTAGCGGAATGCGTACAGCGGCTGGGCGCGGCAGTCGAACACGTCGAGCCCGGCGCGCGCCTTCTCGGCATAGGGCGGAAACAGGCCGCGGTCGACGTGTTCGATCAGCGCGGCGTTGAAGCGTACCTGCTCGGTGAGCGCGAATCCGCGCGCCTGCAGGCGCTCGGCAAAGCGCGGCAGCTCGGTGTAGCCGAGGCGCTGGTCGAAGGGACCATGCGGCGGAAAGCGGATCGCCTCGCTCGGGCCGGCGATGCGCGTGTAGTCGAGCCCGGCGGCGTAGCGCGCGATCTCGCGCGCCTGCAGGCGCGAGGTCCTCACCTCGTCCCACGCCAGCAACCCGCCGGCCACGGCGGCCACCAGCAGTGCGAGGACGATCAGGGCGGCGAGCAGGCGCCAGGGACGCAAGGGCCGGCGCGCGGGCGGCGGCGGGGGATTTTCTGCGGCGCGATTCACGGACATGAGGGAGATATTGCGGTGCGGCAATTATCCCCATAATGCAGCGTGGAAATGACGCTGTTACATGCCCGCCACAGTGGAGTCGGCGCGGCGCGACCGTGATCGCCCGCCGCACATCGGCGCCCGCACCGCCGGCGCCGCCGGAAGCGACGCGCCGGCGGTGGTCCTGCTCAGCGGTTGTAGCTGCCCGCCCGACCAGCAGGCCGTCGACGACGCGGAAGAAGGTGTGCTTGCTCTCGAACTTCAGCGTCATCGGATTGCGCCACAGATAGTCGAGCTCGCCCTTGCCCGCGCGCAGGCCGACGTCGGCCATCTCGCGCACGATCAGGCGGCCACGCGGATCCTTGAGCGTGAAGGCGTCCGTGCCCACCAGGGACGGCGTGGCGCCGTGCGCGAGGAAGCGTCCCGACCCGAGTTCGACGACGAAGACGTAGAGGTCGTTGCGGATGAAGCTGTCGTTCAGGTCCTGGAAGCGCCGCAGGCTCGCCTGGCGATCCTTGTCGAGCGCCTTGACCGCCTCTTCGAGCAGCGCGCGGGCCTGGGTGCTGGTGGCGCGCGGCGGGTAATAGCCGACGGCCACGATGACCTCTCCAACCTTGCGGAAGAAGGTCAACTTGGGGTCGCCGCGGCTGTCTGCGGGGTTGAACCAGTGGTACTCGACCGCGCCTTCGCCGTCACGCTTGGCGATCTCGATCATCTCGCGGAAGAAGGCCCTGCCCTCGCTGTCGCGATAGTCGAGCACGTTGTCCCCGACCAGCGCGGCCGACGCCCCCCCGCTGGCGAGGAAGCGGCCGTCGGTGCGCACCGCATAGGCGTAGAGGTCGCGATCGACGAAGGTGGACTGGCGCGCGAAATCCTCTACCCCGGCCTCGCCGCGCTCCTCGATGTGTCGCACCGCGATCGCGAGCAGGTCCTTGGCACGCATCTCCAGCACGTTCTTGACGACGATCTCGCCGCCCTGCGCCGCAGCGGAGTGAGGGCTGAGCGCAGCGCCCAGCGCCAGGACGGCGGCGAGCGAACATACGAGGGTTCTCATTGGATGGCTCCCGAATCAGTGTGGTCGGAGTGCAGCGGATCGGAACGGACGGCGCGCATGCTCAATACCCCAGCAGCCGCGGCAGCCACAGGCTCAGCACCGGGAAGAAGGCGATCACGAACAGCGCGGTGAGCTGGGCGAGCACGAAGGGATGGACGCGGGCGACGATTTCCTCGACGGTCGAACCACCGATGCCCGAGGCGACGAACAGGTTCTCGCCGAGCGGCGGGGTCATGAAACCGATCGACAGCGCGCAGATCAGGACGATGCCGACGTGGGTGGGATCGGCGCCGAGCATGTACATCACCGGCAGCAGCACCGGCACCAGGATCATGATCGCCGCCAGCGTCTCCATGAACATGCCGACGAAGAGCAGGAACACGATCATGATCGTCCAGATCAGGTACATGTTGTCCGTGATGCTGAGCAGCGAGGCCGCCACCGAGGCCGGAATCTGCTGCTCGACCAGCAGGCGCCCGAACACGGTCGCTGCGAACAGGATCAGCAGCACGCGCCCGGTGATCCAGGTCGTCGTGCGCAGCGAGTTCAGCAGCGCGGCGAACTTGAGCTCGCGGTGCAGGAAGATGCCCACGAACAAGGTGTAGAAGATCGCCACGATCGCCGACTCGGTCGGGGTGAACAGGCCGGTGTAGATGCCGCCGAGGATGATCACCGGCGCCAGCAGCGACCACACGCCGCGACGCAGGGCCGTGCCGATGTCGCCGAAGGACCAGTTCTCGGTGAGGCCGCGGTAGCCGCGCTTCTTCGAGATCACGTAGTTCATCGTCATCAGGCTGACGGCCATGATCAGGCCCGGCACCACGCCGGCGACGAAGAGCTTGGGGATCGACAGCGACTCGAACTCGCCGAACTTGGCGATCGCCTCGGCCGGCGGCTGCAGGCCCAGCGCGGAGATGCCGAAGATCACCATCGGGATCGAGGGCGGGATGATGATGCCCAGGCCGCCCGCCGAAGCGGTGACCGCGGAGGCGTAGCTCTTCTCGTAGTTGCGCTTGGTCATGGCCGGGATCATCAGCATGCCGACCGCAGCCGTGGTGGCGGGGCCGGAGCCCGAGATGGCGCCGAAGAACAGGCAGGCCAGCACGGTGGCGGCGCCCAGGCCGCCGGTGATCGGGCCGGCCATGGTTTCGGCGACGTCCACCAGGCGTTTAGAGATCCCCGCCGCCTCCATCAGCGCACCGGCCAGCACGAAGGCCGGCAAGGCCATGAGCGGGAAGCTGCCCACCGAGGTGAAGGCGATCTGCACGAAGGCGATCGGGTTCTTGTCCAGGGCGATGAACGCCAGCATCGCCGAGCCCGCCAGCGACACCGTGATCGGCGCCCCCAACAGCAGCAGCGCGAAGAAGCTGCCGAACAATATTGCTACCAGGTACTCTTCCATCGTTGTCTCTCCTGTGCGCGGCGGCGGTCAGCTCTTTGCCGCGGAGGCGGCAGCGCGCTTGATGTTTTCGATTTCTTCCGCCTCGGGATCGAGGATCTCGACGCCCTTGAACAGGGTGAGGTAGTTGTTCCACAGGATGCGGATCGACATCAGCAGGAAGGCGACCGGCAGGATCATGTAGAAGTACTTCATCGGGATCCCGGTGGTCTGCGACTTCCAGAACAGGTTCATGCGGTTGAACACGAAGTCGTAGCTCAGCCACACGAAATAGAGGTTGAAGCCGACCCAAAGCAGGTCGGCGAGCGCCTCGCTGACCTTCTTGACGATGGGCGGGAAGAAGCGGAACTGGAAGGCGACCCGGTTGTGCGCGGACATCTTGGCCGCCACCACCGCGCCGAGATAGGCGAACCACACGAACATGTAGGTCGCCACCTCCTCGCCCCAGGGGATCGAGTACTGGAAGAACTGGCGCAGCAGGATCTGGGCAAAGAGCAGCACGACGAACAACGCCAGCAGCGCTTCGCAGAAATACTCCTCTGCGTTGGAGATGAACTTGAGGATGGCGCGTTTGGCCGACATGGCGATCTCTCCCGGACGGAGCTGCGCGGCCCCGGGGCCTGAGCCGCGCTACGCCGGAGCGGCGTGGCGGGCGGGGCGGACCCGCGCATGTTGGGGTTTTGAAGGAGAACTCTGGGCCTGGCAGGCCGGGCCGCGCTCCGGGACGGGAGCGCGGCCCTCCGGGGCTCAGCGGCCGAGCGACTTGAGCGCGGCGTCGAGCTTGTCCTTGCCGCCGATGCTCTTGTAGAACTTCGGCCACACGGTCGTGGTCGCCTTCTCGATCCACTCCTTCTCGCCGTTGGCCGGGTCGGAGATCTCCATGCCCTTGGCCGTCAGCTCGGCGCGGATCTTCTCCTCGGTCTCGAGCAGGTACTTGTAGCTATGCTCGGAGGCCTCGCGACCGGCCTCGAGGATCGCCTTCTGCACATCGGGCTTCTGCGCCTGGAACACCTGCTCGCTGATGATCAGCGGCTCGAGCGAGAAGATGTAGCGGATGTTGGTGATGTACTTCTGCACCTCGTTGAACTTCATCGCCGACACCGTGATGTACGGGTTGTCCTGGCCATCGACGACGCGCTGCTGCAGGGCGGTGAAGGTCTCGGCCCACGACATCGGGGTCGGGTTGACGCCCCAGGCCTGGTAGGTCGCGATCATGATCTCGTTCTTGGGCACACGGATCACCAGGCCCTTGAGGTCGTCCAGCGTCGTCACCGGCTTCTTGGAGTTGGTCAGCACGCGGAAGCCCGAGTACGCCCAGCCCACGATGCGCACGCCGGCGTCGCGGATGGTGTTCTCGGTGAGCTCCTTGCCGATCTCGCCCTGAGTCAGCTTCTTCGCATCCTCGGCGCTCTGGATCACGTAGGGCAGGGTCAGTACGCCCACCGTCGGCGAGAACGGGGTGACGTTGTTGATGGCGAGGATGGAGAAGTCCAGCAGGCCCATCGAGGCGTTGTTGACGGTGTCCTGCTCGTCGCCGAGCTGGCCGTTCGGGAACAGGTCGACCTTGTGCTTGCCGCCGGTCTTCTCGCTGAAGGCCTTGGCGAAGCTGGTACCGAGCTCCCACTGCGTGCCGCCGGCGGCATCGCCGATCGCCATCTTGAAGGTGTCGGCCAGCGCCGCCGGGGCGGTGAACGCCAGGCTGGCTGCGGCGAACATCGATACGAGTACGTTCTTCCTGAATTTCATGGTCGTCTCCTCTATCGCTCGAAAGCTATTGGGATTGTGCTTCGGGTGGGATCGGCTGGTGTGCAAGCGGCACCCCGGGCGCCGAACCGGGATGCCGTCGAAGAATCAGAGCACCTCGTCCTTGAGGTTGTACCAGCGGTAGAGCCACCACTGGCCGAAGCGACGGAAGGGCGCGAAAGCCTGCGACTCCACCATCTCGCGGACGTTGGGGAACGGCAGCTTGGACTTGAAGATCGGCAGATCGAGCTCCTTGCCCTTGCCGGCGATCCATTGCGCCAGCCGGCGACCGGCCTGCGCGGAATACATGACGCCGTTGCCGCCGTAGCCGAGGGCGTAGTAGATCGTCTGCGCGGGGTCCGGCTGGAAGATGCGCGGCATCATGTCGTGGCTCACGTCCACCCAACCCCACCACGAGTAGTCGATCTTGATGCCTTCGAGCGCCGGGAACTTGCGGTGCAGGTCGCGGATGAGGAAGTCCTCGTACTTCTTCTGCGGCGCATCCTGACCGGTGATCGCGCTGCGGCTGCCGATCTGGACACGGTTGTCCGGCATCAGGCGGTAGTAGTGGCGCAGGATCCGGGTGTCGGTGATGACCTGGGTCGTGCGGAAGTTGCAGGCATCGATCTCCGCCTGGGTCAGCGGCCGGGTGACGATCGAGTTCGAGAGGATCGGCAGCAGGCGGTTCTTCAGCTCGGGATGCAGGCTGTTGGAAGTGTAGCCACCGGTGGCCACGCCGACCGCACGCGCGCGCACGATGCCGCCGGGCGTGCGCAGGTAATGCACGCCGTTGCGCGTCTCCCAGCCCTGCACCGGGCTGGCCGGGTGCACCTTGGCGCCGAGCGCGCGCGCCTTCTTCAGGTAGCCGAAGGCGAGCTTGCCGGCGTGGATGCCGATACCCTCGGGCTCGTGCATCGCGCCGCAGGCTTCCTTGTCGTCGACGTACTCGCGACGTACGGTCGCGGCGTCGAGGATGCGGGCGTTGTACTTGAAGGTCTCGCGCAGCAGCTTGGCTTCCTTCTCGAGCGCCGGCATGACCTTGTCGCGGTGCGCGATGTAGAGGTGACCGCCGGGCTGCGGATCGCAGTCGATGTCCTTGATCAGCTCCTTGAAGTTCTCCATGCCGTCGATGCATTCCTGATGCATCTTCAGGGCGGTGTCCAGGCCCCAGCGCTCGATCCACTGCGAGCGCTTGAGCCGGCCGGAGGCGCACTGCGCCTGCCCGCCGTTGCGCACGCTGCAGCCCCAGGCGGTGCGGTTGGCCTCGAGCACGGTGGCCTTGATGCCGTACTCCTGCGCCAGGAAGATCGCCGTGGTCAGCCCGGTGAAGCCCGAACCGATGATGGCCACATCCACGTCGATGTCGTGGGTGATCGGGCCGTCGTCCTCGGGCGGCTCGCCGGCGGTGCCGATCCAGTAGGTCGGCGCGTACTGACGACCGTGGCCGGGCGTGGCCGATACCAGCGGATCGTAGGCCGGATCGTAGGGCGCGGTGGGCTCGGTGGCCCCACCGCCGGCAAAGGACTGCTTCAAGGTTGCGGCTTCCATGGTCAGGCTCCTCGACGTGCGTGCGCGGGATCAGGCGCCGGAAACCGGCGGACGATCCTTGCGGAAGGCGTTCTTGATGGCGATCTTGCCGTTGCGGAAGGTGAAGACATCCACCATGCGCGCCTCGATGCGGGTACCGTCGGCCTTGGTGCCGCAGAAGGTGGTCTCGGAGACGCCACGGTCGCCGACGACGAAATGATCGCCATCCAGCCAGGCGGCGTCAGGGAAGGTCTTCCAGGCAAGTTCGAAACCGGCGCGAACCTCGTCGCGACCGACGAAGCTCTTGCCCATCAGGTCGGGACCGGCAACCGCATGGAAGACGCAGTCGTCGTCCATCATGCTCATCAGGGCCTCGATATCGTGACGGTTCCAGGCGTCGCCAAAGGCCTGCAGGAACGCTACTGTGGGTTGACTCATGCGGGTCTCCTCAAAGGGTTGGAGGTCGGTGCTCGCCGCCAGCCGGCGAACCTCGCTAATTCATGATCCTTATCATAGACATCGCTGGATTAATGGCTTAGATCCACTTGGCTAGAATCGTTTGGTCCAGCGGGAACGGGGCTGGTCCAGACCGCGCGGCCGTGCCGGCGATGCCTGCGGACTCGTTGCAGGGCGCTCTCCGTGGGACTGCCGCACTTGCGGCGGCAAGCGCGTAGCAATCGGCCCGACGCCGACCCTCAGCCCCGGGGCGCGAGCTCGCGCAAGGCGGCAGCCAGGCGCTCGACCCCCTCGCCGATGCGCTCGGTGGCAATTGCGGAAAAGCCCAGACGCAGGCAGTTCCGGGTCGGGGTGGAGGCGCTGAAGAAGACGCTGCCAGGCTCGATCAGTACGCCATGGGACTCGGCCGCCAGCGCGAGCGCCTCGGCGTCGAGCCAGGCCGGCCCTTCGACCCAGCACGACGAGCCGCCCGAAATCGGCACCGGGCGCAGCTCCGGCAGGCGTGCCTCGAGTTCCGCGGCCAGGACCCGCGCGCGCTCCTGATGGGCGTGGGAGAGCCGGCGCAGGAGCGCGTCGTAGTGCCCAAGCGAGAGAAAGAGCGCGAACACGCGCTGCATGTAGGCGGTGGGATGGCGCAGGTTGAGGCGACGGACGCCACGCAGCTCGCGGATGACCTCCGCGGGGCCAACCACGTAGCCCAGCCGCACCCCCGGCGCCAGCGTCTTCGACAGGCTGCCGATGTAGATCACGCGGCCGCTGCGGTCCAGGCTCTTGAGCGCGGGGATCGCCTCGCCCTCGGCCCGGTTCTCGCTCTCGTAGTCGTCCTCGATGAGGATGAAGTCGGCCTCGTCGGCCATGCGCAGCAGGGCTTCCCGCCGCTCGAGCGGCATCGTCACGGTGGTGGGGCACTGGTGACTGGGCGTCACATACACGTAGTCGCAACCGCCCAGCGCGGCGTCGACGACGAGGCCGCCTTCATCGACCTTGAGGTCGACGATGCGCTCGCTGCGGCTGCTGAAGATGTTGCGCGCGTCCGGGTAGCCGGGGTTCTCCATGCCCACCGGGGTGTCGGCGCTGACCAGCAGGTCGGCCAGCAGGTAGAGCGCCTGCTGGGTGCCGACCGTGATCACGATCTCGTCGTCGTTGGCCCACACGCCGCGCCGCGGCAGCACCCGCGTGCGGATCTGCTGCACCAGCGAGTCGTCGTCGCGCAGGATCATGTCCTGGGCCCACTCGCTGATCTCGAGCACGCTCAGGGTCTTCATGCAGCACTCGCGCCAGTCCGCGGTCGGAAACAGGCCGGCATCGAACTGCCCGTACACGAACGGATAGGGAAAGCGCTGCCAGTCCGCGCGCTTGCGGATGTTGCGCTGGAGCGTCGGCCGGAAGCGGAATCGGCGCGACCACTCCGGAGAATGCCCGACCGCCTCCGCCTGCGTCTCGGGGGGCGCCACCCGGCCGGCGAGGATGTTCGGATTGACGAAGTAGCCCTTGCGCTCGCGCGATACGAGGTAGCCCTCGTCCACCAGTTGCTGGTAGGCGATCACCACGGTGTTGCGCGCGACGTCGAGCTGCGTCGCCATCTCCCGGCTCGACGGGATCGGGAGCTCGAGCGGCAACTGGCCGTCGAGGATGGCCGACACCAGCATCTGGCGGATCTGCCCCTGCAGGCTGAGGCCGTTCCCGGCCCAGCGCTGAAAGAACTGTTTCCACATCGTCCCGCTCATCTTGCTGCTCATGATCGTCCTTTGCCAGCCGACGCCGCCGCGGCCCGGCCGCGAACCCTCACGCGGCAAGCGCCGTCAGCAAGCCCTCGGTCGGAGAGGAAGGTTCGGCCATGTATAGCTTGCGCGGCATGCGCCCGGCAAGATGGGCCTCGCGCCCGGCCTGCACGGCCTTCTTCATCGCGCTGGCCATCAACACCGGATTGCGCGCATGGGAGATCGCCGAGTTCATCAGCACCGCGTCGCAGCCGAGCTCCATCGCGATCGCCGCATCCGAGGCGGTGCCGACGCCGGCATCGACCAGCACCGGCACCCGTGCCTTGTCGATGATCAGCCTCAGGTTCCACGGGTTGAGGATGCCCATGCCCGAGCCGATGATCGAGGCCAGCGGCATCACCGCGACGCAGCCGATGTCCTCGAGCATGCGCGCCTGGATCGGGTCGTCCGAGCAATACACCATGACCTCGAAGCCTTCGCGCACCAGGGTCTCGGCCGCCTTCAAGGTCTCGGGCATGTTGGGGTACAGGTTCTGCGGGTCGCCCAGCACCTCGAGCTTGACCAGCGCGTGCCCATCCAGCAGCTCGCGCGCCAGCCGCAGGGTGCGCACCGCGTCCTCGGCCGTGTAGCAGCCCGCCGTGTTGGGCAGGTAGGTGTAGCGCGAGGGCGGAAGGTAGTCGAGCAGGCTGGGCTCGCCGGCGTGCTGGCCGATGTTCGTGCGGCGGATGGCCACGGTGACGATCTCGGCCCCGCTTTCCTCGACCGCGGCGCGCGTTTCCTCGAAGTCCCGGTACTTGCCGGTGCCCACGAGCAGGCGCGAGGCATAGCGCTTCCCGGCGATTATCAATGGATCGTTCATTGCTGTCTCCTGGTTGGTCTCAAGCTTTCGCGCCCGCGCCTCAGCCGCCGCCGACCGCGGCGATCACTTCCAGCCGATCGCCGTCGAACAGCAGGATGTCGCCGTGCTCGGCGCGCGGCACCACGCGGCCGTTGCGCTCCACCGCCACGCGCTTGCCGGCGAGCCCCATGCGCTCGAGCATGTCGCGCACCGTCATGCGGTGCTGCAGGGTCTGGGTTTCCCCGTTGAACGTCACTGTCGTCGTCATCGTCGTCACACCGTCCGGTAAAGATCCGCGCCACTCTTGACGAATTCCACCGCCTTCACCTCCATGCCCTTCTTGAGCGCGTCGGCTTCGTCGATGCCCTGGCTCGCGGCGAAGTCGCGCACGTCCTGGGTGATCTTCATCGAGCAGAAGTGCGGGCCGCACATCGAGCAGAAGTGCGCCACCTTGGCGGAATCCTTGGGCAGGGTCTCGTCGTGGAATTCCTTCGCCTTGTCCGGGTCGAGGCCGAGGTTGAACTGGTCTTCCCAGCGAAACTCGAAGCGCGCCTTCGAGAGCGCGTTGTCGCGGATCTGCGCGCCCGGGTGACCCTTGGCGAGGTCGGCGGCGTGGGCGGCGAGCTTGTAGGTGATGATGCCTTCCTTGACGTCCTGCTTGTTGGGCAGGCCCAGGTGCTCCTTGGGCGTCACGTAGCACAGCATCGCGGTGCCGTACCAGCCGATGGTGGCCGCGCCGATGCCGCTGGTGATGTGGTCGTAGCCCGGGGCGATGTCGGTGGTGAGCGGGCCCAGGGTGTAGAAGGGCGCTTCCTTGCACCACTCGAGCTGCAGGTCCATGTTCTCCTTGATCAGGTGCAGCGGCACGTGGCCGGGGCCCTCGATCATGACCTGCACGTCGTGGCGCCAGGCGATGTCGGTGAGCTCGCCCAGGGTTTTCAATTCACCCAGCTGCGCCTCGTCGTTGGCGTCGTAGATCGAGCCCGGGCGCAGGCCGTCACCGAGGCTGAAGGCCACGTCGTAGGCCTTCATGATTTCGCAGATGTCCTCGAAATGGGTGTAGAGGAAGCTCTCCTTGTGGTGCGCCAGGCACCACTTGGCCATGATCGAGCCGCCGCGCGAGACGATGCCGGTCATGCGGTTGGCGGTCAGCGGCACGTAGCGCAGCAGCACGCCGGCGTGGATGGTGAAGTAGTCCACGCCCTGCTCGGCCTGCTCGATCAGGGTGTCGCGGAAGATCTCCCAGGTGAGGTCCTCGGCCTTGCCATTGACCTTTTCCAGAGCCTGGTAGATCGGCACCGTGCCGATCGGCACCGGCGAGTTGCGGATGATCCACTCGCGGGTCTCGTGGATGTTCTTGCCGGTGGACAGATCCATCACCGTGTCGCCGCCCCAGCGGATCGCCCAGGTCATCTTGTCGACTTCCTCGGCGATGCTGGAGGTGACGGCCGAGTTGCCGATGTTGGCGTTGATCTTGGTGAGGAAGTTGCGGCCGATGATCATCGGCTCGCTCTCGGGGTGGTTGATGTTGTTGGGGATGATGGCGCGGCCACGGGCGATCTCGTCACGCACGAACTCGGGCGTGATCGTCGCCGGCAGGCTGGCGCCGAAGCTCTGGCCCGGGTGCTGGCGCAGCATCATGTCGGCCATCTTCTGGCCCTTGGGGCCGGTGGCACGCAGCGATTCGATGTAGCGCTCGCGGTTCAGGTTCTCGCGGATGGCGATGTATTCCATCTCGGGGGTGATGATGCCGCGCCGGGCGTAGTGCATCTGCGTGACATTGGCGCCCGCCTTGGCGCGGCGCGGGGCGCGGTGCAGGCCAGGGAAGCGCAGCTCGTCGAGCGCTGTGTCGGCGGCGCGGGCGCGGCCGTACTCGGAGGACAGGCCGGGCAGCACCTCGGTGTCGCCGCGCGCCTCGATCCATTGCTGGCGCAGCGCGGGGAGGCCCGAGCGGATGTCGATCTTCGCCGCCGGGTCGGTGTAGGGGCCGGAGCAGTCGTAGACGAAGATCGGCGGGTTGGGCTCGGCGCCGAAGGAGGCCGGGGTGTCGGCCTGGGTGATCTCGCGCATCGGCACGCGGATGTCCGGGCGCGAGCCCTCGACGTAGATCTTGCGCGAGTTGGGCAGCGGGGCGATCGCGGCCGCGTCCACATGGGCCGTGGCGGCGATGAATTTTTCGTTGGCGTTCATGGGCTCTCCTTGGAGCGAAGGTCAGGCGGACAGCAGGCGCGTCAGGAACACGATCGCAAGCATGTAGAAGGCGATGAACAGCGTCTCGCTCGACAGCAGCACGATCGGCTTCCAGCCCAGCGCAGCCAGCTTTTCGAACGAGGTCTTCACCCCGAGCGCTGCAATCGAGATCACCAGGCACCAGCGCGACACGTCCGAGCTCACCTCGACCACCTGCGCCGGAATCCAGCCCAGGCTGTTGATCACCACCAGCCCGGCGAAGGCGACCAGGAAGAAGGGCAGCAGCGGCGCCTTCTTGCCGCCGGCGCCGCCGACCTTCGCGGCCTCGGCGCGGAAGCTCAGCGCGAGCACCATCACCACCGGCACCAGCATGGCGACGCGGAACATCTTGGCCAGCGTGGCCGCATCGCCGACCGCGGGCGAGATCATGAAGGCGGCGCCCACCACCTGGGCGACGTCATGGATCGAGCCGCCGAGGAACATCCCGGCCTCGCCCACCGATAGCCCGCCGGCGGTCACCACCAGCGGGTAGAGGATCATGGCCGCGGTCGAGAAGGTCGCCACACCGATCGCGGTGAGCAGGGTGTAGTGCTCGTTCTCCTTGGTCTGCGGCAGCGTGGCCGAGATCGCCATCGCCGCGGAGATGCCGCAGATCCCGGTGGCGCCGCCCGAGAGCAGGCCGAGCATGGACGGCAGGCCGAGGATGCGCGCCATCAGCAGGCCGAAGCCGATCGTCAGCACCACGGCACCGGCCAGCGCGCCGACACCGGCCAGGCCGAGGTCGGACACGTCGCTGAAGGCGATCCGCGCCCCCAGCAGGGCGACACCGAGGCGGACGAGCTTCTTCGCCGAGAACTCGATGCCCGGAATGCACTTGTCGTTGTCGGAGAGAAAATGGAAGGCGATGCCGATCAGCAGCGCATAGAGGAATTTGGGGCCGCCGTAGTGCTCGGACACGAAGGCGGCGGTGATGCCGATCACGCTGCACAGCATGAATCCGGGCAGCAGCCTGCGGACTTCGGCAAGCATCGGCACGGGCAGGGATTTGGTCTGGGCGTTCATGGGCGGCGCGATCCGGTTCTGGTTGTCAGGGACTGCAGGTACGAGGAAGAAACCCGCCGCGCCCGGGCCGAAGCCGGGCGCGGCGGGGGTTCGGAACCCCGGAGCGCTCAGACGTAGTCCTTGTACTTCTCCAGGAAGCGCACCGGCTTGGAGAGCGCGTCACGACGGAACGGGTCGCCCAGCTCGCGCGTGCACATGATCTCGATGATCGTCGTCTTGCCGTGGTTCATCTGCAGGTCGATCGCCTTCTTCAGCGCCGGACCCACGTCCTCCAGACGATCCACCGTGATGCCCTCGGCGCCCATCGCACGCGCGATCTCGGCAAAGCTCTGGTTGTCCAGCTCACCGGCCACGAAGCGGCGGTTGTAGAAGTCCACCTGGTTCTTCTTCTCCGCGCCCCACTGACGGTTGTGGAACACCACCGCGGTCACCGGAATGTTGTGGCGCACGCAGGTCATCGTCTCCATCAGGCTCATGCCCCACGCGCCGTCACCGGCGTACGACACCGCCGGACGGTGCGGCGCGGCCACCTTGGCGCCGATGATGGTCGGGAACGCGTAGCCGCAGTTGCCGAAGCTCATCGCCGCGAAGAAGCTGCGCGGCTTCTCGAAGCGCAGGTAGCTGTTGGCCACCGAGTTGATGTTGCCGATGTCGGTCGACACCATCACGTCTTCGGGCATCGCCTTCTCGAGCTCGCGCAGCACCTGGCGCGGGTGCAGGTACTCGCCGCCCGAGAACGGCTTCTCCTTGGCGTTCTCCTCGATCATGTCCAGGCTGAACGGGTCGCGCTCGTGCGTCCACTCGTCGAGCTCCTTCTCCCACGCGGCCTTCTCGGCGGCGATCTTCGCCGCACGCTCGCCCTTGGTCGCGTCGCAGTCGAGCGCACGATTGGCCAGACGCGCCGTCAGCGCCACCGCCGCCGCCTTGGCGTCGCCGCAGATGCCCACCGAGATCTTCTTCACCAGACCCAGCATCTTGTTGTCCGCGTCGATCTGGATGATCTTCGCGGTCTTCGGCCAGTAGTCCATGCCGTGCTGCGGCAGCGTGCCGAAGGGCCCCAGGCGCGAACCCAGCGCCACCACCACGTCGGCCTGGCTGATCAGCTTCATCGCCGCCTTCGAGCCCTGGTAGCCCAGCGGGCCGCACCACAGCGGGTGGCTCGCCGGGAACGAGTCGTTGTGCAGGTAGCTGTTGACCACCGGCGCGCCCAGGCGCTCGGCCAGCGCCTTGCACTCCTCGACCGCGTCGGCCATCACCACGCCGCCGCCCGAGATGATCACCGGGAACTTGGCCTTGGCCAGCAGCTCGGCCGCTTCATTGAGGCTTTGCTCGCCGCCCGCGCCGCGCTCCAGGCGCTGGGGCTTGGGGATCTCGCAGGTGATCTCGCCGTAGAAGTAGTCGCGCGGAATGTTCAGCTGCGTCGGGCCCATCTCGCTCAGCGCGCGGTCGAAGCAGCGGCCGGTGTACTCGGCCATGCGCGCCGGGTGGGTGACGTGGCCCTGGTACTTGGTGAACTCCTGGAACATCGGCAGCTGGTTGCATTCCTGGAAGCCGCCCAGGCCCATGCCCATCGTGCCCGTCTCCGGGGTGATGATCACCACCGGGCTGTGCGCCCAGTACGCCGCCGCGATCGAGGTCACGCAGTTCGAGATGCCCGGGCCGTTCTGCCCGATCACCACGCCGTGGCGACCCGACACCCGCGAGTAGCCGTCGGCCATGTGGCCCGCGCCCTGCTCGTGCACCACCGGAATCAGCCGGATGCCGGCCGGCGCGAAGATGTCCATCGCGTCCATGAAGGCCGAGCCCATGATGCCGAACATGTCGGTGACACCATTGGACACCAGGGTTTCGACGAAGGCTTCGGAGGGGGTCATCTTGGTCGGGCCGCTCGGAATCGTGCGGCCGTCGGTCAGCGTCTGGGTCTGGCTCATGGAATGTCTCCAGGTTGTGATCGTTCTAATCGGGACGAAATGTTCCGATATCCGAGATACTCGAACGAACTCTAGGCGCCAACGTCCAAAAGGTCAAGCTCAAATTTTAAAAAACGGTACGTATTGAATGTTTTTTTGAAACTCGTCTATGATGCAGCACCGGTTGCAATCGGCACCCGGCGATACCGCAGCTGCGCACAACGCGAGCGCGTATCAGGCAAGGGAATGACGAGGAGACTGGCATGACGGAAAGTGTGTCGAGCCGCCCCGACCGGATGGTGTCGGTGCGCGAAGTGTTCGGGATCGACAGCGATCTCAAGGTGCCGGCCTTCGCCGAGCGCGACGACCACGTGCCGGACGTCGATGATGCCTACCGCTTCAACCCGGACGTCACCCTGGCCATCCTCGCCGGCTTCAGCCGCAACCGCCGGGTGATGGTGCAGGGCCTGCACGGCACCGGCAAATCCACCCACATCGAACAGGTTGCCGCGCGTCTGAACTGGCCATGCGTGCGGGTGAACCTGGACGGCCACATCAGCCGCCTCGACCTCGTCGGCAAGGACGCCATCGTCGTGCGCGACGGCCTGCAGGTGACGGAATTCCAGGAAGGCATCGTGCCCTGGGCGCTGCAGCGCCCGGTCGCGCTGATCTTCGACGAGTACGACGCCGGCCGCCCCGACGTGATGTTCGTGATCCAGCGCATCCTCGAGCGCGACGGCAAGTTCACCCTGCTCGACCAGAACCGCGTGATCCACCCCCACCCCTGGTTCCGCCTGTTCGCCACCGCCAACACCGTCGGCCTGGGCAACCTGTCCGGCCTGTACCACGGCACCCAGGTGCTGAACCACGCCCAGATGGACCGCTGGAACATCGTCGCCACGCTCAACTACCTGCCGCGCGACGAGGAAGTCGCGATCGTGCTCGCGCGCGTGCCGGGCAAGAACTACGACAAGGGCCGCAAGCTGATCGCCTCGATGGTGGCGGTCGCCGACCTCACCCGCAAGGGCTTCGCCGCCGGCGACATCTCCACCCTGATGTCGCCGCGCACGGTCATCACCTGGGCCGAGAACTGCGAGATCTTCCGCAACCCGGCGCTCGCCTTCCGCCTGTCCTTCCTCAACAAGTGCGACGAGGTCGAGCGCCCGATCGTCGCCGAGTACTACCAGCGCTGCTTCGGCGAGGAACTGGACGAATCCTGGATGCGCACGTCGGAAGCGCAATGATGGCGACGGCGCAGCAGAACGCGAAGCGGCAGCAGAAGGTCGAGGAACTGTGCGCCGCCACCCTGCGTGCGCTGACCGGTGACGCCGCGCTGCACTACCGCGGCCGGCGCCTGCACCGCGGGGAGCGGCCGCTGCCGATGCATGCGCCGCACCTGCGCATCGACCCCGACCACGACGACTTCGCCGACTGTCGCGCCGCCGCCGACGGCATGGCGCTGCGCCTGCTGCATTCGGACGCCGCGCTGCACCGCAGCCTGTGCCCCGCCGACCCGATCGAGCGCCTGCTGTTCGAGCTGCTCGAGCAACTGCGCGTCGAGACCCTCGCGCCGGCCGACATGCCGGGCATGACCGCCAACCTCCACCACCGCTTCGAGAACTGGTCGCGCGCCTTCTACCGTTCCGGCCTCACCGAGGGCCGGCTCGGCATCCTGCTGTACACCGTGGCGCAGATCTGCTGGTCGCGGCTGACCACCAAACCGGTGCTGGAGGAAACCGAGGACTACATCGAGAGCACCCGCTTCTCGCTCGTCTCCCAGCTCGGCAGCGCGCTCGCCGGCATCCGCCGCAATCGCCACGACCAGCGCCGCTTCGCACCTCATGCGCTGGAGATCGCGCGCATCGTGGCCGAGACGATCCGGGCCGAGACCGCCGCCTCGGCCGGCGACGAGGAGGCCGAGGCGAAGGACGAGGAGGTCCGGCGCGGCTTCGCCCTGCTGCTCGACTTCGACCGCGACGAAGGCGGCGACGACGGCATCGCCGCCGCCCTCACCGGCCACAGCAAGGCCTTCGAGGACGCCGAACAGGCCTACCGCGTATTCACCACCCGCTACGACACCGAGGTGCAGGCCGGCACCCTGGTGCGCAAGGCCCTGCTGCGCGAATACCGCGAGCGCCTGGACAAGCGCATCGCCGCCCAGGGCATCAACCTGCCGCGGCTGGCGCGCATGTTCGCCGCCATCCTCGCCGAGCCGCAGCGCGACGGCTGGCTGTTCGGCGAGGAAGAAGGCCACATCGACGGCCGCCGCCTGAGCCAGCTCGTGAGCTCGCCGACCGAGCGCCGCCTGTTCCGCCAGGAGCAGTACAAGCCGGCGGCCGACTGCGTGGTGAGCTTCCTGCTCGATTGCTCGGGCTCGATGAAGGCGCACATCGAGCCGGTGGCGATGATGGTCGACATCATGATCCGCGCGCTCGAAATGGTGGGCGTGCGCACCGAGCTGCTCGGCTTCACCACCGGCGCCTGGAACGGCGGCCGCGCCCACCGCGAATGGCTGGCCCGCGGCCGCCCGCCCCGTCCGGGTCGCCTGAACGAGGTCTGCCACATGGTGTTCAAGGACGCCGATCGCAGCTGGCGGCGCGCACGCACCGACATCGCCGCGCTGTTCAAGGCCGACCTGTTCCGCGAGGGCATCGACGGCGAGGCGGTGGACTGGGCGTGCAACCGCATGCTGGCGCGCGGCGAGGCGCGGCGCATCCTGGTCGTGATCTCGGACGGCTGCCCGGCCGACGGCGCGACCGGGCTGGCCAACGACCCCTTCTACCTCGACAACCACCTCAAGGACGTGGTCGCGCGCCGCGAGCAGCAGGGCGCCGTGGAGATCCTCGGCCTCGGCGTCGGCCTCGACCTCAGCCCCTTCTATCGCCGTTGCCTGGCCACCGACATGACGCGCGGGCTGGACAACGAACTGTTCTTCGACATCGTGCAGCTGTTCGGTGGCCGCCACCGGCGCTGAAGCGCACGCCGAAAAGGAACACCCGGACACTGCCCTGCATCGACCGACGAGGCCCCACCACAATGACGATCAAGGTCATCGATTTCAGCCAGGACGACGGACAGCGCGAGCGCAGACGGCTCGCCGACCTGCCCGGTCGCGTCGTCGACGGCGACCCGCAGCATCAGAGCACCACCTTCTTCGAGAACCCGGCCGGGGATTTCATCGCCGGCACCTGGACCAGCACGCCCGGGCGATGGCATGCCTTCACCGACCGCGACGAGTTCTGCTACATCATCAGCGGCCATGTCCGCCTGATCGCGGCCGACGGCAGCGCGCAGACCTTCCGCACCGGCGATGCGTTCCTGATCCCGGACGGTTTCCGCGGCTACTGGGAGGTGATCGAAACCACGACCAAGCATTTCGTCATCCGGAGCTACACACCCGGCTGACCGCACCGGACGGCGGCCGCCCCGTCGCCCGGAAACACCCGACCAAGGAGCACGACAATGGCCAAGACTCGCATGGTCACGCAGTTCGGCATGGGGACTTCGATCCGCAGCCAGGACTACACCCAGGCCGCGGCGCGCGCGATCCGCGACGCGCTGTGGCACAACTCGCTCAACGTGGCGACCGCCTTCGGCTTTCCGCGCGAGGCGATGCTGATCGACGTGGAGATCGGCGTACAGAAGCCCGAGGCGGTCGACACCGCCGTCCTGCTCGACATCTTCCCCTATGGCCAGCCCACGATCCGCGTCGTGCGCGGCGGCCTCGACGTCTGCAAGCCCGATGGTAGCGATCCGACCGTGATCGCCAACGCTGCCCTCGTGGTGTCCTTCGACATGGAGCGCAGCGATGACTGAGAAACGCATCATCCTCGAGATGGGGACCGGCAACGATCTCTACGGCGGCGACTACACCAAGGCCGCCTGCCGCGCGGTGCAGGACGCCCTGCACCACTCCTCCATCGTGCTGTTCAAGTCGCTCGGCTACGACCACCGCGACATGCGCGTCCAGGTGACGATCGGCGTACAGCAGCCGGACAAGGTCGATGCCGCGGTGGTCGCGGCCACACTGCCGCGCGGACGCGCCGAGGTGACGATGGTGTTCGGCGGGCTGGACGTCCACGACCCGGTGCAGGAGACCACGCACGTGATCGCCACCGCAGCCGTCGCCGCGCTGCTGCCGATCGAGCCGGGGGCCTGGCGCCTGAGCGCGCCCGCGCAGGGCTGAACGCCGCAGCCGCGATTCAGGCGCTGGCGCGCATCGGTGCGCCGGCCGCCGTCCGGCCGCGGTTGCCTGCAGGCTGACGTGTGCGCACCACCGAAGCCTCGGCCGCTGCCAGCAGGGCCCGGTCCGCTTCGTCGAGATGGAGCCCCCGGGCTTCGAGCCGGCCGAGCGTGTCATCGAGCTCCCAGGGCGCGGCGAGCACGCGCTTGCGGCCATTGCGGAACTGCACATGGAGCCAGTAGGCATCCGTTTCCGGCGAATGCCGCAGGTAGAGGCGCGCGACCTCATCCGGCGAGGACAGCGCCGTCTCCAGCGCGCCCTCCTTCTTGGTGCGTCCCCTGAAGTAGGAGATCGCCAGAAAGGCGGCCAGGGCCACGATCTGACAACAATTCGCTCTCCGACCTTCCCGGGCTGCAGTTCCGAACGGCCAAAATTGCTATCTCGGAACGGTAAGACTAGTTTTCGCTGGCCGGCGCGTAGGCCCCCGCAACAGATCAAGGTGCGAACAGAGGGCAGCACGGCACCAAACCGCCGCCCTCCAATCCGAACTGGACTGAGAGGTTTTCATGAAAATTGGTAACCTTCAACTTAACTGGCTCCGAACCTTCGAAGCGGCCGCTCGGCTTCTGAGTTTCTCGCTTGCAGGCGAAGAACTGCACCTGAGCCAGTCAGCCGTCAGCCAGCAGATAAAGCTGCTGGAACACAAGCTCGGCAAGGACCTGTTCCTGCGCCAGACGCGCTCAGTTCAACTGACCACCGAGGGGCGCGCCCTTCTTGATGTCGTCAGGGAAGGGCTACAGCGGCTGAATTCCGGCATGAACAGCATCTTCAGCTCCTCGGCCGACGGGGTGCTAGAGCTGCATGTGAACAACACCTTCGGCGAACTGTGGCTGGCGCCGCGCATCGGACGCTTCATCGCTCACCGCCCGCAGCTGTCGGTGCGCATGCTGCAGACAAACTGGGATCTGGAATACCAGGCGGCCAATACCGAGTTGGAGATCCGCTACGGCAATGGCAGCTGGCCCGGTTTCGAGACCCGCAACCTGCTGCCGCATACCTTGCGGCCGTACTGTTCGATCGCCCACGCCAACCGGCTGCACCGCGCAGAGGGCTTCGCGCATATGCCGCTGATCGATGTGCTGGGCACACCGAATGGCTGGCTCGACTGGAAGCGTGTGTACCACCCCGAGGCGGCCGAGCGTCCGGCACGCATCCATGTCGACAGCTACGCCATCGCGGCCAGCATGGCCATCGAGGGCATCGGCGCCTGCCTCCTCTACGACGACTTCGTGAGCGGCTCGCGGCTGGAGCCCTTCCTGGTGTGTCCGTTTGACGCGCCGATCAGCTGCGACGCCGGTTACTACCTGACCTGGCGCAGCGACAAGCCGCTGTCGGCCGCGGCGGCGGAGTTCTGCGCCTGGCTCGACCTCGAGCCGCCTTTCGGCCCCGGTTAACGGCCGACCGCCACGCCGCACGCAATGGCGGGGTGGCGGTCGGGGTGATCCGCGCGGCGGTGCGCCGTTTACATCGTCGGTGGCCAGACGAAGTCCGGGCGCAGGCCGGCGTGGGCTGGCAGGCCGTCGTCCGGCGCCGGAGCGGCCGGGTCTCGGTTGGCGTGGTAGGTCGGCGCCGGGAAGCCCGGCGCGTAGCCCATCAGCGTGGGAATGACGCCGCGGATGCGGCCGAGCTGGTCGCCGATCATGATCGGTGCGCCGCAGCTTCGGCAGGTGGCGAAGACCAGCGGATTGGACGAGTCCTCGACATCGAAGGGCTGGCGTTCGACCAGCTCGATGTTCTCGACCACCAGCTCGTCATGGTTGAAATAAGCCACCTGCGCTGCGGCCTGGCCGGTGCGGTGCTGCGTGGCGGCGCCATGGCAGATGTGGTTGTCGATGGGGGCATGATCGGAATGGGTGCGGATGTGCGCGCATCCGCCTTCGAATGTGTATGACATGGTCTTTCCGTGGGTGGGTGGATCGGTGCGGACGCCCGGCGGCTTACACCGGGTCGAGCAGCGGGCGTTGCTTGCGGAAGGCCTGCTTGCGGATGATCTTTCCGTCACGCAGGGTGAACAGGTCCACGCTGTCGGCGTGATGGCGGTAACCGTCGGGCTGTGTGGCCACAAAGGTCGACTCCGACACGATGCGATCCTGTGCGAAGTAGTGCTTGCCATTGATCCATTGCACATCGGGCATCGTGCCCCAGGTGGCTTCGAACTGCGCCATGACGGCTTGCTTGCCGACGATCCGGGTGCCATGGGCTTCCGGCCCGGCCACGGTGTCGAACACCACGTCGTCATGGAAGTAGGTTTGCACGGCGTCGATGTCGTGCCGGTTGAAGGCATCGAACATGGCGTCCAGTTCTGCTTCGGTCATCTGAGTTTTCCTTGAATTGGGGGAGAAGGGCGGTGCCGGGGCGCCGCCTGGGGGATAGGGCGTCGGTGTGGTGCCGCGCTTACATCTGCCCGGCCTTGGCCGAACGGAGCATGCGATTGACCGACACGATGTAGGCGATGCCCACAACGAAGAAGGGCGCGCCGACCACGATGGCCAGTGACTTGATCGCCGTGAATCCGCCGGTGAGCTGGAACACGATGCCGGTCAGGCCGATCACCACGCCCCACAGCAGGCGCATCGACACGCGGGGGTTTTCCTCGCCGTTGGACACCTGCATGGCGACGAAGAACGAGGCCGAGTCGGAGGTGGTGACGGCGAACACGATGGTGCAGAACAGCACGGCCAGGCTCAGCCACCAGCCGTAGGGCATGGAGTTGAGCAGCATGTACACACCGGACTCGGGGTTTGCCTGGACGCCTTCCCACAGCGGTGCGATGCCATTGACCTCGGTGTAGCCGGCCGAACCGCCCCACACGCTGAACCACACGATCGCCAGCACCATCGGCACGAGCGTGGTGCCGAACACGAACTCGCGCAGCGTGCGCCCTTTCGAGATGCGCGCGATGAAGCCGCCGCAGAACGGGATGTAGGACACATACCAGAGCCAGTAGAACACCACCCACCAGCCCAGCCACTCGCGCTGAGTCACGTTGCCCGCATCGCTCCAGAACGACATCGTCAGCATTGAGCCGAAATAGTCGCCAAACTGCTGGGTGGTCAGGTTGAGCAGGTAGTGAACCGGTGCGTTGCCGAACACGATCAGCGCCAGCACGATCAGCCCGGCGATGACCATGTTGGCCACGCTCAGGAACTTGATGCCCTTCTCGACGCCGGTGGCGGCCGAGATCACGTAGGCGATGATCACGCCCATCATCACCATCACCTTGCCGAAGGTGCCCAGCTCGATCTCGAACAGCATCGAGATGCCGTAGCTGATCGAGGCCACGCCCAGGCCGATCATGGTGGCGTTGCCGCCGATGGTGCCCAGAATGCCCAGGCCATTGGCCAGGCGGCCCCAAAGGCTGCTGTTGCAGCGATCGCCGAGGATGCCGTACAGGCCGGTTGCCACGGTCAGCGGCTTGCCCAGCCGGTAGGCCGGGAAGGCAATCGCCCAGGCGGCCACCGCGTACAGCGCCCAGCCATGCATGCCCCAGTCGAGCAGGGTGATCTGCACCGCCTTGGCAATGCCGGCTTCCTTGCCGGCCGCGCCCATGTCGATCACGTGCGGCGATTCATGCAGGTGGGTGAGTGGTTCGGCCACGCTGAAAAACACGAAGCCAATGCCCAGGCCGCAGCAGAACAGCATCGACACCCACGAGGCGAACGAGAACTCGGGCACGGCATCTTCCTTGCCCAGCTTCAGGTCGCCATACGGGCTGATCGCTAGGTAAAGGCAGAAGAACAGCGTGACGCCGACGCCGAGCAGGAAGGCCCAGCCGAAGTTGAAGATCAGAAAATTGCGCACGCCCACCAGCCAGGCGCCGGTGCCCTCCGGCACCAGCAAGGCGCAGGCCATGATGGCGATGTATACCGTCAGGACCGGCCAGAACAAGGTGTGGTCATAGTCGCCGAACAGCGATGTCGCCGACCCGCTGCGGGGCGGGCTGTGTCTGAGTACATGTTCCATTCTTTTGTCTCCTCGTGTGGATGCTCTCCTGCACTTGGTACGGGCCCGTGTTAGCGGCGCCTTATGGTGTGTCGTGCAGGTCGTACGGTGCTGCTGTTATGTGTCGTTGGAAACTCTCGCAAGAACCGGCGCCGTGTGTGCGCCAAGTTTGAATTTCATCCTTCGCAAATCGGTGGCCGTCGACAAACCTTGAAATGTCGGTCGATGCGATCAGTAAGGCGCATGCCTCAATCGCCGCGGTCGATTTATTGGACGAGTGGATGTACCAGATTGGGCGCCCCATCCCGCCTGATCAGAGGAACCGGTCGCACAAGGAGAAATAGGTATAGAGCGCGTGCTGCCCCAACCGCCGAATCGGCCGCAGCGGGTGGCTCGGCAGCGGCGAGCTGAAGATCGGCAGATCCGCATCTGCCAAGCGTTTGCCGGCAATCAACGTTGCCAACTGCTTCGACGCGTAGGCGGAAAACGATACTCCGTTGCCCGAGTAGCCCTGCGAATAGAACACCTGCTGCTTCGGATCGGGCTGCACCACGCGAGGCATCATGTCGTGCGAGATATCCATCCAGCCATGCCAGAAGAATGGCGTCTCGATACCCGCCAGCGCAGGGAACTTGCGCGCAATCGCCTCCTGCACCACGCGCAAATGTTTCGGGTTCTCGGCATCGCCACCGCTGATCGCGCTGCGCGTCCCGATCTGCAAGCGCTTCTCGGGTAGGTAGCGGTAGTAATAGCGCAGCTTACGGGTGTCGGTGGTCAACAGCGTCGAACGAAAGCCGCAGGCCGCTACCTCGTCATCGGTCAACTCGCGCGTCACTACCGAGTTGGCCATGATCGGCATCACCTTGTAGGCGGTCAGCTTGTGCAGGCTTGGACTGGTGTAGCCCGCCGTGCAGACGCCCACCGCTTTCGCCCGTACCGTGCCGCCCGGCGTGCGTAAGTGATGCACCCCGTTTACCGTCGTCCAGTTCTGAACCGTACTGCCGGTGTGAATGCGCGCCCCCAACCGGCGCGCCAGGCGCGCATAGCCATAGGCCAGCTTCAGCGGCTGCACCGCAATGCCCACCGGCTCCAGCATGGCGCCCTGGCACTCCTGGTCGCCAATGTACTCCTTGAGTACCGTGTCGCGGGTCAGCACTCGGGTCTTGTAGCCCAATACCTCATTGCACAGGCGCGACTCGGCCTCCAGCCCGGCCATCGCCTTGGCACTATGGGCGATCAGCAAATTACCTTCGCCATGCGGCTCGCAGTCGATCTCCGCGTCTTCGGTCATCGCCCGGAACACCTCATAGCCCTCCAAGCTGTTCTTGTGCAGGCGGCGGGCCACATCGGCGCCCCACTTCTTCACCCACTGGCTGCGGCTCAGCCGCCCCCAGGCCAGGTGTCCCTGGCCGCCATTGCGGCTGGTGCAGCCCCAGCCAATCTGGTTGGCCTCGATCACCACCGCCTTGATGCCATGTTCGCGCGCCAGGAACAGCGCAGTCGCCAGACCGGTAAAGCCGCCGCCGATAAGGGCGACATCGACGTCCATGTCGCCGCTGACCGGACCATCGTCTTCCGGCGGCTCGCCCGCGTGATAGCGCCAGTAAGTGGGTGGGTAATCCACCGCCGTGCCGGGCGATTCGGCATACAGGGGGTCATAGTTCGGATCGTAAGTTTGCGGAGACCGCATGAGCGTTTTCCCTTTTTTGAGTGAGATCGCGCAGCCGCGCGTACTCTGCCGTGAATGTTCTAGCGACGCTCCGACGCTGAGGATCCGCACCGCTTACCTCACCCGATGCAGCCCCCTCACACATCTGAACAGCCCTTAGAGGCGAGTTTTCCGTTGAGTCCGTAAGCGGGCACCATGCGCCGCGTTTCCGGATGGCCCAACCCACAAGCCGGAATCGTGCTGCCTCGATGCGTATTCTTGAGGAGCCGATTACGGACCACAAACGGTCAATTTCCGGCCAATGCATCACCCAGGCTTATGCATCAATAACTCGTGCAAATATCGAAGACTCTTACAACCTCGGCATGCCAGCCCCGTGAACTGTCAAATTACGCGCATAGCACAAGGCACCAAGGCCCCGCCGGGAACCGTTCTAAAGATCTTGCGGGACGTTGTCTCGTCATTAATGTCGAGCGACTCCACGCCCGCCGTCCTACTCGGAGCCTGCGTACCAACACCCCATATCGACCGTAGAAAGTTCTTCGGGGCGACGTTGAGGGTGGCTGGCTAGGCTAGCCTGAACTGCCTAGGTACAAAGCCGCAGAGTAAGAAACCCGTTATCAAAGCCACGTGATCGAGGAGGGCTTCGCTGGCGAAGACGGCCGAGTACTCGAAGGCACCTCCCAGCGCATGGGCTTCTGTGGTGAAGTGGTGTGCCGCGCTGCGCAGAGGGCCAGCGCGGTCTCCAGAGGCGCCGCCCTCATCACGTTGTGCAAGCGCATGCCAGAACGGGACGGATCATGCGTTGTGGATATCAGCCACCCCAGCAGTCCCCATGCGGATATGCCATCGAGCGAGGGTCGCACCGTCACCGATGTTGGTCATGCGCGAACCGATGGCCAGGTTGCGGCTCACTGGCACGGGTACGTTAGGTTCGGTGTCAGCGGCGCTGCGCGCCTTGGGGCGCTCCAGCTTGGCAAGGCCGCCGCAAACCAGCCACTGGGTTGAGGTGCGGCCGTACATCCGGCGAATTTGGGCATGCATCGACGCCATTTTCTGCATGTCGATGCCGGCATTGGGGAGCTCGATTGCAGGGATGATCTGCTTATCGGCATCGACTGCGAATTGCACGTTTTGGGGCACGGCGAAAGCGGCAGCCAGCCATCTTCATCGCGCGCGCTTCGCGGTCGGCGGTGCTCACGCGCAGCCACGCACGTGCTTGGCCGCGCTCCCCTTCTTCTTGGAGACCTTGTCGAACTCGCAGAGGGACGCCAACGCCCAGGGCAGGCGCGCACAGCGCTCGCGTGCGGCACGTTCCTGGGCGGCCTGCTGGCGGCGGTGCGTCGCGGCCGGATCGGAGTAAAGTTTCGGCTTGAGTCGCTCGATCTGCTCGCTCGCCTTGGTCAGCAAGCGGGTGAGTCGGTCGCGGCGTTGGAAGCTGACTGCCTTCGCATGCGCGCGCACCCGCGCCCCATCCTGGATGACGCGGTTGAACTGAACCACCCCACGATCAAACAGTTCGTCCACGATGCGCGGAACTGCGTATCAAGCTAGGCGCGTTCTCGGTGCGAGAGTCGGCCAAGCTGTGTAATTGACCCTGACACCCCCACACAGCCAGCCGTAGCCATCGTCGCGCCCACACAACCGATCGCGCGACGAGCCCGCTCCATCGATCGTCGCGTATGGCCACAGCCCAACCAGAATCATCGGATCGCTACTCGGACCACGCGACACGCCAAGGCCTTGAAGCGTGCGTAAAGCGGCGCGAGATCGCGCAACCATACGAAGGTCCACACGGTGTGTGTTGCATGCTCGGGGGGTGAGCAACAAACCAAAGTCGCAGGCACTCGACTCGATCTGGTTGCGCTGAGGCGCCTGCACACGTGGGCGCCCTCTGGGTGCATGGGCAGGAGCCGCTGGTCCTTCGGCTGGGACCGGCAATCTGTCAAACAATGCAACATAACGCAGCAAATCAGTCTGCGGGTTTAGCCCCCGCCTCATGACCCGAACGACACCCTGTTTCAGCCTAGATGAATTCACGCGTTCTGCGCGCCCACGCAGGCCTGAACGTCAGCCTCAGGCGCTGGCGCGCATCGGTGCGCCGGCCGCCGTCCGACCGCGGTTGCCCGCGAGCTGACGTGTGCGCACCACCGAAGCCTCGGCCGCTGCCAGCAGGGCCCGGTCCGCTTCGTCCAGACGGAGCCCCCGGGCTTCGAGCCGGCCGAGCGTGTCATCGAGCTCCCAGGGCGCGGCGAGCACGCGCTTGCGGCCATTGCGGAACTGCACGTGGAGCCAGTAGGCATCCGTTTCCGGCGAATGCCGCAGGTAGAGGCGCGCGACCTGATCCGGCGAGGACAGCGCCGTGTCCAGCGCGCCCTCCTTCTTGGTGCGTCCCCTGAAGTAGGAGATCGCCAGAAAGGCGGCCAGGGCCACGAAACCGATCAGCAACTCGAGCATGGATGACTCCCCCGATGGACGACATGCAAGGAGAGCCCGCACCCGAACGGCTCGGGATGGCCTCCCTGACAAAGATCATGTGTCGGGAGAATAAGACGAGCAGAGTTCTGAATCACCCCTATCTATAAAACCAATTGCTATAAGAACCCCGACCGCCTTCCGTGCGCCGCAGGATGAAGAATCCGCAGCCGACCGCTCGGGCGGTCGGCTGCGGATCGTGGGCGCCTGACGAAGCGCGGGGCCGGGCTCAGCCGGGCTGCGGGATCAAGCCGAGCGACAGCCAGGGCACGAAGGCGATGATGAGCCAGGAGATGGTGAGGCCCATCATGTACATCAGCGCGAAGCGCACGAGCTTCGAATACGGGATGCCCGTCACGCCGCTGGCGACGAAGAGGTTGAGACCGAAGGGCGGCGTGATGAACCCGATCGCGGCCCCTACCAGGAAGATCACCGAGAAATGCACCGGATCGACCCCCGCCGCGACCGCGATCGGCGCGAGGATGGGAGCGAAGATCACCGTCACGGGCAGGCTCTCGAGGATCGTGCCGGCGGCGAGCACGATGCCCATGCACACCAGCAGCACGACGATGTCGCCGCTGCCGAACCAGGCGATGAAGGACTGCACCGTCTCGGCGGCGCCGAGCAGGGCGAAGACCTGCTGCATCACGATCGAGATGGCGATCATCGGCGCCAGCATGCCGGTGAGCTGGCCGGAGCGCAGCAGGATGTCGGGCAAGGCGCGCCATCTGATCTCGCGGGTGACGATCAGGCCGGCGATCAGGCAGAAGCCCACGGTGATGGCCGCCGCCTCGGTGGGCGAGAAAATCCCCGAGTAGATCCCGAAGATGACGATGAAGATGGCGAAGAAGCCCAGATAGGCACTGCCCGCCGAGCGCACCACGCGCCCCACGTCGAGCGGCGAGACGGAGCCCCAGCCATGCTTGCGGCACATCCACCAGCACACCGCCTGCATCGCGACCACCATCAGCATGCCCGGCAGGATCCCGGCGACGAACAGGTCGGAGATCGACAGGTTCATCAGGAAGCCATACACGATGAAGATGATCGAGGGCGGAATGATGATGCCGACCGTGCCACCGGCCGCAGCCGTGGCGGCCGCGAAGCGGCTGTCGTAGCCATCCTTCACCAGCAGCGGGTGCATGATGCCGCCGATGGTCGCGGTGGTCGCCGAATTGGAACCCGAGATGGCCGCGAACAGCCCGCAGGAGCCGATCGTGGCCAGGCCGAGGCCGCCGCGCATCCAGCTCAGGCAGGCGTGGGCGAACTCGGCCAGGCGCTTGGCGATGCCCGCCGCGGCGATGAGGTCACCGGTGAGGATGAACAAGGGCAGCGAAAGCAGGCCGAAGAAGTTCAGGCCCTCGAACAGCGTCACGCCGATGTTGGCGAGCGTGAAGTCGATGACCAGCGACGCGCCGGTGACCCACAGGCCGATGACCAGGAAGATGGGCACGCCGAGCAGGAACAGCACGACGACGCCCAGCGAGACCAGGGTGATGAGAATCGAATTGTCCATGATGTCTCCTCAGTCCCCACCGATGGCCTGGATGTCGACCAGGAAGGGTTCGCGACGGCGGTAGCGGCCGATGTCTTCGACGAGGTTCTGCAGGGCGCGGAACATCAGCAGGCACCAGCCGACCGGGGTGGCAAGGTAGAACCACCACTGCATGACGTTGTCGGTGCCCTGCACGATGGCGAAGTTGTCGTAGGCGAGCTGTGTCTGCTCGATGGTGAACCAGGCCACCATGGAGCCGAAGCCGACCCACAGGATGGCGTCGAGCCACATGCAGGCGAACTGGGCCCCGTAGGGCATGCGCAGGCGGAGATCGTTGAACACCAGATGAGTGCGCTTGCGCACGTTGTAGGCGCAGCCGATCCACGTCACCCACAGGAACAGGTAGATCGGGATCGACGAGCTCCAGGGGATCTGGGTGCTGAAGACGTAGCGTTCGAACACCGCGTAGACGATGATCAGCGCCATGCTGGAGTAGGCGATCAGGATCAGGGTGCGTTCGGCGTTGCGGTCGAGCCACCGGACGAGAGCCAGGAGATAGGCCATTGGGAGTGCTCCGAAGTGGGTGGGGCGTCCCTGCGCCGGCCGGCTGGCGGGCCGGCGCAGGGCCTGCGGCAGATCGGGCTGCCTGTCGGCCGTCAGGCGGACTGCCACCAGCGCCGCGGCTTGACGTCGGCGACGGCGGTGTCCCGCGGGATCTCGCGCGCGATGGTGAAGATCTCCTTGTAGACGTCCTGCCCGCCGGACATCTTGTTGAGACGCTCGCGCCACTCCGCCCAGGGCTCGGGGTTGTACTCGGGCGAGCACATCTTCTCGGCCTTCAGGATCTCGGCGTCGGAGAGCGTGGCCACGCGCACGCCGTTCTTGGCGAAAACGGTGTCCGGCCCCGGATTCGGCACCGCGCCGACGACCTCGACCAGGGCGCGCTCCTGCTCGCGCTGGGTGTATTGCTGCGCGTCATAGGCCACCTCCAGCACGATGTCCTGGATGGCCGCAGGCAGCTTCTCGAAGGTGGCGTTGTTCATCGCGGTGTGCTCGGTGCCGCAGAAGAACTTCAGGTCAACCGCCTGCGCGAGCACCGGCGCCATGTTGGCGTAGGCCGCCGCCCCCATCCAGGTCTCGGCGCCGTCGATGAGGCCCTGCTTGAGGCCGTCGAGCGTCTCTTCCCAGGCGATCGGCACCGGGTTCAGGTTCATCAGCTGCATCGCGATGCGGCCGAGCTGGGTGCCGGTGACGCGGTTCTTGGTGCCGGCCAGTTCCTCGATGGTGGTCACCGTCGGCCGGTCGGCGAATTTCTTGCCGAGCATCAGGCCACGCAGTTCGCAGTGGGTGTACAGGAACTGGATGTTGTGGCGCTTGCGCATCGGCTCGCGGAACAGCTGCTCGCTCTTCGGGTGGTAGAAGAAGTAGTGCTGGGCCGCACGGGAGGGGAACATGTAGGCGAAGTCGAGCACGTTGTAGTACGGCGCCGAGCCAGCCGAGTTCTGGGTACTGGCCGAGAAGATGTCGACGATGCCCTGCTGGGCCTTCTTCACGCAGTCGAGCTGGTTGCAGATCTGGTTGCTGCCGATGAACTCGATCTTCAGCGCGCCATTGGTGCGCTTCTCCAGCTCCTGGGCGAACCACAGCTGGCCCGACTCCTGGATCTTCAGGTTGCTCTCGTTGAAGCCCGAGGCCCCGAACTTGAGCGTCATCAGCGGCGTCGAGGCATTGCGCGCGTCCGCGGTCTGCGAGGCAGCGCGGGCGAGCCCCTCGAAGCTCAGCGGGCCGACCATGCCCGCAGCCGCGAGTGCGGTGGAGGTCAGCCCGTAGCGGCCGGCGATGCGCAGAAAGCCGCGGCGATCCAGCTTGGTCTCGTTGCTCATGGTGTGTCTCCTCTTGGATGGGTGGGCTCGATGGCCCTGTTTGAAAGCGCTCTTGTGATAAGTGGTTGCGGTCGCGGCGTCAGCTGCGGTCGGCGAGCATCATGTCGGCGGCCTTCTCTCCGATCATGATGGCAGGGGCGTTGGTGTTGCCCGAGACGAGCTCGGGCATGATCGAGGCGTCTGCCACGCGCAGGCCGATGAGGCCACGCACCCTGAGGCGGGCGTCCACGACCGCCTCCTCGTCCGTGCCCATCTTGCAGGTGCCAGCCGGGTGGTAGATCGACTGGCTGTAGCGGCGCGCGGCGTCGAGCAGCTCGGCGTCGCTCTGGTACTGCGCGCCCGGCACGAACTCGGAGATGATGTGGGGCTTGAGCGCAGGCGCCTCGGCGATGCGGCGCGCGACCTTGACGCCACCGATCACCACCGCATGGTCACGCTCGTCGCCGAGGTAGTTGGCGTGGATCGCGGGATAGGCGAGCGGATCGGCCGAGCGTATCTCGATATGACCACGACTCCACGGCCGCAGCTGGCACACCGAGGACGTGAAGGCCGAGAACGGATGCGCGCCCTCGCCCGGCTTGTCGGCGGACAGCGGCTGCATGTGGAACTGGATGTCGGGGCGCTCGACCTCGGGCGAGGAGCGCGTGAAGATCGCCACCTGGCTGGCTGCAAGGGTCAGCGGTCCGGTACGCGAGAGCATGTATTGCAGTCCGATCCAGAGCTTCTGGATCGGACTGTTCACCTCGTCGTTCAGGGTGCGCTCGCGGGTCTTGAAGACCAGCCTCACCTGCAGGTGGTCCTGCAGGTTGCGGCCCACGCCAGGCAGCGCGTGGAGCACCGGCACCCCGGCCCGCTGCAGCACCTCGACCGGGCCGACGCCCGAATTCTGCAGGATCTGGGGCGAGCCGATGGCGCCCGCGGCGAGCACGATCTCGCAGCGCGCCCGGGCGACGCGGCGTTCGCCGCCCTGGAGGTACTCCACGCCGACCGCGCGCTTGCCCTCGAAGAGGATGCGCAAGGTCTGGGCATGGGTCTCGACGCGCAGGTTGGAGCGCCGCATGGCTGGCCGCAGGAAGCCCTTCGCGGTACTCCAGCGGAAACCCTTGTGGGCGGTCTGCTGGAAGTAGCCGACGCCTTCCTGGCTCGCACCGTTGTAGTCGTCGTTGTAGGGGATGCCGATCTCCTGCGCCGCCTTGATGAAGTGGTCGGCGATCGGCCGGCGCAGGCGCAGGTCCGAAACCTTCAGCGGTCCGCCCACGCCGTGGTAGGCGCTGGCGCCACGCTCCTGGTCCTCGGACTTCTTGAAGTACGGAAGCACCTCGTCGAAGCTCCAGCCCTCGTTGCCCAGCTCCGCCCAGCGGTCGTAGTCCTCGCGCTGGCCGCGTACGTAGAGCAGGCCGTTGAGCGAGCTCGAACCGCCCAGCACCTTGCCGCGCGGCCACTGGATCTCGCGGCCGGCGACCTTCTCGTCGGGCTCGGTCCGGTAGCACCAGTCCAGCTTGGGGTTGTGCAGGGTCTTGAAGTAGCCGACGGGGATATGGATCCAGGGGTTGCTGTCGCGGCCGCCGGCCTCGAGCAAGAGCACCTGGTTGCGCTCGTCCGCGCTCAGGCGGTTGGCCAGCACACAACCGGCCGAGCCGGCGCCGACGACGATGTAATCAGCTTCAATGGACATCGAGAAGGTCTCCTGACTGCACCGCTGAGGACACGATGCTGCTGTTCTTGGTATGGCTTTATGCGATCTTTATGAAACGCTGCGTTTCAATAGAACGCATACGAACTATTGATGCAGCCATACACGGAACCAACAAAAATCAGGAGTTGAGGCTCGAACTGAAACGCGATGACGCGAAAGTGAACCAGAATCGCACCAAAACACCCGTTTATTGGCCTCGACCGTTTTCCAGATACATCGCGCACACCTGCGGCGCAGGCGTCGTAAACGCGACAGGCGCCCATCGGGGCGCCTGTCACGACTGCACAAGCCTGCACGACCATCCGGACGCGCGGGCGTGCTGGACTCAGCCGTCCGCGCAGGCAGGCCGCAGCGCCGCCCCGACACGCTTACGGCGCCCGATCCAGCGTGCAGACAATGCGCTCACGACGGCCGCGAAGCCGACGTAGGCGCAGATCAGCCAGGGTTCCCCGTGGCCCTTCTGCAGCAGGTAGGTGGCGATGATCGGCGTGATGCCGCTCGCGAAGATGCCCGAGAACTGATACACGAAGGAGATTCCCGAGTAGCGCACCCTTGCGTCGAAGAGCTCGGCGAAGAGCGCCGCCTCGGGGCCATAGACCGCCGCGTAGAACACGCCGAAGGGAATGATGATGGCGAACCACACGGTGGTGAGGCTGCCGCCCGAGTGCTTCATGAGCCAGAAGCCCGCGAAGGCCGACAGCCCGGTGAGCAGCGAGCCCCAGAAATAGATCCGGGTGCGCCCGATGCGATCCGACAGGCCGCCGAAGAAGGGAATCGTCACCACCATCACCAGCGCCGCCGCCATCACCCCGAGCAGCGCGTCGGTGCGCGGGATGTCGAGTGTCTGCGTGAGGTAGGCGATCGAGAACACCCCGAAGACGTTGAAGAAGACGCCGTCGATGTAGCGCGCCCCCATGCCTGCAAGCACGTTCCCCGGATACTTGGTGATCACCTCCTTGATCGGCAGCTTGATCTCCTCCCCGGCGTCCTTGACCTTGGCGAACTCGGGCGTCTCCATCACGTTGAGGCGGATGTACATGCCCACCACGACGAGCAGGAAGGAAAGCAGGAAGGCCACGCGCCAGCCCCAGGCCAGGAACTGCGCATCGCTGAGCAGCCACGACAGCAGCGCCACCACGCCCGAGGCCATGCACAGCCCGAGCGCGAGGCCGATCTGCGGGATGCTCGCGTAGAAGCCGCGCCTTTCCTTCGGCGCGTACTCGAAGGCCATCAGCACCGCCCCGCCCCACTCGCCGCCCAGGCCGATGCCCTGCGCCACGCGCAGCACCAACAGCAGGATCGGCGCCCAGATGCCGATCTGCTCGTAGGTCGGCACGAGGCCGATCAGCACGGTGGCGATGCCCATGATCATGAGCGTCATCACGAGCATGCTCTTGCGCCCCAGCTTGTCGCCGAAGTGACCGAAGATCACCCCGCCGAGCGGGCGGCTGACGAAACCCACGGCGAAGGTGCCGTAGGCCAGCATGGTCGCCACGAGCGGATCGTCGGCCGGAAAGAAGAGCTTGTTGAAGACGATGCCCGCGACCACCCCGTAGAGGAAGAAGTCGTACCACTCGATCGTTGCGCCGATGAGGCTCGCCGTGACGACGCGCCGCACCTCGGCCGGATCCCTTGCCTGCGCCTGGCTCATGTTTGTCTCCCCTGTTGTTTTGACCTTGCCTGCCAACTTGTTAATGGAATGCCACGTTTCAAAAACAAGATATAGTGACTATTAATCCACCAATAGAACAGGCAAAGAAAAAGCCGCGCGGAGAACGGAATTGAAACGCGAATCACGAAACGTGGACCAGAACGCCGCCGCACCGCGTCCGGACGACGCGGCCGGCGTGCACGACGAGGGCAGCGAGGACGTGCGCCGCCTGCGCCCGCTCACCATCCTCGAACATCTCACCGAGTCCACTCAGCCGCTCACGCTGGCCCAGCTCGCGAGCCTCATGCGGGTACCGAAAAGCACCCTCATGAGGCTGCTGCGTGCCATGGAAGACCAGGGCTACGTTCTCCATCTGCCTGCCGAGCGCGGTTTCGTCGCGGGGACGCGCGCCACCACGCTGGCGCTGCGCACGCTGCGTGGTTCCAACATGCGCCGGGAGTGCCGCGCCGTGCTGCGCGCGCTGGTCGACAAGCTCGGCGAATCCTGCAACCTCACCGCACCCGACGCCGGTCGCGTGCTCTACGTCGAGCGCGTCGAGACCACCGAACCCCTGCGCATGCATCTGCAGCCAGGCACCTTCGTGCCGATGCACTGCACCGCGAGCGGCAAGCTCTTCCTCTCGTCGATGTCGCTGCTCGAACGCCGGCGCATGCTCGCCAACCTCACGCTGACGCGCTATTCGCCCCACACCCTGGTGGACATGACCGCCCTCGAGGCCGAGCTCGCACGCAATGCCAGGCTCGGCCTCGGTATCGACAACGAGGAGTTCGTCCGCGGCATGATCGCAGTCGCGGTTCCGGTGCTCGGCGAGGGCGGCAAGGCGGTGGCCGCGATTGCCTGCCATGCACCGACGGCGCGCGTCTCGCTCGACGACATGATGGCCAAGGTGCCCAGCATGCGTGTCGCGGCGGAGATGATGCGTACCATCCTGTTCCCGACGCCGGGCGCCTGAGCGCGCCACGGATGATCGGCGGCGCTAGCGATAGAGGGTATTGAACACCAGCCCGCCGCCGATCACGATCAGCACGCCGAACGCGATGCGGCGCATCGTGATCTGCGAGAACGGCGGCGGAAAGCGCCGGCCCGCCAGGGTGGCGAGCGCCACCAGCGGGACGGTGAAACCGATCAGGGCCCACACCTGCGGCGTGAAGGTGCCCTGCGTGCCGGCGAAGATAGTGCGCGTGCCGGCGGTGAACGCGAAGGTGAGCAGCAGCATGTTGCGCACGGTCGCGAGGTCGAAGGGCTGGCGGTAGAAGTGGAAGATGACCGGCGGACCGGCCATGCCGAACAGCCCGCCGAAGAGCCCGGACAGGAAACCGCTGACGAAGAAGCTGCCGTTCGAGGAGCGTTCGGCCAGCGGGGCCGGCCGCAACATGAACACGATGCCGCTGTAGATGATGGTGAGACCCAGCAGCAGCTGCAGCAGGGTCGACGCGGTGGCGCTCATGTACTCGAGCAGCAGCACGCCCGCCACCGTAGACGGCAGCACCCCGGCGAGCACGTAGCGCGCTGCCGGCCAGTCGATGTGATGCAGCTTGCCGGGCAGCGCCACGGCGCTGTTCATCAGCGTCACCAAGCTGATGATGGCGGCCACCAGCGAGATCGGCGCGAGGCCGAAGCCGCTGGTCACGCCGATCACGATCATGCCCAGTCCGAAGCCGGTGACGGTCTGGAAGTAGGTCCCGATCGCGATCACCGCGAGCAGGGCTGCAGCCGTTTCGATGCTCATCTCGCCACCCCTTGCGCCTGGGCACGCACCGTGCCGTTGCGGGTCGGCTCCTGACGGAGCCCTTGCTGACTCAGTGCCCGGCCCGGGCCGCCGCCTCGTGCGCCTGCACCACCGTCACCGCGATGACGTGGAAGACGTCCTCGGCGCTGCAGCCGCGCGACAGGTCGTTGGCCGGCTTGGCCAGGCCCTGCAGCAGCGGTCCGATCGCCACCGCGCCGCCGACGCGCTCGGCCAGCTTGTAGCCGATGTTGCCGGCCTCGAGGTTGGGGAAGATGAGCACGTTGGCGCGCCCCTTCACCTGCGACTCCGGCAGCTTGCGGTTGGCGATCTCGGCGACGATCGCGGCGTCGAGCTGGACGTCACCGTCGATCGCCAGCCCCGGACGCAGCGCCTTGACGCGCTCGGCCGCGGCAACGACCTTGTCCACCGCGGCATGCTTGGCGCTGCGGCTCGTGGAGAAGGACAGCATGGCCACCCGCGGCTCCTCGCCGAGCAGGTTGCGCGCGCTGTCGGCCGCCGCCATCGCGATCTCGGACAGCTCCTCGGCATTGGGGTCGACGACCAGGCCGCAGTCCGAGAAGATCAGCCCGCCCTTGAGGCTGTGGAAAGGTTCGCACAGCATCATCAGGAAGAAGCTCGACACCAGCTTGAAGGACGGATCGGTGCCGATCACCTGGATCGCGGTCCGCACCACGTCGGCGGTGGTGTGCACCGCCCCGGCCACCGAGCCCTCGGCGTCGCCCATGCGCACCATGAGGTTGGCGAACACGAGCGGCTTGCGGACCTCGTCCGCGGCTGCCGCGCGCGTCAGGCCCTTCTTCTCGCGCAGCCGGAACAGCTCCTCGGCATAGCCCTCTGCGAGGGGCGAATCGGCCGGGTCGATCAGGGTCATGCCGCTCAGGTCGATGGCCTCGTTCTCCGCCACCTGGGTGATGCGGGCACGATCGCCGACCAGCAGGATGCGCGCCGTACCCTCGCGCGTCGCGCGCAGCCCGGCCTGCAGCACGCGCGGATCGTCGCCCTCGCACAGCACGATGCGACCCGGATTAGCGCGGGCACGATCGATGATTCGATTGATAGCCTTCATGATTCAGGATCCTCGTGATCCCGTCCTGCACGCGCCGGAACGGGAAAAGATGCCGGCCGCCAGGGCGGAATGCCCTGGCGCCGGCCAAGCTCAATCCCAGGGGGAGGGAGGAGTGGATTGAGCGGAGGAGTCCGCCGCACCCGGGCCGAAGCCGGGCGCGGCGGGGGTTCGGAACCCCGGAGCGCTCAGACGTAGTCCTTGTACTTCTCCAGGAAGCGCACCGGCTTGGAGAGCGCGTCACGACGGAACGGGTCGCCCAGCTCGCGCGTGCACATGATCTCGATGATCGTCGTCTTGCCGTGGTTCATCTGCAGGTCGATCGCCTTCTTCAGCGCCGGACCCACGTCCTCCAGACGATCCACCGTGATGCCCTCGGCGCCCATCGCACGCGCGATCTCGGCAAAGCTCTGGTTGTCCAGCTCACCGGCCACGAAGCGGCGGTTGTAGAAGTCCACCTGGTTCTTCTTCTCCGCGCCCCACTGACGGTTGTGGAACACCACCGCGGTCACCGGAATGTTGTGGCGCACGCAGGTCATCGTCTCCATCAGGCTCATGCCCCACGCGCCGTCACCGGCGTACGACACCGCCGGACGGTGCGGCGCGGCCACCTTGGCGCCGATGATGGTCGGGAACGCGTAGCCGCAGTTGCCGAAGCTCATCGCCGCGAAGAAGCTGCGCGGCTTCTCGAAGCGCAGGTAGCTGTTGGCCACCGAGTTGATGTTGCCGATGTCGGTCGACACCATCACGTCTTCGGGCATCGCCTTCTCGAGCTCGCGCAGCACCTGGCGCGGGTGCAGGTACTCGCCGCCCGAGAACGGCTTCTCCTTGGCGTTCTCCTCGATCATGTCCAGGCTGAACGGGTCGCGCTCGTGCGTCCACTCGTCGAGCTCCTTCTCCCACGCGGCCTTCTCGGCGGCGATCTTCGCCGCACGCTCGCCCTTGGTCGCGTCGCAGTCGAGCGCACGATTGGCCAGACGCGCCGTCAGCGCCACCGCCGCCGCCTTGGCGTCGCCGCAGATGCCCACCGAGATCTTCTTCACCAGACCCAGCATCTTGTTGTCCGCGTCGATCTGGATGATCTTCGCGGTCTTCGGCCAGTAGTCCATGCCGTGCTGCGGCAGCGTGCCGAAGGGCCCCAGGCGCGAACCCAGCGCCACCACCACGTCGGCCTGGCTGATCAGCTTCATCGCCGCCTTCGAGCCCTGGTAGCCCAGCGGGCCGCACCACAGCGGGTGGCTCGCCGGGAACGAGTCGTTGTGCAGGTAGCTGTTGACCACCGGCGCGCCCAGGCGCTCGGCCAGCGCCTTGCACTCCTCGACCGCGTCGGCCATCACCACGCCGCCGCCCGAGATGATCACCGGGAACTTGGCCTTGGCCAGCAGCTCGGCCGCTTCATTGAGGCTTTGCTCGCCGCCCGCGCCGCGCTCCAGGCGCTGGGGCTTGGGGATCTCGCAGGTGATCTCGCCGTAGAAGTAGTCGCGCGGAATGTTCAGCTGCGTCGGGCCCATCTCGCTCAGCGCGCGGTCGAAGCAGCGGCCGGTGTACTCGGCCATGCGCGCCGGGTGGGTGACGTGGCCCTGGTACTTGGTGAACTCCTGGAACATCGGCAGCTGGTTGCATTCCTGGAAGCCGCCCAGGCCCATGCCCATCGTGCCCGTCTCCGGGGTGATGATCACCACCGGGCTGTGCGCCCAGTACGCCGCCGCGATCGAGGTCACGCAGTTCGAGATGCCCGGGCCGTTCTGCCCGATCACCACGCCGTGGCGACCCGACACCCGCGAGTAGCCGTCGGCCATGTGGCCCGCGCCCTGCTCGTGCACCACCGGAATCAGCCGGATGCCGGCCGGCGCGAAGATGTCCATCGCGTCCATGAAGGCCGAGCCCATGATGCCGAACATGTCGGTGACACCATTGGACACCAGGGTTTCGACGAAGGCTTCGGAGGGGGTCATCTTGGTCGGGCCGCTCGGAATCGTGCGGCCGTCGGTCAGCGTCTGGGTCTGGCTCATGGAATGTCTCCAGGTTGTGATCGTTCTAATCGGGACGAAATGTTCCGATATCCGAGATACTCGAACGAACTCTAGGCGCCAACGTCCAAAAGGTCAACATGAAATTTTAAAAAACGGTACGATTCGTTCACTTTTTAGAAATCTGCATCGGAGACTCACGCATGGCCGAGAACCGGACCGACCGCTCGGAAGTGGTCAAGATCGATGGCGACACCCCCACGATGCGCCTGCTCGCCCTGCTCGAGGTGATTGCCGCCAAGGATCACCTCGTGACCCTGCAGGGCCTGGTCGAGGAGACCGGCCTGCCCAAGCCGACGCTGCACCGCATGCTGCAGCAGCTGGAGGCGGCCGGGATGCTCCAGCGCGACAGCGATGGCCGCCAGTACGGCACCGGCGCCCGCCTGCGCCGGCTCGCCGAGAACCTGCTGCTCAACGACACCATCCATGGCGCACGTCATGCGGTGCTGCGCCAGCTGGTCGAGGAGGTTGGCGAGAGCTGCAACATCACCGCGCTGTCGGGCAGCGAGGTGCTTTACCTCGATCGCGTGGAGACCGCTGCGCCGCTGCGCTTCTACCTCCACCCGGGGTCGCGGGTGCCCGCCCACTGCTCGGCGAGCGGGAAGCTGTTCCTCGCCGAGATGACGCCCGCGCAACGGCGCCGCCTGCTGGCGCATGCACCGCTGTCCAAGTACACCAACCGCACCCTGACCGAGCTCGACGCGCTCGAGGCCGAGATCGAGAAGGTGGGGCAGAACGGCTACGCCTTCGACAACGAGGAGTTCCTGCCCGGCCTGTTCTGCATTGCCGTGCTGGTGCCCTCGCCGGAGGGGCGCTCCAACATGGGCATCGCCATGCAGGCACCGATCATGCGCATGACCGAGCAAAAGGCGCTCGAGTCGCTGCCCGCGCTGCGCCGGGCCGCGGCCGCGCTGGCGGCAATCGAGGCCGAGAACGCCAGTCCGAGCGAGTCGGCATGCGCATGAGGGGCGCCACGCCAACGGACGCCGCGCGCCACCGCGGGAGAAGCGGGTGAATATCGCAGTCCTGGGCGGCGGTGTGATCGGCATCACCACTGCCTGGTACCTGCGCAGCAAAGGGCTGGGGGTGACCGTTTTCGAGCGCCAGCCCGGCCCCGCGCTCGAGACCAGCTTCGCCAACGGCGGCCAGATCTCGGTCTCGCACGCCGAACCCTGGGCGAACCCGGGGACGCCGCTCAAGGCCCTGCGCTGGCTGGCGCGCGAGGATGCGCCGCTGCTGTTCCGGCTGCGCGCGGACCGCGCCCTGCTGTCGTGGTCGGCGCGCTTCCTGCGCGAGTGCATGCCTTGGCGCACACGCGCGAACATCGGCCGAATCGTCGAGCTCGCGCGCTACAGCCGCGACGAACTGAAGCGCCTGCGCGCGCAGCTCGCCGGCGAAGGCGATGCCGCGCTCGACTACGACCACCTGGAACGCGGCATCCTCCACATCTACACCGACCGCAGGGAGTACGCGCGGGCCCTGCATGCGGCCGCGGTGATGCGCAGCTACGGCTGCGACCGTCGCGCGGTCGATGCGGACGAGTGCATCCATATCGAGCCTGCCCTTGCGGCCATCCGGGATCGACTGGTCGGGGGCGACTTCACGGCCGAGGACGAGTCCGGCGACGCCCACCTCTTCACCCGCCAGCTCGCCGAGCGCTGCCGCCAGGCCGGCGTGCGATTCCGCTTCGGGACCACCGTGACCGGACTCGACGAGGCGGACGGCCGGATCAGCGCGCTGACCACCCTGCAAGGGGAACGCATCGAGGCGGACGGATTCGTCATCGCCGCAGGCAGCTACAGCCCGGCCTTGCTCGCCCCGCTCGGCATGCGCCTGCCGGTCTATCCCGCCAAGGGCTACTCGGCCACGATCCCGCTGTCACCCGACAGCATCGCGCCCAGGACCAGCCTCACTGACGACGGGCACAAGCTGGTGTTCTCCCGCCTGGGCGATCACCTGCGCGTCGCCGGCACGGCCGAGTTCGACGGCTTCAACCTGCGCCCCAGCCCGATCCGCCAGGAGGCCCTGATGCGCCGTGTGAATGAGCTCTTCCCCGCCTTGAAGCCTGCGGGTCCGGCAAGGACCTGGTGCGGCTTACGCCCCGTCACCCCGGGCAGCGTTCCCTTCATCGGACCGACCCGGCACGAGAACCTGTGGCTCAACACCGGACACGGGACGCTGGGCTGGACCATGGCCTGCGGATCTGCCGCCGCATTGAGCGATCTGGTCGCCGGGCGCGCGCCCGCCATTGCGCTGCCGCGCATCCAGTGATGGCGAACCCTCGCCTGCAAGGATGCAGCGAGCGCAAGGCGGCCCCTGACCGGGAATAAGCAATCCATTTCTTCTTGGTTCGGTCTCACGCGCGTCAGGGCTAGATTTTCTCCATCGCACTTACCCGCATGGAGAAACGACAATGAAGTTCAGCCCCCTTCGCCGCACCCTGCTCGCCCTCGCGCTCGCCACCGGCCTCGCTGGCGTCGCCCACGCGCAGACCACCCTGCTCAACGTCTCCTACGACCCCACGCGCGAGCTCTACCAGGACTTCAACCCCGAGTTCGCCAGACACTGGAAAGCCCAGACCGGCGAGACCGTCACCATCAGGCAGTCCCATGGCGGCGCTGGCAAGCAGGCGCGCGCGGTGATCGACGGTCTGGAGGCAGACGTGGTCACGCTGGCGCTGGCCTACGACATCGACGCCATCGCCGAGCAGACCGGCAAGATCCCAGGCGACTGGCAGAAGCGGCTCGCCCACAACAGCGCGCCCTACACCTCGACCATCGTCTTCCTGGTGCGCAAGGGCAACCCCAAGGGCATCAAGGACTGGAGCGACCTGGTCAAGCCCGGGGTCGAGGTCATCACCCCCAACCCGAAGACCTCCGGTGGCGCGCGCTGGAACTACCTCGCCGCCTGGGGCTATGCGCTCAAGCAGCCGGGCGGCAGCGAGCAAACCGCGCAGGCCTTCGTCACCGCGCTGCTCAAGCACGTGCCGGTGCTCGACTCGGGCGCCCGCGGCTCGACCAACACCTTCGTCCAGCGCGGCATCGGCGACGTGCTGCTGGCGTGGGAGAACGAGGCCTTCCTGTCGATCAACGAGCTCGGCCCGGACAAGTTCGAGATCGTCGTGCCCTCGATCTCGATCCTCGCCGAACCGCCGGTGACCGTCGTCGATGGCGTGGCCAACAAGCGCGGCACCGCCAAGGTGGCGCAGGCCTACCTCGAGTACCTGTACTCGCCGGTCGGCCAGAAGATCGCCGCCAAGCACTACTACCGCCCGGTCAAGCCGGAACACGCCGACCCGGCCGACGTCGCCCGCTTCCCGAAAGTCGAGCTGATCACCATCGAGGACCTCGGCGGCTGGCAGGCGGCGCAGCAGAAGCACTTCGCCGACGGCGGAGTGTTCGACCAGATCTACGCGGGTCGGTGAGGCGCGGGCGCACGCACCCCGGAGAACACGCGACGCGCAGCGCGGCCTGATGGCAGGCTCAGACCTCCGAGCCGCGCCGCCGCCAGCGCGCGACCGACCACAGCAGCAAGGCACCCAGCAGTGCGCCGCTGACGAGGCCCGCCCAACTGCTCACCGGCACCGGGTTGCGCACCACGATGTAGAGCAGCCCGGCGGGCAGGGCGATGGCGAAGGCGATGTTGCCGCCGTCGCCGGTACGCACCAGCAGCGCGCAGACGGCATAGAGCACGCGCAGCAACACGACCAGCAGCAAGGCCAGCACGAAATTCCCCACGAAGTCCGTCATGCGTCCGCCTCCACGATTGCGGGCGCCATTGTAATCGGCGCGCCGAATCGGCCGGCGGAATCCGGCCGGGCGAATAGCAGGAAATCGCATAAGCACCGCGTTTTTTATTGGTTCGAGCTCATGAAGCCCGTCTCTAGACTCGAAGCCATTCGCGTATCACGGCATCGATCATGCACACCGCAACCCTGGCTGCATCCCTCCCCCGCCTGAGCGCACCGCCACGCTTTCACGTGCTGCCCGGCTTCGGGCCCACGCTCGGCTACACCCTCGCCTACCTGTCGCTGCTGGTGCTGATTCCGCTCGCAGCGGTGTTCCTGAAGACCGCCGAACTGACGTTCGCCGACTTCTTGGACGTGGTCACCGCGCCGCGGGTGGTCGCCTCGTACAAGCTGTCCTTCGGCATGTCGCTGCTCGCCGCCGCGATCAACGCCGTGTTCGGGCTGATGCTGGCGTGGGCGCTGGTGCGCTACTCCTTTCCGGGCAAGAAGCTGATCGACGCCCTGGTCGACCTGCCCTTCGCGCTGCCTACCGCGGTGGCGGGCATTTCGCTCACCGCGCTCTACGCCGGTAACGGCTGGATCGGCCAGTTCCTCGAGCCGCTCGGGATCCAGGTGGCATTCCAGCCGCTCGGCGTGCTGGTGGCGCTGGTGTTCATCGGCCTGCCCTTCGTGGTGCGCACGGTGCAGCCGATCCTCGAGGATCTCGACACCGAGCTGGAAGAAGCCGCCACCAGCCTCGGCGCGCAGCGCTGGCAGGCCTTCCGCCACGTGATCCTGCCGATCGTGTTCCCGGCGCTGCTGACCGGCTTCGCGCTCGCCTTCGCGCGTGCGGTGGGCGAATACGGCTCGGTGATCTTCATCGCCGGCAACATCCCGATGGTGTCCGAGATCACCCCGCTGATGATCATCACCAAGCTCGAGCAGTACGACTACGCCGGCGCCACGGCGATCGCGACCGTGATGCTGATCCTGTCCTTCACCCTGCTGCTGATCATCAACGGCCTGCAGGCCTGGACCGCCAAACGCACCGGAAGGGACCGCTGACATGGCTGCTGCAACCCCCCTCCGCCCCGTCGCCGCGACTGGCTTCGGCCAGACCCGCTTCGAGGCGCGCGCGGCGACCCGCGAGACGCCGCTGGTGAAGTGGCTGATCCTCGGCACCGCGCTGACCTTCTTCGCCGTGTTCCTGCTGATGCCGCTGATCGCGGTGTTCGTCGAGGCACTGCGCAAGGGCTGGGAGACCTACCTCACTGCGCTCATCGATCCCGACGCGCTGTCGGCGCTGCGCCTGACCCTGCTCGCCGCGGCGATCGCGCTGCCGCTGAACCTGGTGTTCGGCGTATGCGCGGCGTGGGCGATCGCCAAGTTCGAGTTCCGCGGCAAGCATTTCCTGATCACGCTGATCGACCTGCCGTTCTCGGTGTCGCCGGTGATCGCCGGCCTGGTCTACGTGCTGGTGTTCGGCGCCCAGGGCTGGCTCGGGCCGTGGCTGGCGGAGCACGACCTCAAGGTCATCTTCGCCGTGCCCGGCATCGTGCTCGCCACCGTGTTCGTCACCTTCCCCTTCGTCGCCCGCGAGCTGATCCCGCTGATGCAGGCGCAGGGCAAGGAGGAAGAGGAGGCCGCGGTGGTGCTCGGCGCCAACGGCCTGCAGACCTTCTGGCACGTCACCCTGCCGAACGTGAAGTGGGGCCTGCTGTACGGCGTCATCCTCACCAACGCGCGCGCGATGGGCGAGTTCGGCGCGGTGTCGGTGGTGTCCGGCCACATCCGCGGCGAGACCAACACGCTGCCGCTGCACGTCGAGATCCTCTACAACGAGTACCAGTTCGCCGCCGCCTTCGCGGTGGCCTCGCTGCTGGCGCTGCTGGCGCTGGTGACCCTGGTCATCAAGACCTGGGTCGAGCACCGCGCCGCGCATGCACAACACGACCTTCACGAAGGACAGCCATGAGCATCCAGGTTCGCAACATCCACAAGCGCTTCGGCAACTTCATCGCCCTCGACGACGTGTCGCTCGACTTTCCTACCGGCGAGCTGGTGGCGCTGCTCGGCCCCTCGGGCTGCGGCAAGACCACGCTGCTGCGCGTGATCGCTGGGCTCGAGGCGGCCGACGCCGGCCAGGTCCTGCTCGACGGCGAGGACGCCTCCGGCACCCATGTGCGCGATCGCCAGGTCGGCTTCGTGTTCCAGCACTACGCGCTGTTTCGCCACATGAGCGTGTTCGACAACGTCGCCTTCGGCCTGCGCATGAAGCCACGCGGCCAGCGGCCGTCCGAGAAGCAGATCGCCGAGAAGGTGCATGCGCTGCTGAACCTGGTGCAGCTCGACTGGCTCGCCGACCGCTTTCCGGCCCAGCTCTCCGGCGGCCAGCGCCAGCGCATCGCGCTCGCCCGCGCGCTGGCGGTGGAGCCGCGCGTGTTGCTGCTCGACGAGCCCTTCGGCGCGCTCGACGCCAAGGTGCGCAAGGAGCTGCGGCGCTGGCTGCGCAAGCTGCACGACGAACTGCACATCACCTCGATCTTCGTCACCCACGACCAGGAGGAGGCGCTCGAGGTGGCCGACCGCGTCGTGCTGATGAACAAGGGCGCGGTCGAGCAGATCGGCACCCCCGAGGAGGTCTACCGCCGCCCGGCAACGCCCTTCGTGTATGGCTTCCTCGGCGCGGTGAACCTGTTCCACGGCCGTGTCGACGGCGAGGGCCTGCGCGTCGGCGACGACCGCCTGCCGCACCACGCCGGGGGCTTCGGCCAGGGTGCCGAAGTGATGGCCTTTGCCCGCCCGCACGAGCTCGACATCGTCGTCGGCGCCGGCGCCGGTGCAGGCATCGCGGCGCAGGTGAGCCGCATCCTGGCTTTCGGCGTCACCGCGCGGGTCGAGCTCGATGGCGTAAACGGCGCCCGCGGCCAGCATTTCGAGGTGGAACTCACGCGCGAGCGCGTCGCCGCGCTCGGCCTGGCGGAAGGCCAGGCCGTCCGCCTGCTACCCTCGCACCTGAGCCTGTTCGAATCGCGACCAGCCACCCCGACGGCCGGAGCCGCCCGATGAACTTCCAGCAGTTGCGCATCATCCGCGAGACCGCACGCCGCGGCTTCAATCTCACCGAGGTCGCCAACGCGCTGTTCACCTCGCAGTCCGGGGTGTCCAAGCACATCAAGGACCTCGAGGACGAGCTCGGCATCGCGCTCTTCGTGCGCAAGGGCAAGCGCCTGCTCGGCCTCACCCCGCCCGGCGAGGAGCTGGTGGTGATGGTCGAGCGCATGCTGCTCGACGCCGCCAACATCAAGCGCCTGGCCGACCAGTACCGCGGACGCGACCAGGGCCAGCTGACGGTAGTCACCACCCACACCCAGGCGCGCTACGCGCTGCCCGGGGTGGTGGCGGCGTTCAAGCGCGCCTACCCGCGCGTGCTGCTCAAGCTGCACCAGGGCAGCCCGGGCGAGATCGTGCAGATGCTGCTCGACGGCGAGGCCGACATCGGGGTCGCCACCGAGGCGCTGGCCGAGGTGCCGGAGCTGGCCTCCTTCCCCTACTACGGCTGGCAGCACGCGGTCGTCGTGCCCGCCGGCCACCCGCTCGAGGCGGTGCAGCCGCTGACCCTGGAGGCGATCGTCGCGCACCCGGTGATCACCTACCACGAGGGTTTCACCGGCCGCACCCGCATCGACCAGACCTTTGCCCGCGCCGGGCTGACGCCCGACGTGGTGATGTCGGCGCTCGACGCCGACGTGATCAAGACCTATGTGGAGCTCGGGCTGGGGGTGGGCATCCTGGCCTCGATGGCCTTCAACCCGACGCGCGACCCCGGCCTGCGCAAGCTCGACAGCGACCACCTGTTCGCCGGGAACGTCACCCGCATCGCGGTGCGCCGCGGCCACTACCTGCGCGGCTTCGCCTACCGCTTCATCGAACTGTGCGCGCCCGAGCTGACCGAAGTGGTGGTGGCCGACGCGGTCGGCGGCACGGCCGGCTGAGTACGCCGTACCGCCGGACGGGCGCCTGCCGCTACAGACCGCCCGCAGGCTCAGTCGGCAAACGCGCCCAGCGCCGCACGCAGCGCAGCCTCGTCGACGCCGTCGCCAAGCGTCGCCACCTCGGCGCCCTCGAGCCACAGCGCCAGGCCCTGCATCTCGAACGCGGCGCCCTGCTTCAGCGCCGCCACCACCGCGCCCGCCTCGCGCGGCGAGGCGAAGCCCGAGCCCTGCAGCAGCAGGCGGCCGTCGGCGTCGAGCAGCTTGAAGTGGAAGCGGCCGTCGGCCTCGCGGTACTGCTTGAACTGTGGCAGCGCGGTCTTCGCCTTCTCGACCTTGGCCGCGCGCGGCACGCTGGCCAGATTGCGCAGGCCGACCGCGTGGCGCAGCTCGGCCAGGAAAGGCGTGGCGATCGCGCGCGCCTTGGCGGCGCCTTCATGCAGATGCTTCTCGATGCGCGCCGGTTCGGCGATCAGCGCCTCGTAGTGTTCGCGCATCGGCGCCACCGCGGCCTCGATGCGCTCGAACAGCGCCTGCTTGGCCTCGCCCCAGGCGATGCCCTCGTCGAAGGCGGCGCGCATCGCGCGCGTCTCCTCGGCGGAGGAAAACGCCTGGTAGAGCTGGAACAGCGCCGAGCCGTCGGCATCCTTGGGCTCGCCCGGCGCCTTCGAGTCGGTGACGATCGAGAAGATCAGCTTGCGCAGCTCGGCGGTGGGCGCGAACAGCGGGATGGTGTTGTCGTAGCTCTTGCTCATCTTGCGGCCGTCCAGCCCGGGCAGGGTGGCGACCGAGGCGTCGATGGCGGCCTCGGGCAGCACGAAGTGCTCACCGTAGAGGTGGTTGAAACTGCCGGCGATGTCGCGCGCCATCTCAATGTGCTGGATCTGGTCGCGGCCGACCGGCACCGAGTTGGCCTTGAACATCAGGATGTCGGCCGCCATCAGCACCGGGTACATGTAGAGCCCCATGTTGACCCCGGCGTCCGGATCGACGCCCTCGGCAGTGTTCTTGTCCACCGCCGCCTTGTAGGCGTGGGCGCGGTTGAGCAGGCCCTTGCCGGCGACGCAGGTGATCAGCCAGGTGAGCTCGGGGATCTCGGGGATGTCGGACTGGCGGTAGAACCACACGCGGTCGGTGTCGAGCCCGGCGGCGAGCCAGGTGGCGGCGATCTCCAGCGTCGAGCGCTGCACGCGCAGCGGGTCGGTGGTCTTGATCAGCGCGTGATAGTCGGCCAGGAAGTAGAAGCTTTCCACGCCGGGCTGGCGGCTGGCGGCGACCGCCGGACGGATGGCGCCGGCATAGTTGCCGAGGTGGGGCGTGCCCGAGGTGGTGATCCCGGTAAGGACGCGCTGGACAGTCATGGATCGCTCCGGCTCAAACTGGACAAAGACCGCGAGTTTAACGGCTTCGGCGCGCAGGGATAAGGCGGATCGCGGCGGAGCGGCTTATTCCTGCCAGCGCAGGGCCAGACGCGCGCCGCCGCCCGGGCTCAGGTCGATCCAGTGCTCCTGCGTCTGCCCGGCGTAGGTCGCGGTGATGCGGTAGCGCCCCGCCTCGGGCACGTCGAGCTGGCCGATCGGCCCGCAGGAGGCCTCCACCCGGCGGTCGCCGAGCGGATCGTCCACCCGCGTCGCCACATCGGTGACGAAACCGCCCTCGGTCGTCGAGAAGAACAGCGTCAGCGCATGCATCGCCACCTCCGCGCGCATGCGCTGCGACGACTCGAGGCCGATGCCGCCACATTCCAGGCGCAGCGCCGGGCCGCCAGCCGCCGCATCCGGCGACGCCCCCGGCTGCGCCGACGCCGGCAGCGCAGCGGCGCCCAACGCCAAAGCCACGAGCAGATGCTTGCCAACCTTGATCATGCTTGACCCTGTCCCTCAGTCACCCGGAGCGGGTGGCCGCATTGTTGCCACCTCCACCGTCGGCGACAAGTGCGCGCTTCAATCCGCGGCGGGCTGCAGCCACGCCGCGGGCCACTCGCCGATCGGCAGCGGCCGACCATACAGGTAACCCTGAAACCCGGTGCAGCCCTGCGCCTTGAGGAAGGCCGCCTGTTCGTCCGTCTCCACGCCCTCGGCGACCACATGCAGCCCGAGCGAGGCGCTCATGCCGAGGATGGCGCGGACGATGGTCGCGCTGCTCGCGTCGGCGAGCATGTCGCGGACGAAGGACTGGTCGATCTTGAGCTGGTCCAGCGGCATGCGCTTGAGGTAGGACAGCGACGAGTAGCCGGTCCCGAAATCGTCGAGCGCAAAGCGCAGGCCATGCGCGCGCAGGTTCGCCATGCGCGCGAAGGCCTCGTCGCGGTCGCCCAGGATCACGCTCTCGGTCAGCTCGAGCTTCAGCCCCGCCGGATCGATGCCGTGCCGCTCGACGCAGGCGAGCACCTGTCCGACGAAGTCGGGCTGGTGGAACTGGCGCGCACTGACATTCACCGCGACGCTGAGCCCACGTGTCGCCGGCGACGCCTGCCAGGCCGCAAGCTGCGCGCACGCGGTCTCGAGCACCCACTGGCCGATCGGCACGATCAGCCCGGTCTCCTCGGCAATCGGGATGAAGACCGCCGGCGAGACGAAGCGTCCGTCGCCGTCGATCCAGCGGATGAGGGCCTCGGCGCCCACGATCCGGCCCGCCGCGTCCACCTGGGGCTGGTAGAACAGGCGGAACGAGGCGTTCGCCAGGGCAGCGCGCAGGCCGTTCTCCATCGCGGCGTGCGCATCCACCAGCGACTGCATCTGCGGGCTGAAGAAGCGGATGGTGTTGCGCCCCTCCTCCTTCGCGGCGAACAGCGCCACCTCGGCCTGCTTGAACAGATTCTCGTGCGACCACTGGCGGCCGACGAACAGCGTGATGCCGATGCTGTGGGTGACGTAGCTCAGCGTGACCGAGCCCTCGAGCGCATAGGGCTCGTTGAGGGAGGCGTGAATCTCGCGGGCCAGCGCCTCGGCACGCAGCAGCGCCTCCTCCCGGCGTTTGCCCAGGCTCTCGACGATGACGCCGAAGTCGTCATCGCCCTGGCGCGCGATGGTCGCGGCCTCGTCCACCACGTGGCGCAGCCGCCGCGCGATCGCGCGCAGCAGCTCGTCGCCGACCGCATGACCGCGGGTGTCGTTGAGCTGCTTGAAGCGATCGATGTCGAGCAACAGCACCATGCCGAATTCGCCGCTGCCGGCGCTGGCCAGGATCGCGTGCTGCAGGCGGTCGCGCAGCATCGCGCGGTTGGGCAGCCCGGTCAGCGGGTCGTAGTAGGCGAGGCGGTGCACCAGCTCCTCGGAGCGCCGGCGCAGGGTGATGTCCTCCTTCACCGCCACATAGTGGGTGACGACCCCGCCGGCATCGCGGATCGGCGCCACGGTGGCGAGCTCGATGTAGCTCGAGCCGTCCTTGCGCGTGTTGTGGAACTCGCCCCGCCACACCTCGCCGCGTCCCAGCGTCGCCCACAGGTCCTGGTAGGTGGCGCTCGGCGTGGCGCCCTTGTTGAGGATGCGCGGATTGCGCCCGATCAGTTCCTCGCGGGCATAGCCGGTGTTGCGCACGAAGGCGTCATTGACGTACTCGATCGCCCCCGCGGTGTCGGTGATGACGATGCTCTCGGGACTCTGCTCGACCGCCATCGACAGGCGGCGAAGCTCGTGGTCGCGCGCAACCAGGGCTGCCTCGCGCTGCTCGAGCCCGGCCGCCATCAGGTTGATCCCCTGCTCCAGCGCGCGAAGCTCGCGTACCGAGGAGGCAACCTCCAGCCTCGCAGCGAGGCGTCCATTGCCGATCGCCTCGACCACCTCGCGCACCTGCCGCGCCCAGCGTCCGATCAGGCCATGGATGACCAGGTGCGCGAGCGCGGCCGACACCAGCGTGATGAGCGCGAGCAGCGCGACGCGACGATGAAAGGCGCGGTCGATCTCGCCGAGCGTGGCGCCAAGCGGCGCGCCGATGGCTACCAGGATGTCCTCGCTGGCAAAGCTGACGCTGCGCGCGCCATATAGGCGGACCTGGCCGCCCGCGTCGGCTAGCTCGACGGTGCGCCCCGCGGAGCGCGCAGTCGCGTTCAGCGCGGCGACCTGCTCGGGCGGCAGGGCCTGGCCCTGGGCCCCCATCGACGAGCCCGCCAGCAGCACGCCATCGCGGGAGATCAGGTTTGCACTCCAGCCCGCCGGGAGCCCGTAGCCGATGATCATGCGATCGAACCAGCGAAAGCCGATCGCCGCGAACACCACGGTACGCAGCGCGCCGTCGGTTTCGCGCACCGGGTAGCCGAACACCAGGCCCGGCTGGCCGGAGATGCGGCCGAGGACGAACTCGCCCCGGCCCAGGCCTTGCCCCTTGCTCGCCTCGATGAACCACCGACGATCCTGGACCGTGGTCGCACCTGCACCGCTGCGGCCACTGCAGAACACGCGGCCGTCGGGCAGGGCCGCGCCCAGGTTGTTGTAGTCGGCCAGCGTGTCCAGCATCCGCTGCACGAGCCCGGTGCACTCCAGGGGGTCGAGCGTATCCAGATCATCGGCGCGCGCCATCACCTTCAGCGTGCCCTGCACCGACTCCAGCGCGAGGCGTTCCTGCTGCTCGGCGACCGACAGCATGCGCAGCACATCGTCCTCCAGCGCCCGTGCCAGCTCGCGGCGCTGGTCCTGATAGTCGAAGGCGACCATCGAGAAGATCGGCAGCACGGCGAGCAGCACGACGACCCACAGGCGGAAGTTGAGCGACATCGGAAGCCTGCTCTTCATGCGTGGCTCTGAGTGGTTGACCCGCACTCGCCCCCCATGGGCCGTGCGCGCCGTCGATGCTGCATGATCGACTCAATTTGGGCAATACGGATTAGCGCCGCTGCGTGAGAACACGCACGCGCAGGTGGGGAACGCCCTCAGGCAGCGTTCTCAGGCGCGCGCCAGAGCGGCCGCAGCGCGATCAGCCCCAGCACCGGCCCGGGCAGCAGCACCCACGCGACGCGGTCGCCGATCAGCGGCCACAGCCGGGTGGTGAGCTCGATCGACGCCATGGTGATCGCAAAGCCGATCGCGTTCTGGAAGGCGAGCGCGCTGCCCACGCTCTCCTGCGCACAGGCGCGCGCGGACAGCGCGGAGAAATGCGGCGAGTCGGCAACCACGCTCGCCCCCCACACCAGCATCAGCGCCGCCAGCAGCAAGGGCGGCCAGCCGGTGGCGAAGGGATACACCGCGCAGCACAGCGCCGACAGCGCGAGCGCAAGCGCCGCCACCCGCGCGCTGCCGATGCGCCGGCTCAGCATGCCGCCGAGCACGCAGCCCGCCGCGCCGATGCCGATCACCGCGAACGCCGGCCCGGCCGGCGACCCCGCCTCGGCCCCGCGCGCGGCCGTCACCAGCAGCGGCACCAGCGTCCAGAACGCATACAGCTCCCACTGATGGCCGAAATAGCCGAAGGCCGACGCCCGGAAGCGCGGCTCGCGCAGCGCATACAGGCCCTCGCCCAGGCGCAGGCGCGGCGCCCCCGGACGGCGCGCCAGATGCGGACCGTCGCCGAGACGGAAGATCATCGCCGCCGCGAGCAGGGCGAGCAGCGAGGACACCAGCAGCGTCGCCTGCCAGCCCCAGCCGGCGTCGAACATGCGCACCCCGTGGGGCAGCGCAGTTCCCAGCGTCAGCATGCCGACCAGCCAGGCCAGCGCCGCGCCCGCCTGCTCCGGCACCCAGCTCACCACCAGCTTCATGCCCAGCGGGTAGACCCCGGCGAGCGCCAGCCCGACCACGAAGCGCCACGCCAGCCCCGCCCCCAGATCCCCGGCGAGCAGCGCGAAGCCGGCATTGGCAGCGGCCCCGATCACCGCGCACACCGCGAAGATGCGGCTGGCGGCGAAGCGGTCGGCCAGCCCGCTGAGCGCGAAGCCGAGCGTGCCGAGGATGAAGCCGAGCTGGACCGCGATGGTGAGCCGCCCGATGTCGGCCGCCTGCAGCCCCCAGGCGCGCATGAGATCCTCTCCGGCGGCGTTGGCGGAGAACCACAGCGAGGTGCCGAAGAGCTGGGCGATGACGATGACGGCGAGCGGAGCGGAGCGCATGGCGGCAGAGTTTGGTACGTGGGACGCGGCCGCTCAAGCGGGGAAATCCCTCGCACCTGAACGCCTCGCGGGGGCGATGGCGTGGTCACGCCGCGCGCGCGCCCGGCCATGCAGCCCCGTTGCCCCATGCCCGTTGCCCCATGCCCATTGCCCCATGCCTGCGCCCCCATGCCTGTTGGCCCCGCCTTGGGCGCGCGCAGCCGAACCAGATAACATTGCGCCTTTCGTACCGCCCGCGCCGAAGCCCGTCGCCGAGCAGCCCGGGCGCCAACCATCGATCGCTCGAGCCCCAATCATCGTGACCTCGCCCCGCCCCGAACGCCCGCGCGTTCCCATCATCACCGTCGGCCTGCGCCCCCACCCCACCAGCCCCGACGCCTCTGCCCCCGGCAGCGGCCCCGTCGGCCGCCTGCTGGCGACGATGTTCTCGCCGCCCGGAGGCGGCGCGGTGTTCGAGTTCCGGCTGGAGGACAGCCGCCTCGGCAGGCTGGCCATCCCGGAGCCCCTGCCTGCCGCGGCGCGGACGGGCCCGGTGGACGGGCTGTGGCAGCACACCTGCTTCGAGGTCTTCCTCGGCGTGCCGGGCGAGGCGCAGTACCGCGAATACAACTTCTCGCCGTCCGGGCAGTGGGCGGTGTACGCCTTCCGCGCCTGGCGCGAACGCGTGGAGGATTTCGCCCCCGCTGCAGCGCCGGAGATCCACATCACTCAGGAGGACGGCGTGCTGGTCGTCGAGGCCCATGTCCCGGCCGAGCTGCTGCCCACGGTGCCCGCCGGCAGCGACCTGCAGGTGAACCTGGCCGCGGTCGTCGAGCGCAAGGACGGCCAGCTCGAATACTGGACGCTGCGCCACGTCGCCGCCCAGCCCGACTTCCATGCCCGCGAGACTTTCGTGCTGACGCTGGCGACCGCGGCGCGCCAGGCGGACTGACGGCATGGCCGCCGCCCTCCGCTTCGGTCTCGACCGCCTGCTCGCCGAGCCCGCGCTGCGCCGCCCGCTCGCCGGCCGCCGCGTCGCCCTGCTCGCCCACCCGGCCTCGGTCACCCGCGAGCTCACCCATTCGCTCGACGCCCTCGCCGCCCTGCCCGACCTCACCCTGTCGGCCGCCTTCGGTCCCCAGCACGGCCTGCGCGGCGACAAGCAGGACAACATGGTGGAGTCGCCCGACTACGTCGACCCGCTGCTCGGCATCCCGGTGTTCAGCCTCTACGGCGAGGTCCGCCGCCCGAGCGCGGCGATGATGGACAGCTTCGACGTGCTGCTGGTGGACCTGCAGGACCTCGGCTGCCGCATCTACACCTTCATCACCACGCTGCGCTATGTGCTGGAAGAAGCGGCGAAGCACGGCAAGTCGGTGTGGGTGCTCGACCGCCCCAACCCGGCCGGCCGCCCGGTCGAGGGCACGCTGCTGCGCCCCGGCTGGGAGAGCTTCGTCGGCGCCGGCGCGCTGCCGATGCGCCACGGGCTGACCATGGGCGAGCTCGCACACTGGTTCGTCGCCACGCTGAAGCTGGATGTAGACCTGCAGGTGATCGACATGCAGGGCTGGCAGCCCGACGCGGCGCCCGGCTACGGTTGGCCGCTCGGCGAGCGCAGCTGGATCAACCCCAGCCCCAACGCCCCCAACCTGTGGATGGCACGCGCCTACGCCGGCACCGTGATGCTCGAGGGCACGACGCTGTCCGAGGGCCGCGGCACCACCCGGCCGCTGGAGCTGTTCGGCGCGCCAGACCTGGATGCACGCGCACTCATTGCCGAAATGCGCGCGCTGGCCCCCGACTGGCTCGCCGGCTGCGTGCTGCGCGAGTGCTGGTTCGAGCCCACCTTCCACAAGCACGTGGGCAGGCTGTGCAACGGCGTGCACATCCACGTCGAGGACCCGGCGCACTACGATCATGCCGCCTTTCGCCCGTGGCGGGTGCAGGCGCTCGCCTTCAAGGCGATCCGCCGGCTGCAGCCGGACTACCCGTTGTGGCGCGACTTCCCCTACGAGTACGAGCACGAGCGCCTGGCGATCGACCTCATCAACGGCTCGCCGCTGCTGCGCGAATGGGTCGACGACCCGGCTGCGGCGCCCGCAGATCTCGACGCCCTGGCGAGCGCGGACGAGGCCGTCTGGCTCGAAACCCGCCGCACCTTCCTGCGCCACCCGGGCTGAGCACGACAGCCCCGGTCTCGGCACGCGCGGGCGGCCTTGCCGCGGCGGCGCTGGTGTCGGCCTCGAGGTCGACGCAGGAACGGAACGGGCAAGGCGCTGAGCCTGGCCTAGAATGAATTTCAGGCTCCCGCTCCGCACGCTGCTCCTGTGGCGGACGGGCCGCGCGGCCTGGTCCTCTCGTCCATCATCCGGGGTGATCGCCATGCGCAAGCGTCCTGCCGCCCGAAAACTGGCCTCCGTCCTCGCCGCCGCGCTCGTGCTGGCCTCGGCGAGCGCGTGCGAGAACATGCAGAAGCGCGACTGGGGAACCGCGATCGGCGGCCTGCTGGGCGGGGTCGCGGGGTACAAGCTCGGCGGCGACAGCGGCAAGGGCGCGGTCATCGGCGCGCTGCTCGGCGGCGTGGTAGGGCGGATGATCGGCCAGTACATGGACGAGGCCGACCGCAAACGCCTCGCCGAGACGATCGAGAGCACGCCACGCGGGCAGACCGTGGCCTGGCGCAACGAGGACACCGGTCGCGAGTTCGCGGTGACCCCGACCTCGGATTTCTACGCCGACGCGGGCAAGACATGCCGCCGCTTCGACCAGGTCGTGTACGTGGATGGCCGGCGCGAGGTCATGGAGGGCGTCGCCTGTCGCAGCGCGGGCAGCGACGCCTTCGACTTCAGCGGCCAATCGGCCTGAACGCGCGCGCCGGCACAGGAGGTGAAGCACGTGAACGCAAACCACGCCACCCTGCAGCGCGGGCTCTGCCTCGCGCTTGCGCTCGCGCTCGCGGCGCTGCCGTCGGCGGCGTCCGCGAGGGACGACGGGCGCGCGCCCCAGCCGGCGCACGCCACGCCCGCGCTCGTCGCGGTCAACCTGATCCCCGACGCGGGCAACGAGGGCCCGCGCGACGGTGCCGGGGCCCGCGCCCCGGTCGATGAACGATACCCGGCCGATGGCGGCAACGGCGGGCCGAACTGGGCAATCCCGGCGCTCATCGTCGGCGCGGCGGCGCTGTTCGCGATCGGCAAGTCGCTCGCCGAGGAGAAGACCGAGCAGCGCGACGAGGACGAGGGCACGCGCGCCCTGCTGCGCGACGGCCCCCAGCTCGCCGCGCAGTACAACGGCAGCGCCTTCGGCGTGCGCGGCCTGGTGCGCGGCGGCTGGCCGGTGGTCGTGGACTACGCGCAGCACCGTCCGGGCCAGGTACTGCTGCGGATCGCGCTGCCGGGCGCCGAGACGGTGAGCTACCGCCTGGACAAGTTCGGCCTCGGCCGCCACCTGCTGCGCTTCGACCTGCCGCCCTTCCTCGGCGACCGCCTCAAGCCCGCGGTGATCGCGCTCACCGCCGCCGACCCCGACACCGGGCGCGAGACGATCGACGGCTTCAGCGTGCACGGCCTGGGCATCGGCCCGCGCGCCGTCGGCTCGGTGGCGGTGGACCGGCTCGAGTTCGACCCCGGCATGATGCACCCGGCGCGCGGCGAGACCGCCGGCTACGCCTTCCACACGCGCTCGGACTTCGACCATGCCGCCGTCGAGTTCATGCAGGTGTCGCAGAGCCCCGACGGCATGCGCAAGCGCTATGTGAAGGGCCAGCGCATCGGCCCCGTGGCGCGCGATCGCCGTGTCGAGAGCGCGCCGGCGCAGCGCTGGGACGGCCGCGACGAACACGCCCGCCTGTCCGCCGGCCGCCACCAGCTCCAGGTCAGGGTGTGGGACGAGGGTGGCGACTGGGTCGGTGCGTGGTCGGAATCGCTCGTGCTGGTGCAGTGAGGCTTCACGCGGGCTGAGCCGCAATCGCGGCATCCCCCTCATGGCGGCGGGCAGCCCACCGCCGGACGCTGGGCCGCGCGCATGCGCCGGCACCACTCCACGTATCCGAGCGTGCGGATCGCGCCCTGCTCGTCCATCGCCGTGGCGTTGCCGAGCGCGAGCCAGTCCGCGACCTGCGCCGTACCGGCCGCCGGCAGGGGCCAGCGCCATTGCCGTGCGCGCAGGCCATCGGAGACCAGCAGCCCGCCATCCACCCCGCCCCGCTCGGGAACCAGCACGTCCGAGCGCAGCACGGCACTGAGCGGCCGGCCGCTGGCAGCGTCCCACAGTCGCACGCTGCTGTTGCCCCACAGCACGACCCGATCGCCCGCGAGCAGGGCGCCGCCGCGCACCCCCTCATCGAGCGTGAGCGGCGGCGACAGGCGCTCGCCCGCGCCGAGCCGGCGCGCGAGCGGACCGGCAGCGATCAGGCGAGCGTCGCCCTCGGTGTGCAGCACCGCGTAGTCGTGGAGGCCGAGGGCGTCCAGCCGTGCCTTGAGCGCGCCATCCGCCGCCTGCGGTCGGGGCAGATCCGCGCGGGCGGCGGCGGTCGATGCCGCCGCGGTGAGCTCGAGCGCGGGCTGCCGCCGCCACCAGCGCACGCTGCCGTCGTCGGCCCAGCTCAGGACCGTGGTGCCGGCGTCGTCCATGGCTGCGCCGACCACCCGCCCGGGATGGCGCAGGGGCAGGCTCAGCGGCGTGAGCGTGCCGGCATCCCACAGCCGTGCGCCCGCCGCCCCGCTCCAGGCCAGCACGCGCTCGCCGCGCGCGTCGACGGCGGCCAGCACCGGCGTCTCTGCACGATGGTGGCGGGCCTGTGCGGCCGGCGCGCCGAAGGCCAGGTCCCAGAGCACCAGCCAGCCATCGGCGCCCGAGGTGAGCAGCCGGTTCGCATCCGGCAGCAGCGCCACCCGCGCCAGGCTGCCCTCGCCATCGAGCGGACGCTCCAGCCGCGGCGTACCGTCGCTCGCCCGCCACACGCGCAGCCGGCCGCGACCGGCACTCCACGACACCGCGAGGTCCGCACCGCCATCGATGCGGACGCCATCGACGCGTTCGGGTGCGTCCCAGCGCGCCTCGACCCGGCCGCTACGCAGGGCGTGGCGCAGCAGCGTGGTGTCGCAGAAGCTCACGGCGGCGTCCCCAGCGCCCGACAGCGCCACGCCGCGAGGAGCGCAGCCGCTCTCCCAGGCGCGCACCACGCCCGTGCCGTCCACGCGCCAGAAGCGGCCCGCCGCCGACCACGCCAGCACGCCGCCATCCCCCTCGCCGCCCTCGTCGACAAAGGCGACGCCGGCGATCGCGTTGCCCGCAAGGATGTGCGCGCCGGGCTCGCCGCCCGGCAGCGCCCACACCCGGACGCCATCGTCGCCGCCGGCGGCGATGCGGCGCCCCGCGCGGTCGACGGCGATGTGCGCGGCCCCCTCCTGCGCGAGTGCGCGCGGCGCGCGCACGTCGTCCCACAGCCACAGGCCGCCGCCGGCGTCGCGGCTGAGCACCACCCCGGCGGCCGCGAACCACGCCTCGGCGACCGCGTCCGGATGCTCGAAACGCGCCCGCAGGCCGCCGTCCGCGAGCGCGTGAAGCCAGGCTTCGCGCCCGCGCCAGGCCAGCAGCAGGCGCCCGTCGCCACTCAGTCGCACGCCATCCGCCGGGCCTGGCAGCGCGAACTCGCCGGCCAGCTCGACGCCGCCGGCGAGCAGCCCGATCGCGATCAGGGCGTTGTCGTGCGCACTGCCGGCGCCACCGAGATCGGCTGCCCGCGCGAGATAGTGGGCGGCGCGCAGGGCGTCGCCGCCGGCATCGCGCGCGGCGAGCGCGCCGCTCCAGTAGCTGTCGATGCGCTGGAGGACGAGGGTGCGCTGTTGTTCCCACAGCCCGCCGCCGAGCGCAGCCGCGGCGAGCACCAGCGTGGCGAGGCCCGCGCGCGCGCCCAGCCGGCGCCGGCGCAGCCGCGCCTGGGCGGCGACGCCGGCGTCGATGTAGGCGAGCAAGGTCTCGCCCAGCTCGTCGGTCCGCTCCGCGCGCCAGCGCCGGGCCTCGGCGAGCGGGCCCCCGCTCGGCAGCAGGCCGGCATCGTCGGGCGCGCGCTGCCAGGCCTCGGCCGCGGGCAGGGCGTGCTGGCGCCAGAGCAGGAACACGCGGTCCTCGTCGAGCCAGCGGCGCAGCTGCTCCCAGGCGCGGAACAGGGCCTCGTGCGCCACCTCCAGCGTGCGCGCACCCTCTCCGTCGTCCTCACGCCCGGACACCAGCAGGCGGGCGGCGACGAAGGCCTCCAGCAGGGGATGCGCCGCCGCCGGCAGCGCATCCCAGCGCGCGCTGCGCCGGGTATAGGCGCCCTCGGGCTCGACCCGCACCAGATGGCGGAACGCCTGCCGCAGCGCGCGCAGGGTGTCGGGAGCGGGCGCACGCGCGGCGAGCACCGCCTCGGCCTCGCGGCGGATGGCGCCCTCGAGGCCGCCGAGGCGGGCGCGGTACTCGTCGAGCGTGATGCGCCGGTCGTCGCCGAAGTCGCGCCACAGCCGGTTGAGGGTGAAGGCGAGCAGCGGCAGCGCGTCGGGGTGGCCGGTATCCTGCGCCAGCGCTTCGACCAGGCCCTCCTCCAGCTCGAGCCCGGCAACCTGCGCCGGGCCACGGATGATCTCGGCGAAGTGACCGGCGTCCATCGTCGCCAGCGGGAGCTGGCGGAAAGGCAGCCCCGCCCACGCCGGAGCCGCCTGCAGGGCGGCGAGGTGGTCCGCACGCAGCGTCGCCAGGCAGTAGCACTCGCCCGCCTCGGGCGCGAGCGCCGCGCGCAGCGCCTGCACGAAGCGCGCGGCGGCCTCGGGCGCGCTGGTGGTGACGAGTTCCTCGAGCTGGTCGACGACGAGCAGCACCGCCGGCTGCCCAGGCTCGGCGGCGCACGCCGACGCCAAGGCCGCGCCCAGCGCCGCCGGCGCGACGGCGGCCGCGTCCTGCACGGCTGGCAGCACGCGCACGAGCTCCTGGTCGGGCCGGCGTTGTGGCCGGAGCGGCCCCAGCACCCGCCAGTCGGGCATGCGCGCGACGCGCGGCAGCACCCCGGCGCGCACCAGCGACGATTTGCCGCTGCCCGAGGCGCCGACCACGACCAGCAGGCGCTCGCCGCCGTAACGGCGCATCTGCGCCAGGGTGTCGAGGCAGCGGCGCTGCTCCGCCTCGCGGCCGAAATACACCGCGGCGTCGGCAGCCTGGAAGGGGGCGAGCCCGGGATACGGCGGACGCCCGCTCTCCCACGCGAAGCTGTCCGCCGGGTCGAGCCCGGCGCTGCGCAGCCCGCGCCACAGGCGCGCGTAGCCTTCCTCGGGGTCCGTGCACAGGTCGACGAGCTGGGTGTCGAGCAACAGCGTGCGCACGCTGCAGGCGTCGATCCGCACCGGAAACAGGCGCTTGCCGAGCGCGCGCGCATAGACGATCTCGGCAAAGCACCAGTCCGATGCCATCGCCTCCGCGCTGCACAGCACCACCACGGCGTCGCAGCCGCGCAGGCGGGCGTAGATCTCGCGCTCCCAGTCGCGTCCGGCGGGAATGCCGTCGGCGGGGTCGAAATCCAGGAACAGCGACGCGTAGCCCCGGTCGCGCAGGCGCGCCGCCATCGCCGCGGCCGCCTGCCGGTCCCGACTGCTGTGGCTGATGAAGATCCCCGCCATCGCCCACCTCCTGCGCCCTGCCGTCCCGCGGCCAGAATGCGCCCGTCGGCGCACGCCGCCAAGCCCCGCGGCGCGATCGCCGCCGGATCAGACGGACAGCTCGACCAGCTTGCGGGCCTCGGCGAGCGTCGTGCCCAGATCCTCGCGCAGGATCTCGACCGGCAGCTGCGGCGCCCGCAGGCTCAGCAGCTGGGCGTGGATGGCCGGCGGCACCACCACCCGCACCACGATCGACAGCGCGTTCAGGCGCTCGATCATCTCCTCGAGCGCGAACTGCGCCGAGAGATCCATGAAGGGCACGCGGCTGCAGTCGAACACCGCCACGCGGGTGCCGATCACCTGATCGACGCGGTCGAGCAGCTGGCTCGCCGAGCCGAAGAAGAAGGCGCCGTCGATCTCGATCACGCGGATGCCGCTCTCGAGGTCGGCGGCGGCGCTCGCCCCCGCCGCACGCGGCAGCGCGCGCACGCGAAAGCGCGACTGACGCGCGAGCTGGTGGATGATCAGCATCATCGACAGCACCACCCCGGCGCCCACGGCCACGATGAGGTCCACCAGCACGGTCAGCACGAACACCGCCGTCATCACCGCGACGTCGGCGCGCGGCGCGGTGCGCACCAGGCGCAGCATGCGGTAGTCGAGGATATCGACGCCGACCTTGATCAGGATGCCCGCCAGCACGGCGAGCGGGATGCGCTCGGCGAGCGGGCCGAGGCCGAGGAGCAGGGCGACGAGGAACAGCGAGTGCACCACGCCCGACATGCGCCCGCGCCCGCCCGACTTGATGTTGACCACGGTGCGCATGGTGGCGCCCGCCCCCGGGAGGCCACCGACGAAGGCGCAGAGCATGTTGCCGATGCCCTGGCCGACGAGTTCGCGGTTCGAGTGATGGCGGGTGCCGGTGATGGAGTCGGCCACCAGCGAGGTGAGCAGGCTGTCGATGCTGCCGAGCAGACCGAGGGTGATGCCGAGCAGCAGCACCGTGGTCCAGGTCTCGAGGGTGAACGCGGGCAGCACGAGCGCGGGCAGGCCGCGCGGGATGTCGCCGATGACCGGCGCCGCGAAGCCCGCGCCCGCCGCGAGCCCGGTCATGGCGAGCAGCGCCACGAGCGGCGCCGGCACCACCCGGCTGATCGCCATCGGCGTGCGGAACACGATCACCAGGGTAAGAAAGCCGAGCAGCAGCGCCTGCCCGTTGAACTGCGCGAGCACGCCGGCCATGCCGAGCACCGCGGCGAGCGGCGAGGACAGCGGCGGGGCACCGAGCAGCGGCGCGCTCTGCAGCAGGATGATGATGACGCCGATGCCGCTCATGAAGCCCGACACCACCGGATACGGGATGAAGCGCACCAGCCCCCCGGCGCGCAGCACGCCGAGCCCGATCTGCACCAGCCCGCCGACCAGCACCGCGGCCATCGCCACGCCGAGGTCGCCGCCGACCACCGCCAGCACCGAGGCGAACACCACGGTCATCGGCCCGGTGGGACCGGAGATCTGCATGCGCGTGCCGCCGAGCACGGCGGCGATGAAGCCGAGCACGATCGCGCCATAGAGCCCGGCCGCGGCCCCGGCGCCGGAGGCCACGCCGAAGGCGAGCGCGAGCGGCAGGGCGACGATGCCGGCGGTGAGGCCACCGAAGAAATCCCCCCGCAAACGGCCGGGCATGGAGCCATGCTCGTGCATGCGCGCCTCGAATCAAGGATCTCGTCCGGGCGGTTCGGACGGGGTTCACGGGTGCTGTTCCCGGCCGCCTCGTTTCAGGCAACGATGTGACAAAAGGCGGCGCGCCGCAAGCCCCGCGAGCGCCTCCCCGACGCGCCTCGGCAAGGCCGCGCTCAAGGCGCCATTCAGCTTCCTGATTCGCCCCTCGCCGCCCTCTTCCCGTAGCATGGCGCGTGCGCCCGAAACGGCACCCCGCGCCTTCGATCCGATGCCGCGCGAACCCATCACAGGAGCTTCCCCCGATGATCAAGCACGGTCTGCAGATCTTCGCCTGCAACGCCAGCCGCGACCTTGCCTGCGACATCAGCCAGCGCCTGGGCATGCGCCCCGGACAGATCGAGATCGCGCGCTTTTCCAACGACAACCTGCGCGTGCAGATCCAGGAGAACGTGCGCGAGCGCGACGTCTTCGTCGTGCAGTCCTTCACCGAGCCGGTGAGCGAGCACATCATGGAACTGCTGATCACGCTCGACGCGCTGCGCAGCGCCTCGGCGCAGCGCATCACCGCGGTGATCCCGTACTACTCCTATGCGCGCTCGGACAAGAAGGACGCGCCGCGCATCTCGATCACCGGGCGGCTGATCGCCGACCTGCTGCAGACCGCCGGGGCGAACCGCGTCCTGACCATGGATCTGCACGCCGACCAGGTGCATGGTTTCTTCAGCGTGCCGGTCGACCATCTCACCGCGGTGTCGCTGATCGCCGAGCACTTCCGCAACCGCCACGAGCTTTCGAACATGGTCGCGGTGGCCACCGACGCCGGCGGCGCCAAGCGCACCGGGCGCTTCTCCGAGAAGCTCGGCATCCCGATGGCGATCATCGACAAGCGCCGGGTGTCGGACACCGCGGTCAAGCAGGGGGCCGTGGTCGGCGACGTCGCCGGGCGCGACGTGGTGATCTTCGAGGACGAGATCGCCACCGCCGGCACCCTGGTGTCGTCGGTGGCCACGCTCAAGGCCGCCGGTGCGCGCAGCATCCATGCGGCCGCGACTCACGGCGTGCTGTGCGGACCGGCGATCGAGCGCCTGCGCGAGGCGGCGATCGACTCGATCGTGGTCACCAACACGGTGACCCTGCCCGACGCGAAGCGCTTCGACAAGCTCACCGTGCTCAACGTCGCGCCGCTGTTCGCGGCTGCGATCGAGCGCATCCACAGCGGCCAGAGCGTGGGCGCGCTGTTCGAATGAGGCCGCGCCCGAACTGAACCGCGGACGCGGCCTTCAGTCTCCCGGCCGCGCCGACACCAGCCAGTAGGTCACACCGAGCGCGAGCACCACCACGCCGATGCCGAACAGATAGGTCGGCGCCAGCGTGGACAGGTCGAGGACGATCACCTTGCGCGCGATCGCCATCAGCGCGGTGGCGATCACCAGCTTGACGTGAATGACGTCGTCGCGCAGGTAGAGCGTGATGTTGACGAAGATCTCGATCGCGATCAGCACCGCGAGGAAGGCGGCGAAGACGACGAAGATGTCGTTGAGGTCGAGCAGCAGGAAGGGCGGATCGGACAGCTTCTCGTAGAGCACGAGCACGACGTCCGCCACCGTCCACAGGATCACCGCCACCATCAGGACCGCGAGCACGCGGATCGCCTGGCGGATGACCCAGTGCAGGCGGTCGATCAGGGGGTCGTCGACGCGTTCGCCGAGATGATTGTCGTGGCCCCGTTCGGGCTTGAGTCGGGTGAAGTCCATGTCGGCCTCCCGTGCCGCCGGCGCGGCGGCCGCCCGGGGGTCGGGGACGGCCGCCTGGCCTGCATCAGTTGAGCGCCCTGGCGTGCGGGCGCCTGCTCCATTTCTCCAGCGCGCGCGCCAGCACGTCCACCTCGGCCGTGGTCTCGACGCCGTCGGCGCTGACGATCTCCTGCATCGTGCGCAGCAGCGCCTGCTGCAGCGCCGGGTCGGTGATGTCCTCGAGCAGCAGGTCGAGCACCTCGTCGGCGACCTTCAGACGCATGCCGTCAAGGTAGTTCGCGCTTGCCAGCAGGTCGTCGCAGTACTCGCGCAGGATGCGCTCGAACTCGACGCTGCCGATGCCCAGGCGGCGGGCGAGGTCGGTGTGCATCATCGCGTCGACCTCGTTGCGATCCAGCCCGCCGTCGGCGAGCACGGTGAGGGCGAGCAGGCGGGCGGCTGCCGGGGTGCTGTCGGTTTCGTAGTGGCGCATGGCATGGTCTCCTGTCGTATGCGGTGTCGTGGATCGGCGTCCGGTCCCTGACCGGGTTCCGGGCTGGCCGACGGATGCAGACTAAGGCAGAAGCGTCTGCCGAAAAAGTCGATTACGATTAGTCGATTGATCGATTTTTTAGACGGAACCGGACGCCATGACCACCAGCGAACTCAACTACAAGCACCTGCGCTACTTCTGGACCGTGGCACGCGTGGGCACGATCGCCGAGGCCGCGCGGGTGCTCGGCCTGGCGCCGCATTCGATCAGCGCCCAGCTCGCCACCTTCGAGGGCGCGCTCGGCGTCACCCTGTTCCGCCGCAGCGGCCGCCGCCTGGCGTTGACCGAGGCGGGCGAGCGCATCCTCGGCCGGGCCGAGGAGATCTTCGCGCTCGGCGACCAGATCGTGGAAACACTGCGCGACGACAGCCTGCGCCGCAGCCTGCCGTTCCGCATCGGCATCCCGGACTCGATGCCGAAATCGATGGTGCACCGCCTGATCGAGCCTGCCCTGCGCCTCGAGCGCCCGGGCCGGCTGGTGTGCCGCGAGGCGCCGCTGGCCGAACTGCTCGCAGAGCTCGCGGTGCACCGCCTCGATCTGGTGATCGCCGACCGCCCGATCCCGCCCGAGGTGAGCGTGCGCGGCCACGAGCACCTGCTCGGCGAGAGCACGCTGAGCGTGTTCGCCGCACCGGTGCTGGCCGAGCGCCTGCAGGGCGGCTTTCCACGCATGCTCGACGGCGCGCCGTTCCTGCTGCCGGGCGAGGACGTCGCCCATCGTGGGGCGCTGCTGCAATGGTTCGAACGCATGCGCATCCGCCCTGCGATCGCCGCCGAATTCGACGACAGCGCGCTGATGAAGGCCTTCGGCCAGGCCGGCGATGGCGTGTTCGCCGCGCCCACCACGATTGCCGACTACGTGTGCAGGCAGTACGGGGTGCGCCTGCTCGGGGAGGTGCCGGAGGCGCGCGCGCGGGTGTTCGCGATCACCACCGAGCGCCGGCTGTCCCACCCGGCGATGCAGGCGATCCGCGAGCGTGCCGCCCATGCGCTGACGCAGGCCGACGCCGCCGGCGCGGGCGCCTGATGCCGGGGCAAAAAAAAGACGCGACAGCCGCCGCGTCCTTCTTGCCTGCCCCCGCGACCGGAGGCCGTGCGTGCTCAGGCCTGCTGATCGCCCGCCTGCTGGGCGGCGATCTCGGCGCGCACCTGATCCATGTCCAGGCCGCGCACCCCCTCGATGACCTGATTGAGCGCGCTCGCCGGCAGCGCACCGGATTCGCGGAACACCATCACGCCCTCGCGAATGACCGCGATGGTCGGGATCGAGCGGATCTGGAAGGCGGCGGCGAGGTCCTGCTGGGCCTCGGTGTCGATCTTGCCGAACACGATGTCGGGGTTGGCCTCGGACGCCGCCTCGTAGGTCGGCGCGAAGTTGCGGCACGGGCCGCACCAGGCCGCCCAGAAGTCGATGAAGACGATCGGGCTCTTCTCGAGCGTCTCGTTGAAGTTGTCGGCGGTGAGTTCGACGGTTGCCATGGCAGCCCCTGATGAATAAGCGACTCGTGATGATACACGCGCGCGCCGGGCGGCAGCCTGCCGTTTTCTGGACGCGGGGCGGGCGAATCTCACATCCTCGCGGCGCCGGCGCGGGCATCATGGACAATGCAGTCCAGCACCAAACCTGAGTCCACCTCCCGCATGTCCGCCGACACCACGCTGCGACGCGTGATCTTCACCCGACTGCTGCTGATCGCCAGCGGCGCGCTGTTGTTGTTCGCCGCCGCCCTCGTGGTGCTCGGGCTGCTGCCGCTGCACCAGCGCCTGGCGGCGAGCGAGTTCACCCGCGTCGCGCACGAGGTCGGCGACGCGCTCGACGCCACCGTCTCCGAGCCTGCTCGCATGCTCCTGCCGGCGAGCGACTGGATGGCCGGGCAGCCGCCCCCGTTTGCCGAGCCCGAATCCATCGAGCGCCACTTCATGCCCATGCTCCGCCATTTCGAGCAGCTCAGCTCGGTGGTGCTCGGCAGCCACGACGGCCGCGCCTGGATGCTGCTGCGCCAGCCCGATGGCAGCTGGCGCAGCCGGCGCACCGACCTCGTCGTATGGGGCGAACGCCACCTGATCCTCGAGCAGGCCGCAGACGGCACGCGTACCGAACACTGGAAGACGCTGCGCTACGACGCCCGCACCCGCCCCTGGTACGCGGGCGCGATCGCATCGGCCGCGGCGGCGGCGCACTGGACCGAACCCTACACCTTCTTCACCACCGGCGACCCCGGCATCACCGTGTCGCGCCGCTTCCGCTTCGCCGACGGCAGCGACGCCGTGCTCGGCTTCGACGTCAAGCTAACCGACCTCTCCGTCGCCACCCGCGAGGCGCGCATCGGCGTGGACGGCATGGCCATGGTGCTGACCGAGGACGAGCGCGTGCTCGGGCTGCCGCGCCGTCCCGAAGGCGTCAGCGATGCCGAATGGCAGGGCATCCTGCTGCTGCCGGCCAGCGCGCTCGGCCTGCCCGCGGTGGACGCGGCACTCGCCGCATGGCGCCAAGGCGGGCGCAGCGGCTACGCCGCGCGCAGGGTCGAGGCCGGAGGCCGCGCGTGGCTGGCCGCCGTCGACGCCCACCCGCTCGGCGAACACCGGCTGTGGATCCTCACCCTGGCGCCGGCCACCGAGTTCGCACCCGACTGGGCCGGCATCGTGCAGGGTCTCGCCGGATCTGTCGTGCTGCTGCTGGCAATCGCGGCCCTCGTCGCGCGCCGCCAGGCGCAGCGCATCGCGGCGCCGCTCGAGTCGCTGGCGCGGATGGGGCGGCGCATGGGCGAACTCGACTTCTCCGTGCCCGCTGCGCCCCACACCCGGATCGCCGAGATCTCCGCGCTCGGCGCGGCGCTCGAGGACATGCGCGGACAGCTCGCGCGCAACCAGGAATCGCTCGACGCCCAGGCCGCCCGCCTGCATGCGCAGGTCGAGGAGCTCAGCGATGCGGAGCGCCGCATCCATGCCCTCGCCTACTACGACCCCCTCACCCAGCTTCCCAACCGACGTCTGCTGACCGACCGCCTGGGCCACGCCATGGCGGCGAGCTCACGCCGCAACACGCGCTGCGCGCTGATGCTGCTCGACCTCGACGACTTCAAGACGCTCAACGACACCCTCGGCCACGACCACGGCGACGAGCTGCTGCGCGAGGTCGCGCGCCGGCTGACGCACACGGTCCGCGCCGTGGACACCGTCGCGCGCCTCGGCGGCGACGAGTTCGTCGTCGTGCTCGAGGACCTCAGCACAGACGAGGACGCGGCGCGCCAGCAGGCCGCCGACGTCGGACGCAAGATCCTCGCCGTGGTCGAGCAGGCCTACGCCTTCCAGCGCTTCGAGGCCAGGACGTCGGCGAGCATCGGCGCGGTCGTGTTCGGGGCGGGCGAGGACAGCGCCGAGACCCTGCTCAAGCACGCCGACATGGCGATGTACGAGAGCAAGGCGGGCGGGCGCAACTGCCTGCGCTTCTTCGGCCCGGAGATGGCAGCGCGCCTGCGCGAGCGCACCCGGCTCGAAGCCGACCTGCGCCTGGCGCTCGAGCGCGGTGAGTTCGCCCTGCACTACCAGCCCCAGTTCGACGCCGGCGGCCGCATGGTCGGCGCCGAGGCCCTGCTGCGCTGGACCCACCCCGAGCACGGCGCGCTCTCGCCCGAGCGCTTCATCCCGGTGGCCGAGGCATGCGGCCTGATCGTGCCGCTCGGCAACTGGGTGATCGACACCGCCTGCCACCAGTTGCGGGCGTGGGCGCAGGATCCGCGCCTGGCGCAGCTCGAGCTCGCGGTCAACGTCAGCGCCCGCCAGTTCCGCCAGGCCGACTTCGCCGAGGTGGTGGCCGCCACCCTGGCCCGTACCGGCGCGCCCGGCCGGCGGCTGAAGATCGAGATCACCGAGAGCATGCTGCTCGAGGACATGGAGGCGGTCGTCGCGCGCATGCAGCAGCTGCAGGCGCTGGGGATCGGCTTCGCGCTCGACGACTTCGGCACCGGCTACTCCTCGCTGACCTACCTCAAGCGCCTGCCGCTGACCGACCTGAAGATCGACCGCAGCTTCGTCCACGACGTGCTGAGCGACCCGAACGACGCCGCAATCGCGCGCACCATCATCGCCCTCGGCGAAACGATGGGCCTGCGGGTGATCGCGGAAGGCGTCGAATCGCAGGCGCAGTTCGAATTCCTCGCCCGCAGCGGCTGCCACCGCTTCCAGGGCTACCACTTCGGCCGCCCTGGCCCCCTGGCGGCGCTCGCCGCGCACCTGCCCTGCGGGCACGTCTGAAGCGCCCCTGCCAGGACCGGACACCGGCGGCGGCCGCATCGGGCCACCGCGCCCGCGCCCCTCACCGGGTGGCGAGCCGGCGGCGCTGTCGGCGCCAGACCCAGGCGACGAGCGCCAGCGCGAGCCCGTACAGCCACTGCACAGAGGGTCCGCCCCGTTCGCGCTCGACCGCCACCAGGCGATCGCCCACCCTGACGCCGACCCGCTCCGCCGGGCTGCCGAAGGCGACCTCGGCCACCCGCGCACCCGATGCCTCGCGCACCAGCCGCATGCCATGCGCCTCGAAGCGCGCGGACCACGACGGCGTCGCCGCGGCCGGCAGCATCACGACCCGCAATGCGGGCGTCTCCGCTTCGACGGCGCGCTCGAACACCAGGCGAAGCTGTGCGCCCTCGGCGGCGCGCTCGATCACCGTCGCCATCTCCCCGCCCTCCGCGCGCTGGTAGGCGGGCCGCAGCGGCTCGACGAACATGCCCGGGTGAAAGAACAGGAACGACGCCAGAAGCAGGGTCAGGCGCTCGGCCACCGTCGTCTTCATCAGCAGCCAGGCCTGGTTGAAGCAGATGAACACGAAGCCGCCCAGGGTCGCCGCGGCAACCGTGAGTGCGGCGTGCAGCGGATGATCGACACCGATCAGCAGGAGCTGCGGATTGAAGACGAACATGAAGGGCAGCACCGCCATCCGCATCGAATAGCGAAAGGCGCGCACGCCGGTCTGCAGCGGATTGGCCCCGGCGATGCTGGCCGCCGCGTGCGACGCCAGGCCGCCCGGTGGCAGCACATCGGCCAGCAGGCCGAAATAGAACACGAACAGATGCGCGGCGATGAGCGGCACCGGCTGGCCATACTGCGCGCCCAGGGTGACGATCGTCGGCGCCATCAGCGCCGACACCACGATGTAGTTCGCGCTGGTGGGCAGGCCCATGCCCAGGATCAGGCACACCATCGCCACGAGGACGAGCACCATCAGCATGCTGCCGCCGGCGAGCACCCCGACGACCTCCGTCATCACCAGGCCGATGCCGCTCAGCGCCCCTACGCCGACGACCACCCCGGCAGCGGCAGTCGCCACCGCGACCACCAGCATGCCGCGTGCCCCGGCGTAGACGCCGTCGAGAAGCTCGGCCACACCCTGCCGCCAGGCCGGGCGCAGCGCCGCGCGCGGCTGGCCGCGCAGCAGCACCAGCAGCGGCCGCTGGGTGAGCACGATGACCGCGAGCAGCGCAAGCGCCCAGAACACCGAGAACGCGGGCGCTGCCCGTTCGACCACCAGGTTCCACACCAGCAGACCGACCGGCAGCAGGAAATACAGGCCCGCGCGCAAGACCTCGGCGGGCGGACTCGGCGGGCCGTCCGCGGATGCCGGAAGGGGTACCGGCAAGGCGCCGCGCGCGGCGAAGCGCAGCAGCAGCGGATACGCGGCGAGGAGCGCGCCCGCCACCGCCAGCGCCCCCGCCTCCGGCACCGTCGCGCGCACCAGCGGCACCAGCATGGCGAGCACGGCCAGCGCAGCGGCGCCGCGTGCCAGGCCGGCCAAGATACGGCGCAGCGAGACCTGCCAGCGCACGCGCGGACGCGGCAGCCCCTCGAGCCCCGCCTTGACCGCCTCCAGATGCACGATGATCAGCAGGCCCACATAGGCCACCAGCGCCGAGATCAGCGCGTGGCGCAGCACGTCCATGTAGGGAATGCCCACCGACTCCACCATGAGGAAGGCCGCCGCCCCCATCACCGGCGGCATGACCTGGCCGTTGACCGAAGAGGCAACCTCGATCGCGGCCGCCTTGTCGGGCGCATAGCCGACGCGCTTCGCGAGCGGGATCGTGATCGGCCCGGTCGACACCACATTGATCACCGACGCCCCGGAGAACAGCCCGGTCGCCGCCGACACGGCCACGGCCGCCTTCGCCGGACCGCCGCGCATGTGGCCGACGAGCGCAAGCGCGCTGCGCATGAAGAAGGCGCCCCCCCCTCCGCACTCGAGCAAGGCGCCGAACAGCACGAACAGGAAGATGAACTCGGCCGAGATGCCGAGCGCAACACCGAACACTGCATCCGTGCCCAGCCACAGCCGGTCCATCATGTGCACGAGCGAGGCGCCCTTGTGCGCGATCAGGTCCGGGGCGAGCGGGCCGAGCTGGACGTAGGCGAGCAGGACCAGCAGGAAGACCAGCAGCGGCCAGCCGAGGAGGCGTCGCACCGCCTCGAGCAGCAACACCAGCCCGCCGAGCGCGACCGCGACGTCGATCGCCCATGGGTCGCCCGGGCGAGCGCTGAGCGGGGTGTAGAAGAGGAATCCATAGGCGGCGCAGAGCGCTGCCGCCCCCCCGAGCGCAGGGTCGAGCCGGCGCGCGATCGACGACGACGCATGCGCGGGCACCAGCAGGAAGCACAGCAGCAGCGCGAAGGCCAGATGGATCGAGCGCAGCTGCCCGACGGCGAATTGACCGACGCCGAGGCTCAGCGGCAGCGGCGAAGCCACCCAGAGCTGGAACAGCGTCCACAGGATGGCGACCCGGGCCGCGAGCGCCGTCGTCGACGGCACGCGCCGGGTCGCATCGGTCACAGCAGCGGCGCGAGCCAGCGTGCCGCTTCGTCCACGTCCATGCCGGTACGGCGCGCCCAGTCCTCGAGCTGGTCGCGGCCGATCCTGGAGATGGCGAAGTAGTGGCTTTCGGGGTGGGCGAAATAGAAACCGCTCACCGCCGCCGCCGGCATCATCGCGTAGCTCTCGGTCAGTTCCATGCCGGCATTGTGCCGCGCATCGAGCAGCTCGAACAACGCACCCTTGACGGTATGGTCCGGGCAGGCTGGATAACCCGGTGCCGGACGGATGCCGCGGTACTGCTCGGCGATCAGCGCCGCGTTGTCGAGCGTCTCGTCGGCGGCGTAGCCCCAGCACTCGCGGCGCACGCGCTCGTGCAGCCATTCGGCGCAGGCCTCGGCAAGGCGGTCGGCGAGGCTCTTGAGCATGATCGCGTGGTAGTCGTCGTGCGCGGCCTCGAACTCGGCGACCCGGGCCTCGATGCCCAGGCCGGCGGTCACCGCGAAGGCGCCCACCCAGTCCGGCACACCGGAATCCTTCGGCGCGACGAAGTCGGCCAGGCACCAGTGCGGCTTGCCGGCCGGGCGCTCGTGCTGCTGGCGCAGACCGTGCCACACCATGGCGAGGTGCTTGCGGTCCTCGCCGGTGTAGAGCTCGATGTCGTCGCCCACCGCGTTGGCGGGGAACAGGCCGAACACCGCCTTCGCCTGCAGCCACCCGTCGGCGACGATCTTCTCGAGCATGGCCTTGCCGTCGGCGAACACGTTGCGCGCGGTCTCGCCCACCACCTCGTCGTCGAGGATGGCGGGGAAGCGGCCGGCGAGGTCCCAGGTCTGGAAGAAGGGACCCCAGTCGATGTAGTCGACCAGCTCGCCGAGCTCGACGTCGATCGCCTGCACGCCGAGCATGTTGGGGCGCGGCGGCTGGTAGGGGGCGTAGCCGGCCTGGTGGGCGGTGCTGCAGGCGGCCACGCGTTCGGCGCTCCAGTCGGTACGGAAGGCGTTGGCGCGCGCGGCCTCGAGGCTCACGAGCTGCACACCCTTCTTGTTGGCGTGCAGGGCGCGGATCTTCTCGTAGTCGGCGGCGACCTCGGCCTTGAAGGCCTCGCTCTGGCCTTCGGACAGCAGCGCGGTGACCACGCCCACCGCGCGCGAGGCGTCCGGCACATACACCACCGGCTGGTCGTAGTGCGGCGCGATCTTGATCGCGGTGTGGTTGCGGCTGGTGGTGGCGCCGCCGATCAAGAGCGGCACGGAAAAGCCCTGGCGCTTCATCTCGGCGGCGACGTGGCTCATCTCCTCGAGCGAGGGCGTGATCAGCCCGGACAGGCCGATCGCCTGCGCGCCGTGTTCCTTGGCCGCTTCCAGGATCTTCGCTGCCGGCACCATCACGCCGAGGTCGATCACCTCGTAGCCGTTGCAGCCGAGCACCACGCCGACGATGTTCTTGCCGATGTCGTGCACGTCGCCCTTGACCGTCGCCATGATGATGCGGCCCTTGCTGCTGGCGCCGGTGCGCAGCTTCTCGGCCTCGATGTAGGGGATCAGGTGGGCGACCGCCTGCTTCATCACGCGCGCCGACTTCACCACCTGGGGCAGGAACATCTTGCCCGCGCCGAAGAGGTCGCCGACCACGCTCATGCCCGCCATCAGCGGACCCTCGATCACCGCCAGCGGCGGCTTGCCCTCGGCCTCGAGCTTGGCGCGCACCTCCTCGGTGTCGGCAACGACGAACTCGGTGATGCCCTTGACCAGCGCGTGGCTCAAGCGCTCTTCCACCGACCACGCGCGCCAGGCGAGGTCCTGGGTGGATTCCCTGGCCTGGCCCTTCACCGTCTGCGCCAGCTCGACCAGCGCCTCGCCCGCCCCGGGCTTGCGGTTCATCACCACGTCCTCGACCTTGTCGCGCAGCACCGGGTCGAGCTCGTCATACACGCCGAGCTGGCCGGCGTTGACGATGCCCATCGACAGGCCGGCCTTGATCGCGTGGTACAGGAACACGGTGTGGATCGCCTCGCGCACCGGGTCGTTGCCGCGGAAGCTGAAGCTGACGTTCGACACCCCACCCGAGGTCTTGGCGTACGGCAGGTTGTCCTTGATCCACGCCACCGCGTTGATGAAGTCGACCGCGTAGTTGTCGTGCTCCTCGATGCCGGTGGCGATGGCGAAGATGTTGGGGTCGAAGATGATGTCTTCGGGCGGGAAGCCGGCGCCGCCCTCGGCGACGGGCTTCGTCAGCAGCCTGTAGGCGCGCTCGCAGATCTCGGTCTTGCGGCGGAAGGTGTCGGCCTGGCCCTGCTCGTCGAAGGCCATCACGATCACCGCGGCGCCGTAGCGGCGCGCCAGACGGGCCTGGCGCAGGAACTCGGCCTCGCCCTCCTTCATCGAGATCGAGTTGACCACGCCCTTGCCCTGGATGCACTTGAGGCCGGTCTCGATCACCGACCACTTCGACGAGTCGAGCATGATCGGCACGCGCGAGATGTCGGGCTCGGAGGCGATGAGCTTGCAGAAGCGCTCCATGGCGGCGACCGAATCGAGCATCGCCTCGTCCATGTTGATGTCGATGACCTGGGCGCCGTTCTCGACCTGCTGGCGCGCCACCGCGAGCGCGTCGTCGAAGCGGCCCTCGAGGATCATGCGCGCGAAGGCCTTGGAGCCGGTGACGTTGGTGCGCTCGCCGACGTTGACGAAGAGCGCATCGCTGCCGACGTTGAAGGGTTCCAGGCCCGACAGGCGCAGCTTCTTCTCCAGCACCGGCACGGCGCGCGGGGCAAGGCCCGCGACCGCCTGCGCGATCGCCGCGATGTGCGCCGGGGTGGTGCCGCAGCAGCCGCCGACGATGTTCACCAGCCCGCTCTGCGCCCACTCGCGGATCTCGCCGGCGAGGTGCTCGGGCGTCTCGTCGTAGCCGGTGGGCGACAGCGGGTTGGGCAGGCCGGCGTTGGGGTGGGCGGACACGTGGGTGTCGCAGACATTGGACAGCTCCTCCACGTACTGGCGCAGCTGGTCGGCGCCGAGCGCACAGTTGAGGCCAAAGCTGATCGGCTGCGCGTGGCTGAGCGAGTTCCAGAAGGCTTCCGCGGTCTGGCCCGACAGCGTGCGACCGGAGGCGTCGGTGATCGTGCCGGAGATCATCACCGGCCATCGCCTGCCGAGGTCGTCGAAGAGCTTCTCGATCGCGAACACCGCGGCCTTGGCGTTGAGGGTGTCGAAGATGGTCTCGATCAGCAGGATGTCTGCACCGCCTTCGAGCAGACCCCTGGCCGAGTCGTAGTAGTCGTCGACCAGCGCGTCGAACGTGATGTTGCGGTAGCCCGGGTCGTTCACATCGGGCGAGATCGACAGCGTGCGCGAGGTCGGCCCCAGCACGCCGGCGCAGAAGCGCGGCTTGGCGGGGTTCCTCGCGGTGTATTCGTCGCACAGCTGGCGCACCAGTCGCGCACCCTCGACGTTGAGCTCGTAGGCCAGCGTCTCGAGCCCGTATTCGGCCTGCGACACCCGGGTGGCGTTGAAGGTGTTGGTCTCGACGATGTCCGCCCCGGCCTCGAGGTAGGCGCGATGGATGCCGGCGATCACGTCCGCGCGCGTGAGCACGAGCAGGTCGTTGTTGCCCTTGAGGTCCTTGGGGTGATCGAGGAAGCGCGCGCCGCGGTAGTCGGTCTCGCCCAGCTTCTCCTGCTGGATCATCGTGCCCATCGCGCCATCCAGGATCAGGATGCGCTCGGCGAGAAGCTGGCGGAGTTCGATGCTGCGATCGGCTTGCATGGCTGGGTCCTCGGTCGGTCGACGGTCGCCGGGCAACGCCACGCACAAAAGCGAACGGCGCCACAAACCGGCTGATGGTTTGTGAGCGCCGTTGATCGGTTGCCGAGCCTGGCCCGCACAGGATCGGTGGGTCGCAGCGCTCCTCGGCAAGGCCGCGATTCTAGCCCTTGTCGCGCGCCACTGCCAAGGCTGCACCTGGAGCAATCGCACGAAGGCCCCGTGGGAGCGGGCTTGCCCGCTAAAAGGGCCCCCGTGGGCGCCGATTCGGGGGCAAGCCCGCTCCCCCACAGCACCCCCTCGCTACGCATGGGAAACCGGCTACCAGAACCCGGGATACGCGAACGGATGCGGGTAGAAGGGTCGCGGATAGCCCCACCATCCGCCCCAGCCCCAGGGATAGCCGTAGTAGCCGCCCCAGCCGCCGAGCACCGCGCCATCGCGCGGGAAGACATAGGTCTGGCTGGTGCGCAGGACCTTGCCGTCGACGAAATGCACATTGAACAGCGTCGCGACGCCTGGTCCGTCGTTGCGGATGTTCCAGTCCCACACCTCCTCGCCCGAGTTGCGGAAGCGCTGCTCCGAGCGATGCGTGCCGAGCAGGCGCGAGACCTGCTCCTTGTCCATGCCGCGCTCGACGCGGGCGAGGTTCTCGGGCGCGAGCGCGTCCCACTGGCGCAGCACGATCCCGCCCTGATCCACCTGCACCATCAGGCAGGTTCGCCCATTGGGCTGGGTGGAATACTCCAGCGTGGTGGTGCCGTCGTCATTGCTCCAGCGCCGCGTCGGCTCGCCGCGCGCGGACAGGGCCTCGGCCTCGGTGGTGTAGGGGCGCGGCGGCTCGAAGCTGGCGCAACCGGCGAGCACCCCGGCCAGCAGCAGGAGCAGGAACCCGCCCGACGCATGGCGCAGGCGACGCGAAAACAGACTGATGCGGGAAAACATCTCGACCTCCCGTCTAGCGCTTGTACTGGGTATAGCGTCCGGTGCCCGTGACCCGGCCCTCGTTGTTGAACGAGACCGTGAAGAAGACCGCATCGCTGGTGCCGTCGGGCCCATGCGAGATCCGCCACTCCCAGACCGTCTCCTGCTTGAGCTGGAAGAACTGGCTGGACGCCGGTTTGCCGAGCAGGCGACGGACCTGGTCGCCGTTCATGCCGTGTTGGACCCGGGCGAAGGTCTCCTCGTTCAGCACCTGGTCGATCTGGCGCAGGATCTGGTCCGGACCGATCGTGATCATGAAGCACTCGATGCCCTGCGGCTGGCGGCTGAACTCCCAGGTCAGCGAGCCGTCCTCGTTGCGCCATTCCATGTGCGGCGGACCGAAGCGCTCGCGCACCTCCTGCGCGGTCGAGACTCCGGGCTGGAGTTCCTTCACATTGATGTAATCGCAGGCGGTGATGCCGATCGCTGACAACAGGCCGCAGATCCAGGCTAGCAGGCGCTTCATGGTGACTCCGGTTGAACCGCAACGGGCGCGCGACTGCACCCGCGCGACGTCGCCGAGGATCGGTCAGGCGCACGCGCAAATCAAGCGGGCGGTGGTGAATGTTTGCAAGAACGCACGCGGCGCGGGCTCCCCGGCGACATATTGCGTTGCATCGCCCGCGCCGTGCGCGCGGCGGCGGCCCAAGCCTGCCCCACCCCCACGGTGGGCGCCCGAATACGGTTCAGCGCCGCGCGTTCATGCACCAATACGGGAGGCTCGCGCCCCTCCTGCGCCCGCGCATCACCCCCTTCCTTTTTCATATCAGACACTTATTGCATCGCATCAATTTCGGCACGGTTTCTGCTTCCAACGGGGCGGGGCGTCATCTCGACAGGCCTCCGTAGTTTCCCTATCGGCCTTGCGGGAGCCCGCCTGCAGACGAAATACTGCTCCACGCGGTCCGGAACACACGGCCCCCGCGGCCCGTTGGCACGCCCCAGCAAAGTCGAAACCCCAAAACCTTTCGGAGGTGTTTGATGAAGCCTGTAAGAACCGTAGCCCTGTCCATTCTCGCCGCCACGACGCTGGGTCTGTCGACCCAGGCCAGCGCAGGCAGCACACTCGATGCCGTCATGAAGAAGGGGCATGTGCAGTGCGGCGTCAGCGATGGCCTGCCGGGCTTCTCCTATACCGACGCGCAGGGCAACCACAAGGGCATCGATGTGGACGTTTGCCGGGCCGTCGCCGCTGCCGTGTTCGGCGATGCGAGCAAGGTTCGCTTCACGCCGCTGACTGCCAAGGAGCGCTTCACTGCGCTGCAGTCGGGAGAGGTCGACATCCTGTCGCGCAATACGACCTGGACGAGCTCACGCGATGCCGGCATGGGCCTGCACTTCGCCGGGGTCACGTATTACGACGGCCAGGGCTTCCTCGTTAACAAGAAGCTCGGCGTGAAGAGCGCGAAGGAGCTCGACGGCGCTGCGGTCTGCATCCAGGCGGGCACGACGACCGAGCTCAACCTCGCGGACTACTTCCGCAGCAAGGGGATGAAGTACACCCCGATCACCTACGACAAGTCCGACGAGACCATCGTCGCGCTGGAGGCCGGCCGTTGCGACGTGCTCACCTCGGACCAATCGCAGCTTTACGCGCAGCGCATCAAGCTCGCCAACCCTGACGACTACGTGGTGCTCCCCGAAGTGATCTCCAAGGAGCCCCTGGGCCCGCTGGTGCGCCAAGGCGACGACGAGTGGTTCAACATCGTGCGCTGGACGCTGTTCGCTCTCCTCAACGCAGAGGAGGCCGGCATCACGTCCGCCAACGTCGTGAAGGAGGCGGCAGGCTCGACCAACCCCGACGTCCGCCGCCTGCTCGGCGCCGATGGCGACTATGGCAAGGACCTGAAGCTCTCCAAGGACTGGGTGCTCAACATGGTCAAGCAGGTCGGCAACTACGGCGAGATGTTCGAGCGCAACGTCGGCATGGGCAGCGAGCTCAAGATCGCACGCGGCCAGAACGCGCTGTGGAACGCCGGCGGCCTGCAGTATGCGCCCCCGGTGCGCTGACACCGTCCGCTGACGCCTTCCGACCCGGACGCTGCAGGCGCGGCGTCCGGGTTCGACCGCAGCCCCACCTTCTCCGACCGAGCTCCGCATGCGCAATCCGGAAAGCAGCCCGCCGCAGCAGACCTCCATGCTCAACGACCCCAGGATACGGGGCATGGTGTTCCAGGTGCTCGCGATCGCGACCGTGGTCGCGGTCGGCTGGTACCTGTTCCACAACACGCAGTCCAACCTCGCGCAACGCGGCATCACCTCGGGGTTCGACTTCCTGGACAGCTCCGCCGGTTTCGGCATCCTGCAGTCGCTCATCCCCTACAGCGAGAGCGACACCTACGGCCGCGTCTTCCTCGTCGGCCTGCTCAACACGCTGCTCGTCGCCGTGCTCGGCATCATCCTGGCCACGGCGATCGGCTTCATCATCGGCATCGCGCGCCTGTCGCCGAACTGGTTGATGAGCCGCCTGGCCGCCATCTACATCGAAATCTTCCGCAACATTCCGCCGCTGCTGCAGATCTTCTTCTGGTACTTCGCGGTGCTGCGGACCATGCCGGGGCCCCGCCAGAGCCACGCACTCGGCGACACGATCTTCCTGAACATACGCGGCCTCTACCTGCCCTCGCCGAGTGCGGCGGAAGGCTTCGGGATCTTCGTCACCGCGCTCGGCGTCGCCATCGTCGCCTGCATCGCGCTGGCGCGCTGGGCAAGGGTCAGACGGGAAGCGACCGGTCAGTCCTTTCCGCTGTTCGCGCTTTGCGCCGTGCTGATCATCGCGCTGCCCGCGGCGGCCATCGGTGTCGCCGGCGCCCCGCTGCAGTGGAGCGTTCCGGAGCTGGCGGGCTTCAATTTCCGCGGCGGCTGGGTGGTGATCCCGGAGCTGGTGGCGCTCACCCTGGCGCTATCGATCTACACCGCCGCGTTCATCGCCGAAATCGTTCGCTCGGGCATCCAGTCCGTCAGCCACGGCCAGACCGAAGCTGCCCGCTCGCTGGGGCTGCGCCCGGGGCCGACGCTGCGCCTGGTCATCCTGCCGCAGGCGATGCGGGTGATCATCCCGCCGCTCACCAGCCAGTACCTCAACCTGGTCAAGAACTCGTCGCTCGCCGCTGCGATCGGCTACCCGGACCTCGTCTCCGTGTTCGCGGGCACTGCGCTCAACCAGACCGGGCAGGCGATCGAGACCATCGCCATAACGATGTCCGTCTATCTGGCGATCAGCCTCGCGATCTCGGTCCTGATGAACATCTACAACAAGCGCATCGCGCTGGTCGAACGCTGAGGGGGCGACACGCCGATGAGCACCACACACCACTTCAAGCCCAGCCTGCCACCGCCCGCGATGTCGGTCGGCGTCGCCGGCTGGCTGCGTGCCAACCTTTTCTCGAGCCCCTTCAACACCCTGCTCACGCTCGTCTCGGTCTGGCTGCTTTGGCTGATGGTACCGCCCGCGCTGAACTGGGCCTTCTTCGATGCCACCTGGAGCGGCACGAGCCGCAACGACTGCAGCGCGGGCGGCGCCTGCTGGGTCTTCATCCAGAGCCGGTTCAGCCAGTTCATGTACGGCTTCTATCCGTCAGAGCTGCGCTGGCGGGTGGACCTCACGGTGATGTTGGCCGTCGTTGGCGCCGCGCCCCTGTTCATCCGCACGATGCCCAAGAAGTGGGTCTACGGGGTGGGCTACCTGCTCGTCTATCCCTGGCTCGCGTTCTGGCTGCTCTATGGCGGGCCGGGCCTGGACATCGTCGAGACCAGCCAATGGGGCGGCCTGATGCTGACCCTGGTGATCGCGGTGGTCGGCATCGCCGGCGCGATGCCCATCGGCATCCTGCTCGCGCTCGGCAGACGTTCGGACATGCCGGCGATCCGGGTGATCTGCGTCACTTTCATCGAGTTCTGGCGCGGCGTGCCGCTCATCACGGTGTTGTTCATGTCCTCGGTGATGCTGCCGTTGTTCCTGCCCGAGCAGGTCAGCATCGACAAGCTGCTGCGCGCGCTCATCGCCGTCACGCTCTTCGAAGCCGCATATATCGCGGAAGTGGTGCGGGGCGGCCTGCAGGCCATCCCCAAGGGACAGTACGAGGCGGCACGCGCGCTCGGGCTCGGCTACTGGCGGGTCATGGGCCTGGTCATCCTTCCACAGGCGCTCAAGCTGGTGATCCCGGGCATCGTCAACACCTTCATCGCCCTGTTCAAGGACACCAGCCTGGTGATCATCATCGGACTGTTCGACCTCTTCAACAGCATCCACCAGGCGACCGTCGACCCCGCATGGCTCGGCTTCTCCACCGAGGGCTACGTCTTCGCCGCAGCGGTGTACTGGATCTTCTGCTTCGGCATGTCGCGCTATTCGATGCGCCTCGAGCGCCGCCTGCATACCGGACACAAACGATAGGACCTTCCCAGCATGACCGAGAATACGAACACGCACCTCCTCGGCGAGGACGTCATGATCCGCATGGAGGGTGTAAACAAGTGGTACGGCGAATTCCACGTTCTCAAGGACATCGACCTCGCCGTCCGGCAGGGTGAGCGCATCGTGCTGTGCGGCCCCTCCGGCTCGGGAAAGTCGACCACGATCCGCTGCATCAACCGGCTCGAGGAACACCAGAAGGGCCGCATCGTGGTCGACGGCGTCGAGCTCACCTCGGATCTCAAGCATATCGAGGCCATCCGCCGCGAGGTCGGCATGGTCTTCCAGCACTTCAACCTGTTCCCGCACCTCACCGTGCTGCAGAACTGCACGCTGGCGCCGATGTGGGTGCGCAACATGCCCAAGCGCGAGGCCGAAGAAGTGGCCATGCACTACCTCGAGCGGGTGCGCATTCCGGAGCAGGCGGGCAAGTACCCCGGTCAACTCTCGGGCGGCCAGCAGCAGCGGGTCGCGATTGCGCGCGCGCTGTGCATGAAGCCGAAGATCATGCTGTTCGACGAACCCACCTCGGCGCTCGACCCGGAGATGGTCAAGGAAGTGCTCGACACGATGATCCAGCTCGCCGAGAGCGGCATGACGATGCTGTGCGTGACGCACGAGATGGGCTTCGCGCGCACGGTGGCCGACCGCGTCATCTTCATGGACCGCGGCGAGATCATCGAGGAGGCGCCACCGGAGACCTTCTTCGCCAATCCGCAGAACGAGCGCACCAAGACCTTCCTCGGCCAGATCCTCAATCACTGACCCGGGCCGGCGCTCGAGCGACGCCCGAATGAAACAGGGCCGGCCCGGGTTGCCCCGGCCGGCCCTTGCGCACTCCGCCGCGCTGCGGATGCCTTACTTCATGTCGGCGATCGACTCGTAGCCCGTGCCGCTGACCTTGAAGAAGGCGTACGTGCCCGGCACGTCGCCGGCAGCATCGAACTCGTGGTCGCCGCCGGCGCCCTTGTAGTCGATGTCCTTGCCCTCGGCGATCAGTTTCTTGGCCTTGGCCCACTCGCCGGCGAGGATCGGCTCGCCCGGCGCGCTCGCCACCGCGCGCAGCGACTCGGCCAGCTTGCCCTTGTCGCCGCCGGCCTTCTCGATCGCCAGCGCGGCGAGGAAGGCCGCGTCATACGAGGTGGTGGCGAACACGGCGTCGATGTTCTCGCCCGCCGCCTTGTAGGCCTTGTTGAAGTTGTCCAGCGAGGCCGAGGCTTCGCCCACCGGCGCGGAGACGAAGAAGCCACCGAGGTTCTGCGCCCCGATCGACTTCACCAGGCCCTCGGACTTCATGCCGTCGGCGCCGACGAAGGTCTTGAAGAAATTGTTCTCGAGCGCCTGGCGCAGCAGGGTGAGGCCGGTGCCATCGCCGTAGTCGAAGATGATGAGCGTGTCGGCGCCACCGCGGGCGAGCGCAGCCAGCTCGGAGCGGTAGGAAGCCTTGCCCTCCTCGTGGCCGGAGTAGCCGGCGAGGGTGCCGCCATTGGCTTCGAACTCGGCCTTGAAGGATTCGGCCAGGCCCTTGCCGTAGTCGTTGTTGAGGTAGGCCACCGCCACCTTGTCGATGCCGCGCGCCTTCAGCGTGCGCGCGAGCGCCCGGCCCTGGTAGTCGTCGGACGGCAGGGTGCGGAAGACGAGGTCCTTGTCCTTGAGCTTGGTGATCTCGGGCGAGGTGCCCGAGGGGGTGATCATCAGCACGCCGGCGGGGATGGTCACCGAGTTCGCCGACGCGAGCACCGCGCCCGAGCAGGCCGGACCGACCACCGCGATCACGCGGTCGATGTTCACCGCCTTGGTGGCGACGTCGGTGGCGTTCTGCGGGTTGCATGCGCTGTCGCCGAGCACGACCTCGAGCTTGCCGCCGTTGAGGATGCCGCCCTGCTCGTTGACATGCGTGACGGCCAGTCGTGAAGCGGCCGCCATCGGCGGGGCGAGCGCCGCGATCGGACCCGAGATGGCGGACATCAGGCCGATCTTGACGTTCTGTGCGTGGGCCGGCGCGGCAACGAGCGCGGCGCCGAGCAGGGTGCCGACCAGACCTGCGATTGCTTTCTTCTTCACCTTTTCACCTCCTGAATGTGCCGAAGCACCTGATGGTCGATTCGGGCCCGGGGCAGGCCCGCCACGAAGTTCCTGTTGCAGCGCAGCTCAGCGGTGCGGCGGCGAACCCGCCTGGCGCTCGGGCAGCAGGCCCTCGGGCCGGAAGCGGAGCACCAGTTGCAGCGTGAGACCGATGATGAACACGCGGGCGTACTTGGCCTGCACCGCGATCTCGGCGGGCAGGCGGTCGGTGAGCAGTTCGGAGACCGACCAGATGATCCAGATCAGCGCCGCGCCGAGGATGGCGCCGCGGTTGTTGCCGGAGCCCCCCAGGATCAGCATGATCCAGATCAGGAAGGTGGCGATCATCGGGTCGATCGCCTCGGGCGTGATCGAGCGGTTGAAGTGCACGAACAGCGCGCCGGCCAGGCCCATGAGCGCGGAACCGAAGACGAAGGCCTGCAGCCTGCGCGCCTCGACCTGCTTGCCCATCGCCGCGGCGGCGAGCTCGTTGTCGCGGATTGCGCGCATCATCCGCCCCCAGGGCGCCTTCACCTGGCGCTCGACGAGCAGGTAAGCGGCCAGCACCAGGGTGGCGACGATGGCCAGATAGGCGATCTGCGAGGGCATGTAGTCGAGGTCGCCGAAGGGGCGCGGCACGCCGGTGACACCGCGCACGCCGCCGGTGAGCCAGTCCTCGGTGCGGATCACCAGGCGGATGATCTCGGCGATGCCGATGGTGGCGATGGCCAGATAGTCGGAGCGGAAGCGCAGGCAGATCTTGCCGATCGGCCAGGCGATCAGACCCGCGGCCGCCATCGAGCCCAGCCAGCCCACCAGGAGCGGCAGCTCGTAGCCGCCCAGCCGTCCGCTCGCCGGCAGGCTGGTGAGCACCGCCGAGGTGTAGGCGCCGACCGCGAAAAAGCCCGCGATGCCGGCGTTAAACAGGCCGGTGAAGCCCCACTGGATGTTCAGCCCGAGCGCGAGCAGCGCGTAGATGCCGATCAGGATGGCCATGAAGACCGCGTAGTTGGCGAGACCGAGCAGATCCATCAGAGCACCTTGCCGTTGAGCAGGCCGCGCGGGCGGACGAGCAGGATCAGCAGCAGCAGCGCGAAGGCGGTGGCCGCCTTGTACTGCGCCGGCAGGATGAAGATCGACATCTCCTCGGCGATACCCACGATGAGGCCGCCGAGCACCGCGCCCTCGACGCGGCCGACGCCGCCGAGGATGGCGGCGGCGAACATCGGCAGCAGCACCTGCCAACCCATCATCGAGTCGAGCTCGGTGTTGATGCCGAGCATGAAGCCGGAGGCCGCGCACAGCGCGCCGACGATCGCCCAGGTCAGCATCGTGACCTTGCGGTTATCCACGCCCGACAGGCGCGCGAGATCAGGATTGTCCGACATCGCCCGCATCGCCTTGCCCCAGCGCGAATGGCCGAGGAAGAGCACCAGCCCGACCACGATCAGCACCACCGCGGCGAGCGTGTACAGCTCGCGGTCGCGCAGCAGGATGCCGAAGTAGTCGTCCGGGCGCACGATGCCGCTCGAGTAGGTGCGGGGATCCACGCCGAACACCACCTGCACCACCGAGCGCAGCATGAGGGCGACGCCGAGCGAAGCCATCACGGTGACGATCTTGGGACGCGCCTTGAGATAGTCGTAGAACACCTTGTCGACGCCGATCGACACCACCGCGACCACCGCCATCGCGATCGGCAGCGCAGTCCACGGGTCCATGCCGCCGGCGACGAGCGCGAGCGCGACGAAGGCGCCGAGCGTCGCCATGTCGCCATGGGCGAAGTGGGCGAAGCGCAGGATGCCGAACACCAGCGTGATGCCGATCGCGCCCACCGCGTAGATCGAGCCCAGCACGATGCCGGGCACGAGGTGGAAGTTGAGGAAATCCATGAAGGTCATGAGCGCCGGACTCCCTTAGCCGCCGAGGAACATCTCGGCCACCTCGCGATCCGCGAGCAGGGCCTGTCCGCTGCCCTCGTGGCGGTTGGCGCCGGTGGCGAGCACATAGCCGCGGTCGCAGAAGGCGAGCGCCTGCTTGGCATGCTGCTCGACGAGCAGGATGGAGACACCGGCGTCGCGCACGTCGCGGGTGATCTGGAAGATCTGTTCCATGTACTTGGGCGAGAGGCCGGCGGTGGGTTCGTCGAGCAGCAGCAGCTTGGGGTCGAGCATCAGCGCGCGGCCCATCGCCACCATCTGGCGCTGGCCGCCGGAGAGGTCCCCGGCGAGGTTCCTGCGCTTGGCCTTGAGGTCGGGAAAGAGGCCATACACGCGGTCATAGGCGGCGGAGAGGTCGCCGCGGCGCAGGAAGGCGCCCATCTCGAAGTTCTCGTGCACCGTCATCTCGCGGAACACGTTGTCCACCTGCGGCACGTAGCAGATGCCGCGCTGGACGATGCGGTCGGGCGCCCAGCCGGTGATCTCCTCGCCGTCGAACACGATGCTTCCGCCGCGGATGGTGAGCAGGCCGAACACGGACTTCATCGCGGTGGATTTGCCCGCGCCGTTGGGGCCGACGATGACCACGATCTCGCGCGCGCCCACCGTCATCGACACCCCGTGCAGGATGTCTGCGTCGCCGTAGCCGCCGCGCACGTCCTTCATGTCGAGGAGCACCATCACAGGTCCTCCCGATGCAGTTCCTGCTCGCGCAGCGCCTCGACCCTGGGGTCGTGCTCGGCGGCCTCGCGCTCGATCGCGGTCGGGGTCTCGCCGAGGTAGGCCTCGAGCACGCGCGCATCCGAGCGCACGGTCTGGAAGTCGCCCTCGATCAGCACCTTGCCCTCGGCCATGCACACCACCGGGTGGCACAGCTTCTCGATCATCTCCATGTCGTGTTCGATCAGGATGAAGGTGTAGCCGCGCTCGCGGTTGAGGATCAGGATCTTCTCCTCGAGCTTGCGCAGCAGGGTGCGGTTGACGCCGGCTGCGGGCTCGTCGAGCAGCACCAGCTTGGCTTCGGTCATCATCGTGCGGCCGAGCTCGAGCAGCTTCTTCTGCCCGCCGGAAAGGTTGCCCGCGCGCTCGTCGGCGACATGGGAGAGCTCGAGGAAGGCGAGCGTAGCGTCGGCCTTCTGCCGCACCGCCTCTTCGGCCGCACGCACCTTGCCGGCGGCGAACCAGTTGGCGAACAGGTTCTCGCCCGGCTGGCCGGGCGGCACCATCATCAGGTTCTCGCGCGCGGTGAGGTTGTGGAACTCGTGCGGGATCTGGAAGGTGCGCACCAGGCCCTTGTGGAAACGGGCGTCGGTCGGCAGTGCGGTGATGTCCTCGCCGAGGAAGCGGATCGCCCCCGCCGTCGGCTGCAGGGCACCGGCAATGAGGTTGAACAGCGTGGTCTTGCCCGCGCCGTTGGGGCCGATGAGGCCGAGGATCTCACCCTTGTCGACCTTCAGGGTGCAGCCGTCGACGGCGCGAAAGCCACCGAAGGCTTTGACCAGGCCATCCACTTCGAGCATAGCGTCGGAATTCCTTGCACCGGACCGGGCCGGCGAGGCCGGCGCAAAAACGGCGCCGCCCTGCGCATTCGCGAGCCGGCGCGCCAAAATGACCTGAAAACCAGGAAACATCAGAAGCGCCCAGTTTATAGCGGAAGCGCCAGGGCTGCGGCATCAGGGCCAACCAGTACAGCCCGACGACTGCGCCCTTCCACCTGCCCGCCGCGTCACGGAAGGCCACCATCGGTTGTTCAGAATATAATCCTGCGCCCAACGACAAGGAGACAGGCCGTGAAGCACATCACCCCGACCGAGGCGTACGAGCTGCTGCACTCCACCCCCGACGCCCTGCTCATCGATGTTCGCAGCGAGATCGAGTACCTTTTCGTCGGCCACCCGGTCGGCGCCATCCACGTGTCGTGGAACGACGGCCCGGACTGGGAAGTGAACCCGAACTTCATCGGAGAGGTGAAGAAGCTCGCCGGTAACGGCGGACACCGCCCGCTGGTGCTGATCTGCCGTTCGGGCAACCGCTCGGAGGTCGCCGGCAAGGCCCTGCTCGAGGCCGGCTTCACCACCGTCTACAACGTGATGTACGGCTTCGAAGGCGAGCTCGACGCCGACCACCACCGCAATTCGGTAAACGGCTGGCGCCACGACGGGCTGCCCTGGGAGCAGTGCTGAGCGTCAGCGCCGGGCCGGCGGCAGACGCAGCCACAGCAGCCAGGCAACGAGACCAGCGGCCGTGAACATCGCCATGCCGCCCGCCAGGCTGAGGGGACTCCCCCACAGCAGCGGCGCAGTCATGCCGGCGGTGACGGCGTTGAGGCCGATCTGCAGGAAGCTCTGGCAGCTCGAGGCCATGCCGCGCCGGGTCGGGAACAGCTCGAGCGCGAGCAGACTCATCGCCGGCATCGCAATCGACATGCCGCATGCGAACAGCCCGATCGGCAGCACCGACTGCGGCACGCCCGCCGGCATCAGACCGGACACGGCGAGGTTCAGGGCCAGCGCGAGGAACATCAGCGCGAAGCCGGTCGCCACCGTGCGCACCTGCGACCACCGCCCTGCAACCCGCTCGGACAGCATCGAGCCCAGCATCATGCCGGCCACCGCCGGACCGAACAGCCAGATGAAGCCGCCGCTGCCCAGGCCGAGGTGCTCGATGATGAACACGGGCGCCGACAGCACATACACGAAGAAGCCGTTGAAATTGAGCGCGATCGCTGCCGCCAGCAGCATGAAGGCCGGATGGGAGAACACGCCGGCGTAGCCGCGCAGCAGGTTCAACGGGTGCAGCGGCTGTCGTGACTCGACATCCAGGGTCTCCGGCAGGAAGCGCCACACCATCCAGCTCAGCAGTGCCCCGAAGGCCGCCAGGAAGACGAAGATCGAACGCCAGCCGGCAAGCGCCAGCAGTCCGGCACCGACCATCGGCGCCAGCGCCGGCGCCAGCGCGAAGATCAGCATCACCCGTGACATCAGGCGTTGCGCCTGCGGCCCGTCGTGCAGGTCGCGCACCACGGCGCGCCCGACCACCACCCCGGCGCCGCCGCTCACCCCCTGCAGCGCGCGTCCCACCCACAGCCACTCGATGCTCGGCGCCAGCGCACAGATCAGCGAGGCAAGCGCGAACAGCGCAGTGAGCGCCAGCAGCACGCGGCGACGACCGAAGCGGTCGGCGAGCGCACCATGCCACAGCACCATCAGTGCAAGCGCCGCCATGTAGACGGTGAGCGTCTGCTGCACCTCGAGCTGGGTGGCGGCGAGCGAGGCGGCGATGTGCGGAAACGCGGGCAGGTAGGCATCGATCGCGAACGGACCGATGGCGGAGAGCATCGCCAGCATGAAGGCGAGGCGGTCGGTGGAGGGATTGGAGCGCATGCAGGCCTTGTGAGCGGGAGAGGACGACGCGCCGGGGCCAGCCGGCAAGCTCGCCTACGGCGGCTTCAGCGGCCGTCGAGGCTGCGGCGGTACTGGATCGCCTCGGCGATGTGCGCGACGCCGGGGCGGGGCGCATCGACGAGGTCCGCAAGCGTGCGCGCCACCCGGAGCACGCGATGATACGCCCTCGCCGACAGCTGCAGCCGCTGCATGCTCTGCTGCAGCAGGCGATCCCCTCCCGCATCGGGGCGGCAGTGGCGTTCCACGTCGCCGGCGGACAGGTCGGCGTTGGCGCAGCCCTGGCGTGCGATCTGCACCGTGCGCGCATGCTCGACGCGGGCGCGAACGGCGGCCGAATCCTCGCCGGGTGCGCTGCCGGCGAGCGCCTCGGGCGCGATCGCCGGCACCTCCACGACGAGGTCGATGCGGTCGAGCAGCGGCCCGGACAGGCGGGCGCGGTAGCGCGCGACCTGGTCGGGCGTGCACCGGCAGTTGCGCTGGGGGTCACCATGGTGGCCGCAGGGACAGGGGTTCATCGCGGCGACGAGCTGGAAGCGGGCGGGAAATTCCGCCCGTCGGCGCGCCCGCGACACCGTGATCGTGCCGGTCTCGAGCGGCTCGCGCAGTGATTCGAGCACGCGGCGGTCGAATTCGGGCAGTTCATCCAGAAACAACACGCCGCGATGGGCAAGCGAAATCTCCCCCGGACGCGGCACCGCACCGCCACCGACCAGCGCCGCCGACGACGACGAATGGTGTGGTGCGCGAAACGGCCGTCGCCCCCAGTCGCGGATATCGAAGGCGCCCTCGATCGAGGCCACCGCGGCGGCCTCGATCGCCTCCTCCTCGCTCATCGGCGGCAGCACGCCGGGCAGGCGCTGCGCCAGCATCGACTTGCCGGCGCCCGGCGGGCCGAAGAGCAGCAGCGAATGACTGCCGCCCGCTGCCACCTCGAGCGCACGCCGCGCCTGCAGTTGTCCGCGCACATCGGCGAGGTCGGCCCCCTGCGCGCCCGCTGCGGCCGGCCGTGGCGCCGTCGAATCCGCGCGGCTCGTGGTTTCGATGGCGGTATGGCCATTGAGATGCGCACACACCGCGAGCAGGCTCGCCGCCGGCAGCACCTGGGCGCGCCGTGCCAGCGCCGCCTCGGCCGCGTTGCCTGCGGGCAGCACCAGACCGCGCGCCACCCGGGCCGCCGCGAGCGCCGCCGCCAGCACCCCGCGCACCGGGCGCAGATCGCCGTTCAGCGACAGCTCGCCACAGAACTCCAGCCCCTCGAGCAGACGCCCCGCGACCTGCCCCGAGGCCACCAGGATGCCGACCGCGATCGCCAAGTCGAAGCGCCCGCCCTCCTTCGGCAGGTCGGCAGGCGCCAGGTTGACGGTGATGCGGCGTTGGGGAAATTCGAACTGCGAGGACTGGATCGCCGCGCGCACACGATCGCGGGCCTCGCGCACCTCGGTGTCGGCCAGCCCGACCAGGCTGAATGCCGGCAGCCCGTTGGCGAGATGGACCTCGACCGTGACCTCGGGCGCGACGAGTCCTTCGAGCGCGCGGGTGCGCACGAGCGCGAGCGACATCTGCATCTCCTGACTGGGCGGGGCGCCAGTCTAGCGGAGACGCAGCTTATGACAAAGCGATTATCTGAAACGCATCGCACGGCGCCCCGTCCGGGCGCGGGGCGTCCTCAGGACTTGTCGCCGCCGGCGAGGCGCGCTTCGAGTTCGGCGACGCGGGCCTCGAGCTCGGCCAGCTTCTCGCGGGCGTGGGCGAGCACCTCGCGCTGCACCTCGAATTCCTCGCGCGTGACCAGATCGAGCTTGCCGAGCGCGCCGCCGAGCATGGCTTTGGCGTTCTTTTCGATGTCGCGCACCGGACTGTTGGCCGCAATTTCGGAAAGCTTGGCGCCGATTTCGTCGAGGAAGCGGGGAGTGCTCATGATCGCCTGCGGAAAGGTGTGAAGACGGCGCAAAGTCTAGCACGCCGCTCGTCCCGCACCGGAATAGCCCCCTGCTCGGGGCGACATGCACCACTTCAGTGCATTGCGACCCAGTTTCGTGCGCGAAACGATTGCGCAGCGCAACAAAAACGCCTGCCACTCCACTCCAAACGCCCTAAGCACAAGGCATCTGCAAAGCTGGCACACGATCTGCTTAAGGGTCCTCGTCACGCATTCCGACACCCTTTCCCAGGAGATGATCATGAAAACCAAGACCGCCGCTGCAACGCTTGCCACCCTCCTCGCCGCCCTGCCCTTCGCCGGCAGCGTCCATGCCGAGGACAGCCCGATCGCCGCCAACGTCGGCCTCGTCTCCGACTACGCCTACCGCGGCTACAGCCAGACCGACGAGCGACCGGCGCTGCAGGGCGGCTTCGACTACGCCCACGACAGCGGCCTCTACGTCGGCGTGTGGGGCTCGAACGTGTCCTGGCTGTCCGACAGCAGCCCGAACGTCAGCAACAGCCTCGAGATCGACATCTACGGCGGCTACAAGGGCAGCGTCGGCGCCATCGGCTACGACGTCGGCCTGCTGCAGTACTACTACCCGGGCAGCTATCCGAAGCCCTACAACAGCCCGAACACGCTCGAGGGTTACGTCGGCCTGTCGTGGGAGTTCCTGTCCTTCAAGTACTCGTATGCCTTCACCGACCTGTTCGGCTACACGAATTCCGACGGCAGCCAGTACTACGACCTGAGCGCCGCGGTCGATGTCGGCTACGGCGTCACCCTGGGCGCCCACGTCGGATACAACGACATCAAGGGCCAGGACGACTACACCGACTGGAAACTGAGCGTCTCCAAGGAGTTCGTGGGGCTGAACTTCGGCCTGCACTACGTCGACACCGATGTGAACAACAGCGACCTCGCCGACTCGCGCGTGATCCTGTCCGTCAGCAAGAGCTTCTGACAACGCCCCCGGCATCAAACGCAACCGGAGAACACCATGAAATTCATCGCCGCCATCATCAAGCCCTTCAAGCTCGACGAAGTGCGCGAGGCGCTGTCCGCGATCGGTGTGCAGGGCATCACCGTCACCGAGGTCAAGGGCTTCGGCCGCCAGAAGGGCCACACCGAGCTTTACCGTGGCGCCGAGTACGTCGTCGATTTCCTGCCCAAGGTGAAGGTCGAGGCCGCGATCCCCGACGACATCCTCGACCAGGCCATCGAGGCCATCGAGAAATCCGCCGCGACCGGCAAGATCGGCGACGGCAAGATCTTCGTCTTCGATCTGGAACAGGCCATCCGCATCCGCACCGGCGAGACCGGCTCGGACGCGCTGTAAGGGAGAACCGCAAAATGAAGAAGCTCTTCGCATTCCTGCCGGCTGCAGCCCTGCTCGCCGGCGCATCGGGCGGCGCCTTCGCCCAGGAGGCCGCCGCCGCCGCGGTCGAGGTCAACAAGGGCGACGTGGCCTGGATCATGACCTCCACGCTGCTCGTGCTGATGATGGCCCTGCCCGGCCTGGCGCTGTTCTACGGCGGCCTGGTGCGCGCCAAGAACATGCTGTCGGTGCTGATGCAGGTGATGACGGTGTTCTCGCTCAACGCGCTGCTGTTCGCGATCTACGGCTACAGCCTGGCCTTCACCGAAGCGAGCCCCTTCATCGGCTCGCTCGACAAGGTCTTCCTGTCCGGGGTGACGATCGACTCGCTCGCCGACACCTTCACCGAGACCGTGAAGCTGCCCGAGTTCGCCTTCATCGCCTTCCAGGCCACCTTCGCGGGCATCACCGGGGCGCTCATCGTCGGCGCCTTCGCTGAACGCATGAAGTTCTCGGCGGTGCTGATCTTCTCGGTGATCTGGTTCACCCTGTGCTACCTGCCGATCTGCCACATGGTGTGGGGCCCGGGCGGCTACCTGCTCGAGGACGGCGCGCTCGACTTCGCCGGCGGCACCGTGGTGCACATCAACGCCGGTATCGCCGGCCTGGTGGGCGCCTACATGGTTGGCAAGCGCATCGGCTACGGCCGCGAGTCGCTGGCGCCGCACAGCCTGACGCTGACCATGGTCGGAGCCTCGCTGCTGTGGGTGGGCTGGTTCGGCTTCAACGCCGGCTCCAACCTCGAAGCCACCTCGGGCGCCGCGCTCGCCTTCATCAACACGCTGGTCGCCACGGCCGCTGCGGTGCTGGCCTGGTCGCTCGGCGAGGCGCTGCTGAAAGGCAAGCCCTCGATGCTGGGTGCGGCCTCGGGTGCGGTCGCCGGCCTGGTGGCGATCACCCCGGCCTGCGGCTCGGTCGGCCCGATGGGCGCGATCGTGATCGGCACGCTGTCGGGCTTCATCTGCATCTGGGGGGTGAACGGTCTCAAGCGCATGCTCGGTGCGGACGACGCGCTCGACGTGTTCGGCGTACATGGCGTGGGCGGCATCGTCGGCGCGATCCTGACCGGCGTGTTCGCGGCCCCCGCCCTGGGCGGCACCGGTGCCGAGGACTTCTCGATCGCCTCGCAGGTGTGGATCCAGACCTGGAGCGTGATCGTGACCGTGGTGTGGTCGGCGGTGGTCGCCTTCGTCGCCTACAAGGTCGCGGATCTGCTGGTCGGCCTGCGCGTGCCGGAAGACGAGGAGCGCGAGGGTCTCGACACCACGGCGCACGGCGAAGCGGCCTACCGCTACTGAGCGTCACTCGCCGGGGTCCTCCTCCTCGGACCCCGACTTTCCACGGCGCCCCTCGGGGCGCCGTTTTTCATGGGCGCCCCGGGCCCGCCAAGTGCCGCCGGAGGCGGCTGCAGATCAATCGCCGGGGCTGCAATGCACCGCCAGCCACATCGCATCCGCCGAGGTGGACTCCACCCGGTGGCGGCGATGGGCAGGGATCGCGATCCAGTCGCCCGACGCCAGGCTCACGGCTTCACCGTCGGCGAACAGCAGCACCGCCTCGCCGCTCAGCAGCACCACCCATTCGTCCGCATCCTGGTCGTACCAGTCGCCGGGCGCGCTGGCGTGGCCGTGGGAGACGATGCGCTCGATGCGGCAGCGCGAATGGGAGAACAGGGTCTGGAAGATCTCGCCGCCCGCAGGCGGCGGCAGCTCGGCGAACAGCTTGCCGCGAGGGCTGGCGGGGGCCTCTGCGCTCATTCCGCACTCACGACACGATGTACGCCGCAGCGCCGGTGGCGAGCAGCCTGCCATCGGCGTCGAGAAAGCTCATCCGCGTCGATGCAACGCGCGAGCCCAGGCGCAGGACCTCGGCCTCCATGCGAAACGCCTCGCCGATGCCGGGGCGCAGGTAATCGATGCGCAGATCGATGGTGCCGAGCTTGCCGAAACGGTGCAGGCGCTGGAAAGGCGGCTCGTCGAGATGGCGGGCGCCGATCGCGGCCATCACCGCCAGGCCACCCATGGCGTCCAGGCAGGCCGAGATCACGCCGCCATGGATGCGGTTGTGCAGGAAATGTCCCACCAGTTCCGGTCGCATCTCGATCCGCCCGCTGGCCCGCACACCGTCGATATCGTCGATGCGCAGGCCGATCAGCGCATTGAAGGCGATCTTGTGCTCGAAGATCTCGCGCACCCCGGCGATGAACTCGGGCTCGAACTGGACCGGACCTTGGGGGGGACTGGGGGTTTTCGACATGCGTGAGCTTCTCCTTGCATTCCGGGTGGGGAGCCGGAGCCCCGGATCGCGGGCCCCGGTCATGGACCTCAGCTCAGCGCGGCATCGGTCTCCATCAGCGCCGCGCTGCCGGCTCGCGCCAGCCGCATCAGCGTGGCCGTCTCCGGGAACAGGCGGGCGAAGTAGAAGCGCGCGGTCTGAAGCTTGGCAGTGTAGAACGGGTCGGTGCTGCCGGCGGCGATCTTCTTCAGCGCCACCGCAGCCATCCGCGCGAAGAAGTAGCCGAATACGAAGTGGCCGGCCACGCGCAGATAGGGGACCGCGGCGGCGCCCGCTTCGTCCGGGTCTTGCAGGGCGCTGGCACCGATCTCGGCGGTGAGCTCGAGCAACTGCTCGCCGAGCTCCGCGAGCGGGGCGGTAAACGCGGCCATCGCCTCGTTGCCGCTCTCGTCCTGCAGCAGCGCGCCGACCAGGCGGCCGAAGGTCCGCAGCGTTGCGCCGGCGTTGCCGAGCACCTTGCGCCCGAGCAGGTCCAGGCTCTGCACGGTGTTGGTGCCCTCGTAGATCATGTTGATGCGGGCATCGCGCACGAACTGCTCCATGCCCCATTCCCGGATGTAACCGTGGCCGCCGAAGACCTGCATGCACGCGTTGGTGGCGGCGAAGCCGTTGTCGGTGACGAAGGCCTTGGCGATCGGCGTGAGCAGCGCGAGCAGCTCGGCGCTGTCGCGCCGCACGGACTCGTCCGGATGGTGCAGTTCCGTGTCCGCCAGCACCGCGCAGAAGCACAGCAGCGCGCGTGCGCCTTCGGCATACGCCCGGGCGGTGAGCAGCATGCGGCGCACATCGGGGTGCACGATGATCGGATCGGCCGGCTTGTCGGGGGCCTTGGGCCCCGAGAGGCTGCGCATCTGGATGCGCTCCTTCGCGTAGGCGAGCGCGCTCTGGAAGGCGACCTCGGTCAGCCCCAGGCTCTGGTTGCCCACGCCCAGGCGGGCGGCGTTCATCATCACGAACATCGCCTGCAGGCCCTTGTTGGGCTCGCCCACCAGGGTGCCAAGCGCGCCCTCGAGCACCATCTGGCAGGTGGCATTGCCGTGGATGCCCATCTTGTGCTCCAGGCCGCCGCAGTGGATGCCGTTGCGCGCGCCGAGGGAGCCGTCGGCATTGACGAGGAACTTGGGCACGATGAAGAGCGAGATCCCCTTGCTGCCCGCCGGCGCGTCGGGCAGGCGGGCGAGCACCAGATGCACGATGTTGGCGGCCAGATCGTGCTCGCCGGCGCTGATGAAGATCTTCTCGCCACTGATGCGGTAGCTGCCGTCGCCCAGCGGCTCGGCGCGGGTGCGCAGCAGGCCGAGGTCGGTACCGCAGTGCGGCTCGGTCAGACACATCGTGCCGGTCCATTCGCCGCTGGTCAGCCGCGGCAGATAGAGCGCCTTCTGCGCGGGCGAGCCGTGCGCATGAAGGGCCTCGTAGGCGCCGTGGGACAGCCCGGGATACATGGCCCATGCCTGGCTGGCGCTGTTGAGCATCTCGTAGAGACATTGGTTGAGCGCCAGGGGCAGGCCCTGCCCGCCATGCTCCGGATCGCAGGCAAGCGCGGGCCAGCCGCCCTCGACGTACTGCGCGTAGGCCGCCTTGAAGCCCGTGGGCGCGCGCACCTCATGGGTTGCGCGGTCGAGCGTGCAGCCTTCACGATCGCCGCGGGCGTTGAGTGGAAAGACGACCTCGGCGGCGAACCTGCCCGCCTCCTCCAGCACGGCGTTGACGGTGTCCACATCGAGCTCGGCATGTAGCGGGCAGGCCTTGAGCTGGCCGACGGCGTCGAGCATTTCGTGCAGAACGAACTGCATGTCGCGCAGGGGCGGGGCGTACAGGGGCATCGCGGGTCTCCTCCGGGGAATGGGCGATGGCTGCGACGGAGGCCGTCATCGCTGATTCAAACGTTCGTTTATTTTATCCGGCCATAAGTGGCTGTCAAACGCTCGTTTGATTCCTCCCATGCGCGGGCGCCCGCCCGCGTCGTCCGCCCAAAACGACGGAGGCGACCCACAGGTCGCCTCCGTCCTTGCATCCGTGCGCCGCCGACGGCGCGCTCGGGCTCAGGCGAGCGGCACCGGCGTGCCCGGGCTGACACACAGGGTGTGGTTGAGGGCCACGATCGCCTTCTTGTAGTCGGCACGCTCGATGATGAACTGCATGTTCACCTGACGCAGGGTCTGCGACACGCAATTGACGTTGACCCCGGCATCGGCGAGCGCCTGCGCCGCGCGCGCGAGCACGCCCGGAATGCTGATGTTGGAACCGATCGCGCACACGATCGCGCTCGGCTTGACGGTGACGATCTCGTAGCGCGCCTCGAGCTCGGCGATCAGCGCGGGCGTCACCGAGCTCTCCCACAGCACGTGGGCGATCGAGTTGGCGTTGGTGGCCTTGAGGATGTAGGAGATCTCGTGCCTGCAGAAGATCTCCATCAGCCCCAAGTCGAAGCCGACGGTACCGACCATGCTCGGATCGTGGATCTCGACCAGGGTGACCTTGTCGCTGCCGGTGACGATCTCGACGCGCGCGCGCTCGCCGACGAAGTCCTTGGTGATCAGCGTACCCGGGTGCTCGGGCTCGAAGGTGTTCTTGAGCCGGATCGGGATGCCGGCGAGCTCGATCGGCTTGGCCGCCTTGGGGTGGATCGCCTCCATGCCGACGTCGGCCAGCTGGTCGGCGACGTCGTAGTTGGTGGCACCGACGATCACCGCGTTTTCCAGACCGACGATGTTGGGGTCGGCGGACGACAGGTGGAATTCCTTGTGGATCACCGCCTCGCCCGGGCGCACCTCGACCGCGATCTTGCTGAAGGTGACCTCGGAATAGCCGCGGTCGAACTCGCGCATGATGCCCTCGGTGCCCTTGGTGTAGCCGGTGGCGACGATGACGTTGCGCTCGATGTCGAGGCCCTTGAAGCTGTTGTGGATACGCTCGTCGATCGACCACGCCATGTCGTCGTGGAAGCCCGCGAGGTCGAGCAGGAGGGCCTGCACGCCGTTCGCCTTGAGGATCTCGACGCTGTTGAAGGCGCTGTGCGATTCGCCGATCGAGGCCAGCACCTCGCGCGCCGCGAGCAGCACGTCCTGGCGGCGGATGTAGCCGCTGGCGAGCACGTGGTGCATGGCGTCGAGGTACTTCTTGACCTCGCCGATGCGGGTATCGACGAAGGCATCGGCGACGTCCAGCGGCAGGCCCAGCTCGGCGAAGCCGGCATTCAGCTTCTTGAGGCTGACGGCAAGGCCGTCGAGCGCGGCGTGGTAATCGGCACCGTCGGCGAACAGCGCGTAGATGCCCGGCTCGCCGGTCTTCTTGTGCTCGAGGAGTTGGTTGGTCACGCCGGAATAGGCCGACACCACGTAGATGCGGCCGTAAATGCGCGACTTGTCGTAGAGCATGATGTGGCGCAGCACGTCACCGAACGCCGACATCGACGTCCCACCGATTTTTTCGACCGAGACCAAGGATTTCCCCGAGCTTTGCATGACCTGTGTTCCAGTTCTGGTTAGAGATCGACAGAAACGCGACATCTTATTGATTTCGCGCGCGAATGGACATAGGCGCGTTCAGCGGAAGACCACGGTCTTGTTGCCGTGCACCAGCACGCGGTCCTCGAGGTGATAGCGCAGGCCGCGGGCGAGCACGGTCTTCTCGATGTCCTTGCCGTAGCGCACCATGTCCTCGACCGCATCCGAGTGATCGATGCGAATGACGTCCTGCTCGATGATCGGCCCCTGGTCGAGGTCGGCGGTGACGTAATGGCAGGTGGCGCCGATCAGCTTCACGCCCTTGGCATAGGCCTGATGGTAGGGCTTGGCGCCGACGAAGCTGGGCAGGAAGCTGTGATGGATGTTGATGATTCGCCCGGGATAGGCGGCGCACAGCTCCGGCGACAGGATCTGCATGTAGCGCGCCAGCACCATGGTGTCGCCGCGCACTTCCTCGAAGATGCGCCGCACTTCGGCGTACGCCGAGGCCTTGTTGTCGGCGCTCACCGGGACGTGGTGAAAAGGGATGCCGTGCCACTCGACGAAGCCGCGGAAGGTGTCGTGGTTCGAGATCACGCACGGGATCTCGATGTCGAGCTCCTTCGACTGCCAGCGCGCGAGCAGATCGTACAGGCAGTGCTCCTGCTTGCTCACCAGCACGACGACGCGTTTCTTCACCGCGGAGTCGCTGATCTTCCAGTCCATCTCGAGTTCTTCGGCGAGCGGACGGAACTTCTCGCGGAACTCGGCGAGGTGAAAGGGCAGCGAGGCGGCCTTGATCTCGATGCGCATGAAGTAACGCCCGACCTCGCCCGCCTCGAGCGGCGGCTCGGCGTGCAGCGAGGTCTCGAGAATCCAGCCCTTGTGCTCGGCGATGAAGCCGGAGACCTTGGCGACGATGCCGACACGGTCGGGACAGGAAGCGGACAGGGTGTAGAAGCGTTCGCGATGCATGACGGAGTACTGCCGAGGTTCGTTGGAGAGGCTGAGCCCCCATGGGGGCGGCGAGCGCAGCGCGCGGGGGCCGCACGACTCGCCGAACGGCTTTTGCCAAGCTCAGGCGACTTTGGCAAAAGCCTTGTCGATCTCGGCGCGCAGGCTGGCGTAGTCGCGCACCACCGGATACTGAGGGAATTCGCGCACGACGTTCTCCGGCGGGTGGAACAGGATGCCGCCGTGGGCCTCGCCAAGCATCGCGGTGTCGTTGTAGGAATCACCCGCGGCCACGACCTTGAAGTTGAGCTCCTTGAAGCGCTTCACGGCTTCGCGCTTCTGGTCGGGCATGCGCAGGTGGTAATTCACCAGGATGCCCTCGGCGTTGGCCTCGAGGCTGTGGCAGAACAGCGTCGGCAGGCCGAGCTGCTTCATCAGCGGCTTGGCGAACTCGTAGAAGGTGTCGGACAGGATCACCACCTGGTAGGCATCGCGCAGGTCGTCGAGGAACGCGCGCGCGCCCTCCATCGGCCCCATGCTGGCGATGACCTCCTGGATGTCGGGCAGGCCGAGCTTCTTCTGCGCCAGGATGTCCAGGCGGTACTTCATCAGGGTGTCGTAGTTGGGCTCGTCGCGCGTGGTGCGGCGGAGTTCCGGGATGCCGGTACGCTCGGCGAATTCGATCCAGATTTCGGGGACCAGCACACCTTCGAGGTCGAGACAGACGATACGCACCGCTAGCTCCTGGGGGCAGATTCGGGAAAGCCGGGATTCTATCAGCCCGTCGGCGCGCAGGCGGCGGTCAAGCCGTGCTCCGCCGCCGTGGCAAAGTTCTCGGCCGCGTGCGGGGGAGTGCACGCAAGACCGATCCGGCGCACCATAATCCAATCCAGGCATATCGCTCCGACGCTCGCCCGTGATCAAGCGCATCCCCGTCGCCTGGCTGCGGCCCGGCATGTACGTCCATGACCTCAACTGCGGGTGGCTGCAGCACGACTTCGTGCGCAACCGCTTCCTCGTCAAGGACGAGGAAGCGGTGCGCAAGGTGCGCGGAATCGGCGTGGCCGAGATCGTCATCGACACCGAGCGCGGGCTCGATACCGACCCACTCGCCGACGCCACCGAGGCGGCCGAGCCCGAAGCGCCCGAGCCCGAGGCGCCGTCCGAGGCTCGTGCGAGCAAATCGCCGCCCGCCGCCACTGTGGCCACCACGAGGCCCGGCGGTCGCGAGGATGCCCGCCAGTTGCATCGCGAGGCGAACCAGATCGTGCGCGACATGCTGGTCGACGTCCGCCTCGGCAAGCAGGTCGAGCTCGAGAAAATCGAGCCGCTGGTCGAGCGCATCGTCGATTCGATCTTCACCGACCAGGGCGCGCTGCTGCCGCTCGCACGCCTGAAGCAGCACGACAGCTACACCTTCCAGCACTCGGTGTCGGTATGTGCGCTGATGACCGCCTTCGCCCGTACGCTCGAGGTCCCGCGCGACGTGATCCGCGAAATCGCCATCGGCGCCCTGCTGCACGACGTGGGCAAGGCGCGCGTGCCGGACGAGATCCTCAACAAGCCGGGCAAGCTCACCGACGCCGAGTTCGAGCACATGAAGAACCACGTCGTGCAGAGCAAGATCATCCTGCAGGCGACGCCCGGCATCAGCGAGATCGCGCTGGACGTCGCCGCCCAGCACCACGAGCGTTTCGATGGCAGCGGCTACCCGAACAAGCTCGCCGCCGATCAGATCAGCCTGTATGGGCGCATGGCGGCGATCGTGGACGTGTACGACGCGATCACCTCGGAGCGCGTCTATCACAAGGGCATGGCGCCCACGCAGGCGCTGCGCAAGCTGCTCGAATGGTCGGCCAAGCACTTCGAGCCACGCCTGGTCAAGGCTTTCATCCGCTCGGTCGGCATCTATCCCACGGGCGCGCTGGTAAGGCTCGAGAGCAGGCGCCTCGCGGTCGTTCAGGCCCAGAACGAGGACAAGCCGATGGAGCCCCGGGTGAAGGTGATCTTCCACACCGCGGGCCACTATCTGCGGCCGGAGGAGATCGACCTGCGTCGCTCGCAGGACCGCATCGTGGGCTACGAAGAGTTCGCCGACTGGGACATCGACCCGCTGCGCTGGCTGCCGCAGTAGGGCCGACGCGGCAGCCAGGCCCGGGCGCCGCGGCTCGGAGCGACACCCGCCGCGCTGCCGCGCTCGACCCCCGGCGCCCGCCCCGGCTCAATCCGCCGGAATCGCCTCCAGCGCCTCGTGCAGTTCCAGCCAGCGCAGCTCGGCCTCCTCGATGCGCCCGGCGAGCTCGGCCTGGCGCTTGTTGAGCGCCGGCACCTCGCCCGCCTGTGCGCCGGTATAGAGCGCCGGATCGGCAAGCTTCGCGTCGATCTCGGCCTTCTCCTTGTTCCACGCCGCCAGGCGCTTGTCGATCTGCTCGATCTCCTTCACCAGCGGCCGGCGCGCCAACAGCCGCGCCTGGCGGTCGGCCGCGGCCTGGGCGCGGTCGGCCTTGCGCGCCGCCTTGTCGGCCACCTGGTCGGGGCAGGCCGCGGCGGCGGCGACTTCGGCGCGGCGGCTGGCGAGCCAGTCGCGGTAGTCGTCGAGGTCGCCGTCGAAGGGCTGGATGCGGCCGCCGTCGACCAGCAGGAAGCGGTCGCAGGTGGCGCGCAGCAAGGCGCGGTCGTGCGACACCAGCACCATCGCGCCTTCGTAGTCCTGCAGCGCCATGGTGAGCGCGTGGCGCATTTCCAGATCGAGGTGGTTGGTCGGCTCGTCGAGCAGCAGCAGATTGGGGCGCTGCCAGATCAGCAAGGCGAGCGCGAGGCGCGACTTCTCGCCGCCCGAGAACGGCCCGCAGGGCGTGGTCGCCGGGGTCGAGGTGCCGCCCACGCCGTCGCCGCGGAAGTCAAAGCCGCCGAGGTAGTCGCGCAGCTCCTGCTCGCGCGTCTGCGGGTCCAGCCGAACCATGTGCTGCAGCGCGGATTCGTCCGGACGCAGGGTCTCCAGCTGATGCTGGGCGAAGTAGCCGGTGGCCAGCCCCTTGCCCTCCAGGCGGCGGCCGCTGGCGAGCTGCAGCTCGTGGGCGAGCAGCTTGATCAGGGTCGACTTGCCGGCGCCGTTGCGTCCGAGCAGGCCGACGCGCTCGCCCGGGCGCAGGGTCAGCGTGATGCGCTCCAGGATCGTCTTGTCGCCGTAGCCCACCGCACCGTCCTCGATCTGCAGCAGCGGATCGGGCGCCGGCGGCGCGTCGCGGAAGGCGAAGCTGAAGGGCGTATCGACGTGCGCCGCGGCGATGCGCTCCATGCGCTCGAGCGCCTTAATCCGGCTCTGCGCCTGGCGCGCCTTGGTCGCCTTGGCACGGAAGCGGCGGATGTAGTCCTCCATGTGCGCGATCTCGCGCTGCTGCTTCTCGAACATCGACTGCTGCTGAATCAGGCGCTCGCCGCGCTGGCGCTCGAAGTCGGAATAGCCGCCGGTGTACAGCGCGAGCTTCTGCTGCTCGATGTGGGCGATGTGGGTGACGCAGGCGTCGAGGAACTCGCGGTCGTGCGAAATCAGCAGCAAGGTGCCGCGGTAGTCGCGCAGCCAGGCCTCGAGCCAGATCACTGCGTCGAGGTCGAGGTGGTTGGTGGGTTCGTCAAGCAGCAGCAGGTCGGAGCGGCACATCAGCGCCTGCGCCAGGTTCAGGCGCATGCGCCAGCCACCGGAGAAGTCCGCCACCGGGCGCTCGATGTCCGACTGCAGGAAACCCAGGCCATCGAGCAGGGCGGCCGCGCGCGCACGCGCCGCGTAGCCGCCGATCTCGTGCAGGCGGGCGTGGAGTTCACCGATATGGGCGCCATCGTGGGCGGCTTCCGCGGCGGCGAGCTCGGCCTCGATGCAGCGCAGCTCGGCGTCGCCGTCGAGCACGTAGTCGATCGCCGGCTGCGCCAGCCCGGGGGTTTCCTGGGCGACGTGGGCGATCACCCAGCCGGGCGGCATGTCGAGGTCGCCCTGGTCGGGGTGGAGCTGGTCGCGCAGCATGGCGAACAGGCTGGACTTGCCGCTGCCGTTGGCGCCGGTGAGGCCGACCTTCCAGCCGGGGTGGATCTGCAGCGTGGCGGCCTCGATGAGGACCTTGGCGCCGCGCGCGAGGCGCAAATTGCGAAGACTGATCACGAACGGATACACGGCCACGGGGCCGCGGGCGGTTGCAAAGGCGCTATTCTACGCGCCGACCGAATCGATCCCGGAAGCTGCCACGCATGTTCCGTCTCCGCCTTCTCGACGCCCTTATCGCCCCCCCCCGCCGCTTGCCGCACGGCCCGGCCGGCAGACACTTTCCGAGCGCGACGCTGGATGAGCGCACGTGCAGCTCCGCTGCCCCGCCTGCCCGCAGGCGCATGAGCCTCGCTGGCGGGCTCGCAGTCGGCCTCTTCGCCTGCATCGTCGGCCTGCCCTCGGCCGCGCGCGCACAGGCAGATGACGCCGCCAGCCGCGCCGCCGAACGCGCCCGCGCCCAGGCGCTCGAGGCCGAGGGCAAGGCCCTGCGCGCCCAGGCCGAAGCCACCTACGAGGCGACCATTCCCGCCTGCCAGGCCAAATTCCTCGTCAATCACTGCATCGACCAGGCCAAGAAGGCGCGCCTGGAGACGATCCAGCGCGCGCGCGAACTCGAAGCCGAGGCCCGCCGCCTCGACCTGGCCGAACGCCAGCGCGTCGCCGCCGAGGCCGGCGCAAGGGCGGAGCGGCCGCTGACGCCGGCGGCACCCACCGCGCTACCGCAGACGCCCGCCGCCGCGCCCTCGTCGCCCGCCACCGACGCCCGCATCACCCCCTCGCCCGAAGCCGAACGCATCCGCGCCCGGCGCGAGGCGGACACCCGCGCTGCCGAAGCCGCGGCCGCCCGCCAGCGCGCCGCTGCCGACGCCGAGCGCGCCGCCGAGCGCCGCAAGGCCGAGGAAGACGCCGCCCGCCGCGCCCAGCAGGCCGCCGAGGACCGCGCGCGCTACGAGGAACGCATCCGCAAGTACGAGCAGGAACAGGCGCAGAAGAACAAGAAGTAAGGCCGCCGACCCCGCGCGAAAGGGCAAGGCGCGCACGCTAGCCCGCTGCGCGCGCTCCCTCGGCATTCGTCACCGCCCACGCGAGCGCGTCGTCGAGCCGGTCGTTGCCCCAGAACAGCTCCTCGCCGACGCGAAAGCTCGGCGCACCGAACAGGCCCAGCTCGGCCGCACGCTCGGTCTGGCAGCGCAGCGCGAGCTTGTTGGCATCGGCCTGCGCGCGCGCCATGACCTCGTCGGCCGGCAGCGCAAGGGCATGGAGGATGTCCTCGATCACCGCTGCCTCGCCGATCTCGCGATCCTCGGCGAAGTTGGCGGTCATCACCGCGCGCGAAAAGGGCGCCACCCAGCCGTCCTCGACGCCGACCAGCGCCACCCGCGCCGCGAGCAGGCCGTTGCGCGGGAAGCGGCTCGGCCGCCGGAACGGCAGCCCCTCGCGCGCTGCCAGGCGCTCGAGGTCGCGCCACATGTAGCGCCCCTTGGGCGGATAGATGTTGAACGGCGAATCGTTCCAGCCCAGCGCGAGGAACACCGGGCCGAGCAGGAAGGGCTTCCACGCGACCTCGACACCGGCGGCCTGCGCCGCGCGCTCGATGCGCATCACCGACAGATAGGAATAGGTGCTGGCGAACTCGAACCAGAACTCGATGGCGGGACGGGACATGGCGGTGCTCCTCGGCGCGGGATGGACCTCCTCACTATAGGCGCTCAGGACGGCCGGTTGGCTACCCAGATGCCGCTACCGACGAGGAACAGCGCCGCAAACACCCCGAGCGTGAGCGGCTCGCCGAGCAGCACGCCGCCGGCGAGCACGCCCATCACCGGGGTGAGGAAGGAGAACGACGAGAGCCGGGTCGCCGGATACTGGCGGATGAGCCAGAACCAGCCGAGGTAGGACGCGCCCGCCACGATCACCGCCTGGAAGAACAGGTTTCCCCAAACCAGCGCGGTGGGTGCGAACACTCCCGGCTCGCCGAGCGCGAGCGACAGCGGCGGCAGCACCGCAGCGGACACCCCGAGCTGGTAGAGCAGGGTCTTCTCGGCCGCGGCACGGGCGAGCGCGCTGGCCTTCACCGTCAGCGTGGTGGCGGCCCACAGCGCAGCAGCGCAGAAGATCATCAGGTCGCCCACCCAGGCGCCGTCCGCAGGCGCGAAGAGATGCTCGCCGAAGAGCACGAGCACTCCGGCGAAGGCGAGCGCCATCCCCGCCCATTGCGCGCGCCGCATGTGCTCGAGCGGCAGCAGCCAGAGCGCGCCGAGGGCGACGAAGAAGGGCGCGGTGTACAGGAAGATCACCCCGCGCGAGGCGGTGGTGTGCTGCAAGCCGAGGAAGATCATCGCGAACTCGGCGGCGAACAGCAGGCCGGCGAGCAGGCCGGGCACCAGGGTGCCGTCGCGCTCGAAGAGCCTCACACCGCGCAGCCAGGCCCAGGCGAACACGATCGCGCTCGCACCGATCGAGCGCAGTCCCGCCTGCCAGACCGGCGAGATGCCCGCGCTGGCGAGCTTGATCGCGACCTGCTGCAGGCCCCAGATCGTGCAGAGCAATACCATCAGGCCGATCGCGAAGCGATCGAGTTCGTTCTTGTGCATGCCGGGCGCTTCGACGCCGGCCGGCGTCGAGGAGGAGGATGGGAGGCCGCGGATTATCGGCCGTCGAGCGCCGAAAGGCGAGTCGGCTCGCGGCAGGAGAGCCCCTCGAACTGGGTTGCGAGGGCGGCGACCTCCGCCACCAGACGCTGGCGCTGGGCATCCGTGGCGGTGTTGAAGAGATCGGCGAGCAACTCCAGTGTAAGCGCGCGATTGTGCGCCACGGCCGCGCGATGCGCGGGCGCCCACCGGAACTCCTGGGGGGCGAGCAGCGCGTCGAGACGGGTGCCGAACGTACGTGCATCGGCGCGCAGTTCCAGGGCGGCGAGCAGTTCGCCCTGCCAGCGCGCACGGTTCGCCAGCCAGGCCTCGGTGGTGGGCTGCAGTGCATGGCTCCAGGCGGCGATGCGGTCGCGCTGAGCGGGCGTCATGCGCCCGAACCAGCGCTGCAGCCGGCTCTCCATCCGCCTCACACGATCCGCGTGCTGCGCCTCGACGCTGCCGCCGAGGTACTCCTCGCGCGCCTCGCGCTCGCGGCGGGCGAAGGCCTGGGCCAGCTCATCGACCTGCTCGGGCGTCAGGCCGGCGAGCAACACGCGCGCATCCGGCGCCAGCTGGCCGAGCACCTCGCGCCACCAGCCTTCTGCGCGCTCGAGATAGGGGGCGAGCTCGGCGGCGTCGATGCGGGATCGGGCGAGCAGGCCCTCGGCCTCGCGCAGCGTCGACGCGTAATCGCCGAGATGGGTGCGGCAATGCCAGTCGAGGCGGGCGGCGAGGCGCGCGTCGAGCGCGCTGCGCTGACCGGCGTCGAGGGTGACGTAGTCGCGCAGATACCAGGGCACCAGCCAGTCGAGCTGGGTATAGGCGAAGCGCAGGCTGCAGCCGCCCAGCACGAGGGCGGTGCACAGTGCCAGCAGGATCGGGCGGGCCGTGGCGAACATGCACCGTGGGACGCAAGGCCCGCGCGGAAGTTCGTCGGCACGACGCCGGCGAGGCGCAGGCGGCTCAGTGCGCGTCCGTGCGAGCGCCGGGAGCCGGGCTGGCGGTGGCGTCGGGGTCGAAGCCGCCGCCCTCGGCCCGGCGCACGATCGCGTCGGCATCGTCGGCGACGGGGTCGGCACGGACGGGCTCCTCCGCGACGACGGGCTCCTCGCCGAGCGCCTGCACGCGGACCGACGCGGACTCGGCGGCGGGCGAAGCCTCATCTTCCGCGCGAGTGGATCCGGGTTGTTCCGCCGCGTCGTGTGCAGCAGCGGACACGGTCGCGGACGCCGCCGGCTCATCCACGGCTTGAGCACCGGCGGCCGCGATGTCGGCCGGTGGCGCATCGGCGGCCGTCTCGGGCGCATCGCTGGCAGCCTCGGCGACGCCTGCAGCCGCTGCGGTGGCGGCGACCCCCGCCACCGCAGCGGCGCCGAGCAGCGTGCTGCCGCCCTCGCGCGCGCCGCCGACCAGCAGCGCATCCACACGCTGCTGGAAGAGCGCGCGCGCCGATCCGGTCGACAGCGTCTCGTAGCCGCTCGACAGGTGCTCGAACAGCTCCTTGTAGGACCCGGCCATCGACACGAAGAGGGTGGCGGTCTTGTCGAAGTGCGCCTCGACGTTCTTGCGATACGTCTCGACCTCCTCCTGCTTACCGCGCAGTTCGGCCTCCAGTTCGTCGATGCGCGCCTTGGTGCCGGCGGTGCTGCGCCCGATGAAGAAGGCCACGACGCCCACGATGACGACTGCGGAGATGGCGATCAGCCAGGCGGTTTGCGGTGTCATGTCCATTTTCTTTCCTCCCTCGTTGTCAATCGACGACCGTCACCTCGACGGGTGCCGGGAACTGCAGCCGCGCGCGCAACGCACGGGTGACCTCGACGCGGCCGTCGGCCGCCACGCGCAACACGTGTTCGATGCCGAATCGGCGCGTATGTTCGCGCCATTGGTCGCCCGCCAGGTAGGCCGGCTTGCTGGGTGCGTCAGACAGCGTGCCGGCACCGGCGCGCGCAGTGATGAGAACGGTCAGCGACTGCGTGCCGCGCGCGGGCTGCCCGGTGCGCGGATCGAGCAGGTGGGCGTAGCGCTCGCCGTCGAGCTCGAAGTAGCGCTGGTAGTCGCCCGAGGTGCCGACCGCCTCGCCGTCGTAGAGCGGCAGGGTGGCGAGCGGCGCCGGCGCGCGCGGATGCTGGATGCCGATCCGCCACGGCTGGTCGCCCTTCTTCCCGAGCGCCATGACGTTGCCACCGATGTTGATGAGCGCGTTGGCCACGCCCTGCTCGCGCAGGATGGCGGCCGCGCGATCGAGCGCGTAGCCCTTGGCGTAGCCGCCGAGGTCGAGCTGCACCGCGCGGTTGCGGCTGCTCACGCGGTTGCCGTCGATGACCAGGTCGGCCATCGACGGCGCCGCGTCGAGCAGGGCCTGCAGCTGCGCCGGGTCGGGGCGCTGCGGCACGAAGGTGTCGGTGTGAAAGCCCCAAAGCGCGATCAGGCCGCCGAGCGCGGGGTTGAACAGCTGGTCGCCGGTGGCGGCGATCTGCTGCGCGTCCCTGAGCATGGCGGCGAGCTCGTCGGACACCGTCGCGGTCTCGCCGCGCGCGATCGCCGCGTTCAGCGCGGTGAGCTCGGAGGGCTCCCAGGCGTGGTAGGCGCGGTGCAGCCGATCGAACTCGCGCAGCACCGCGCCGGCAGCGGCATCGGCTGCGGCCTGGCTGTCGCCGAACACCGCGACATCGACCCGCGTCCCGAACACGAAGGCCTCGTGCCGGAACACCTCCCCACGCGAACAGCCCGCCAGCAGCCAGACCGTCAGCAGCATCAGGAGCGCGCGCGCAAAACCGCCCATCTCCGGATCAGAATCAATGGGGTCAGACCCCATTGATTTCCGGAAGCCGCGGGCGGGTTCCGATTCGCCTGCCGATCTCCCGGACCTGATCGATCGCGTCCGCCCCCATCGGCTGCCCTGTCCGCAATGGACAGCGCCTAGGCGCATGCCTGCTCCAGCTTGTCGATCACCAGGCCGGCGACGTCGAAGCCCTGCTGCGCGGCGATCTCGACCATGCAGGTGGGGCTGGTGACGTTGATCTCGGTGAGGTGGCCACCGATGAGGTCGAGGCCGACGATCAGCAAGCCGCGCGCCCACAGGATGGGCGCCAGGTAGTCGGCGATCTCGCGCTCGCGCGCGGTGAGCGGCATCGCCACCCCGCGCCCGCCGGCGGCCAGGTTGCCCCGCGTCTCGCCGGCCTGCGGGATGCGCGCCAGCGCGAAGGGCACGACCTCGCCCCCGATCAGCAGCACGCGCTTGTCGCCCTCGGCGATCTGCGGCAGATAGCGCTGCGCCATGATCGTGCGCGCCCCCTCCTGGGTCAGCGTCTCGATGATGACGTTGCGGTTGGGGTCGTCCTTGCGCACGCGGAAGATCTGGCTGCCGCCCATGCCATCGAGCGGCTTGAGGATGACGTCGCCGAGCTCGTCGATGAAGGCCTGGATGTCCACCGCGTCGCGCGCCACCAGCGAGGTCGCCATGAACTGCGGGAACTCGGTGATGGCGAGCTTCTCGGAGTGGTCGCGGATCGCGCGCGGGTTGTTGAACACGCGCGCGCCCGCCTGCGCCGCGTCCTCGAGCAGCCAGGTGGCGGTGACGTACTCGAAGTCGAAGGGTGGATCCTGACGCATCAGCACCGCGTCGAAATCCGCGAGCGAGACCACCTGCTCGACGTCCGCGGGCGCATACCAGCGCGGATCAATGGGGTCTGACCCCATTGATTTTGATTCCGACCCGATCAATGGGGTCTGACCCCATTGATCGTGGTGGAGCCGGATCGGGAGGGCGCGGGTCCGCACGGCGCCGTCGCGCCAGGCCAGCGCACCGCGCTGCGTCGTCCACACCGTGTGACCGCGGGCGGCGGCCGCGCGCATCATCGCGATGCTGGAATCCTTGTAGGCCTTGAGTCCGTCGAGCGGGTCGAGGATGAAGAGCAACTCGAGCGTGCGGGTCATGGCAGCGTCACCTTCCCGTCACGCTGCCACCGCGTCCTGATCCTCGACCGGCGCGGTCTCCTCGATCTCGACCGAGGCTGCCAGCAGCGCCAGGCGCGCGACCACGCCGTAGGCGTAGAAGCGGTTCGGCGGCGCGTCCGGGCCCTGGGCGGCGTCGGGCATGGTGCCGCTGGTGTCGAAGGCGAGCGGCTTGAAGTGCATGCCGGGGGCGTTGAGGTTCTCGTCGCGCCCGCGCTCGGTGTGGACGCGGTAGAAGCCGCCCACGACATAGTGATCCATCATGTAGACCACCGGCTCGGCGACGCCCTCTTCCACCGTCTCGAAGGTGTGCACGCCCTCCTGGATGATCACCTCGTGCACCTGCAGGCCTTCCTTGACCACCGCCATCTTGTTGCGCTGGCGGCGGTTGAGGCCGACGACCTCGGAGGCGTCCTTCACCGTCATCACCCCCATGCCGTAGGTGCCGGCGTCGGCCTTGACCACCACGAAGGGCTCGTCGGTGACACCATATTCCTTGTACTTGGCGCGAATGCTGGTGAGCAGCGAATCCACCTGGGCCGCCAGGCATTCCTCGCCGGTGCGCTCCTGGAAGTTGATCTGGCCGCACACGCCGAACGCGGGGTTGATCCGCCAGGGGTCGATGCCGATCTCTTCCGCGAAGGCGCGCGCGACGCGGTCGTAGGCGGCGGCGTGCTTCGACTTGCGACGCGAATGCCAGCCGGCATGCAGCGGCGGGATCAGCCACTGCTCGTCGAGCCCCTTGAGCGGCTCGGGGACGCCGGCCGAGAGGTCGTTGTTGAGCAGCACGGCGCAGGGGTCGAAGTTGTCGAGGCCGATGCGGCTGCCGCTGCGTCGCAGCGGCTCGAGCGTGAGCGTGGCGCCATTGGCGAGCTCGAGCACGGTCGGCCCGGCGATCTCGGGCAGCAGGCTGCCGATGCGCACGTCCAGCCCGGTGAGGCGCAGGATCGACACCAGCTTGGCCACGTTCTGCAGGTAGAACTGGTTGCGGGTGTGGTTCTCGGGGATCAGCAGCAGCTTGCTGGCGTCCGGGCAGATGCGCTCGATCGCCGCCTGCGCGGCCTGCACGCACAGCGGCATGAAGGCGTCGTTGAGGTTGTTGAAACCGCCCGGGAACAGGTTCAGGTCGACCGGCGCCAGCTTGAAGCCGGAGTTGCGCAGGTCGGTCGAGCCGTAGAACGGCGGCATGTGGTCCTGCCACTGGGTGCGGAACCACTTTTCGATGTCGCAGGCGTTGTCGAGGAACTGGCGCTCGAGTTCGAGCAGGGGGCCGGTCAATGCAGTCGTCAGGTGGGGAACCATGGGTGTCTCGCGGGGAGGGCGCCATGCCCGGCGGGCAGGGCGAATGCTTTGGCCGGAATGTTACACCATGGCCAATGCCTGCCGCTTCGCGCGCTCGACCGGATCACGCGGTGGACGCAGGCGGACGGATGGGCAGGCAGTGCTCGTCCTTGACCACCTCCATGACCACGTAGGTGTGGGTCTGCTTCACGCACGGCAGCCCCGAGATCTGCTCGCCCATCACCCGCCGGTACTCGTTGATGTCGCGCGTGCGCACCTTGAGCAGGTAGTCGAAGTCGCCCGCGATCATGTGGCAGGACTCGATCTCGGGGATGCGGCGCACGGCATCGTTGAAGCGGCGCAGGTCGTGCTCGGTGGTACTGGTGAGCAGCACCTGCACGACGACGATGTGGCCGGCCCCCACCGCATCGGGGTCGAGCGCGGCGTGGTAGCCACGGATCACGCCGGCCTTCTCGAGCCTGCGCACGCGCTCGGCACAGGGGGTCTTGGTGAGGCCGATGCGCCGCGACAGTTCGACGATCGACAGGCGCGCGTCCGCCTGCAGCTCGGAAAGAATCTTCTGGTCGATGCGATCCATTGCGGTGCAGCAGGCGATTCGCCTGCCCCGTAGTTCAAGTTCGGGAATTATGGCTCTATAGATGCAAATTTTGGAGCCATAAACTACGCCTTTTCGCGAAGAATTCGGCCGTTCGGTCAGCGCCGAGTGCGCCCCGGGCATCGAACCCTCCCCACCCTTCGCCGCGCCCTCGCCGGGGCGCCCGTCCCGCCCCAGGAGTGCCCGGCCGTGACCTCGAACACCTTGTCGAATGCCTCCAGCCCATCGGCTGTCGATGCCGTCGCGGCCGCCTTGCCGGCCGCGCCGCGCAATGCGCTGCGGAGCGCGATCGACGCCGCCTGGCGCACGCCCGAGCCGGTCTGCGTCCCGCCCCTGGTCGAGGCCGCGCGCCTGCCCGAGGCCCTGCGCGAACCGGTGCGCACGCTCGCCCACGACCTCGTCACCGGGCTGCGCGCCACCCGTACGCGCTCCTCGGGTGTCGATGCGCTGATGAAGGAGTTCTCGCTCTCCAGCCAGGAGGGGGTGGCGCTGATGTGCCTGGCCGAGGCCCTGCTGCGCGTGCCCGACAAGGCCACCGCCGACCGCCTGATCCGCGACAAGCTCGCCGACGGCGACTGGCGCGCCCACATCGGCAACAGCCCCTCGCTGTTCGTCAATGCGGCGACCTGGGGCTTGCTGATCACCGGCCGGCTGGTGTCGACCAGCAGCGAGGAAGGCCTGTCCTCGGCGCTCACCCGCCTGGTGGCGCGCGGCGGCGAGCCGCTGATCCGCAAGGGCATGGACCTGGCGATGCGCATGCTCGGCGAGCAGTTCGTCACCGGCCGCGACATCGACGAGGCCCTCAAGCGCGGTCGCGAGCACGAGAAGCAAGGCTACCGCTACTCCTTCGACATGCTCGGCGAGGCGGCGATGACCGCGACCGATGCCGAGCGCTACTTCCGCGACTACGAGCGCGCCATCCAGGCCATCGGCGTGGCCTCGCGCGGTCGCGGCGTGGTCGACGGCAACGGCATCTCGGTGAAGCTCTCGGCCCTGCACCCGCGCTACACCTGGTCGCAGCGCGAGCGCGTGCTGGCCGAGCTGCTGCCGAAGCTGAAGACCCTGTGCCTGCAGGCCAAGCGCCACGACATCGGCCTCAACATCGACGCCGAGGAAGCCGACCGCCTCGACATCTCGCTCGACCTGCTCGAGGCGCTCGCGCTCGACGACGCGCTCGCCGGCTGGACCGGGCTGGGCTTCGTGGTGCAGGCCTACCAGAAGCGCGCGCCGCAGGTGCTCGACTGCGTCATCGACCTGGCGCGGCGCGGCGGCCAGCGCATGATGGTGCGCCTGGTCAAGGGCGCCTACTGGGACGCCGAGATCAAGCGCGCCCAGATCGACGGGCTGGCCGGCTACCCGGTGTACACCCGCAAGGTCTACACCGACGTCTCCTACCTCGCCTGCGCAAAGAAGCTGCTCGCCGCGCGCGACGTCATCTACCCGCAGTTCGCCACCCACAACGCCCACTCGCTGGCGGCGATCTTCCACCTCGCGGCTGCCGACGGCCGCGCCTGGCAGCCGGGCGACTACGAGTTCCAGTGCCTGCACGGCATGGGCGAGCCGCTCTACGACCAGATCGTCGGCCGCGCCGACCGCCATCGCCTGGTGCGCATCTACGCGCCGGTGGGCAGCCACGAGACCCTGCTCGCCTACCTGGTGCGCCGCCTGCTCGAGAACGGCGCCAACACCAGCTTCGTGAACCGCATCGTCGACGAGCGCGTGCCGGTGGAAGAACTGATCGCCGACCCGGTGGAGCAGGCCGCCGCGCTCGCCGGCGCGCCGCATCCGAAGATCCCGCTACCGGTCGATCTGTTCGGCGCACAGCGCGCCAACTCCACCGGCCATGACCTCGCCAGCGAGGCGGTGCGCGCCCGCATCGCCGCCGCGCTCGCCGCCTCGCGCACCACGCCCTTCGCCGCCGGACCGATCGTCGCCGGCCGCAACGCGGTGCCGGCAGCGGTCGCCCCGGTCGCCAACCCGGCCGACCGTGGCGAGCTCGTCGGCGGTGTCGCCGAAGCGCAGCCCGGGGACATCGCGCAGGCGCTCGCCGCCGCCAGCGTGGCCGCGTCCGAGTGGGCCGCGACCCCGGCCGCCACCCGCAGCGCCCGCCTCGAGCGCGCCGCCGAGCTGTTCGAGCGCCACGCCGACACCCTGCTCGCGCTCGCCGTGCGCGAGGCCGGCAAGTCGTGGGCGAACGCGGTCGCCGAGCTGCGCGAGGCGGTCGACTTCCTGCGCTACTACGCCCAGCAGGCGCGCAGCTTCGACCCCGCCAGCCACGTGCCGCTCGGCCCGGTGCTGTGCATCAGCCCGTGGAACTTCCCGCTCGCCATCTTCAGCGGCCAGGTCGCCGCCGCGCTGGCCGCCGGCAACCCGGTGCTCGCCAAGCCGGCCGAGCAGACCCCGCTGATCGCCGCGCTCGCCGTGCGCCTGCTGCACGAGGCCGGAATTCCGCCGGCGGCGCTACAACTGCTACCCGGCCGCGGCGAGACCGTCGGCGCCGCGCTGGTCGCCGATGCGCGCGTGCGCGGCGTGATGTTCACCGGCTCCACCGAGGTCGCCGCGCTGATCAACCGCCAGCTCGCCGCGCGCGGCGGCAACATCCCGCTGATCGCCGAAACCGGCGGCCAGAACGCGATGATCGTGGATTCCACCGCGCTGCCCGAGCAGGTGGTCGGCGACGTGCTCGCCTCCGCCTTCGACTCCGCTGGCCAGCGCTGCTCGGCGCTGCGCGTGCTGTGCCTGCAGCAGGACATCGCCGACGGCGTGCTGCACATGCTGCAGGGCGCACTCGCCGAGCTGCGCCTGGGCAACCCGGCGGACGTCCGGGTCGACATCGGCCCGGTCATCGATGCCGAGGCGCGCGACGGGCTGGAGGCCCACGTCGCCGCGATGCAGGCCAGGGGCGCCCGCGTCACCCGCCTGCCGCTGCCCGCCGAGTGCGCGCACGGCACCTTCGTCGCGCCGACCATCATCGAGATCGGCGCCTTGTCCGAGCTCGGCCGCGAGCAGTTCGGCCCCATCCTGCACGTGCTGCGCTACCGCGCGTCCGAGCTCGACGACCTGATCGACGCCATCAACGCCAGCGGCTACGGCCTCACCATGGGCGTACACACCCGCATCGACGAGACCGTCGAGCGCGTCGCCGCGCGCGCCCATGTCGGCAACCTGTATGTGAACCGCAACATCATCGGCGCGGTGGTGGGCGTGCAGCCCTTCGGCGGCGAAGGCCTGTCGGGCACCGGCCCCAAGGCCGGCGGGCCGCTCTACCTGCACCGCCTGCTCGCACGCACGCCCGGCCCGGTGCTGGCCGACGGCGCGCTCGCGGTCACCGAGGGCGACGAGACGCGCGCCGCCGACGCCGCGCGCGCCGCCTTCCTGGAATGGCTCGACGGCGCCGGCCGCAGCCTGCTCGAGGGCGACGAACTCGCCGCGCTGCGCGACCGCGCCGACGCCTGCCGCGCGCGCCGCCTCAGCGGCCTGCGCCTGGCGCTCCCCGGCCCCACCGGCGAGGACGACAGCCTGCGCTTCACCGCGCGCGGCACCATCGCCGGCGTGGCGGACAGCGCCATGGGCGTGCTGCACCAGGTGATGACCGCGCTCGCCAGCGGCAACCGCCTGCTGCTCGCCGACACCCCGGCCACGCGCGCGGTGCATGCGGCCCTGCCCGAACCCGTGCGCGGCCATGTCCGCGTGGACGCGGCCTGGTTCGACAAGACGCTCGGTGCGGTGCTGTTCGACGGCAGCGAGACCGAGGCCGACGCGCTGCGCGTGCGCGTCGCGTCGCGCCGGGGCCCGATCCTGCAGCTGCTGCAGCCGACGCCCGACTACGACCTGAGCCGGCTCGTCCATGAACGCACGCTGTCGATCAACACCGCCGCCGCGGGTGGCAATGCCAGCCTGATGGCGATGGGCGCCTGACTTGCCAGGGGAGCCAACTCGTCCGGGGGCCTGCTGCGGGAGCGGGCTTGCCCGCGAACGTGGCGCCTCTGCTAGGGCCATCACGGATGGCAAGACTGAAAAATTCGCTTACCTTTGCCGGGCGCTGACGGCCCCTCACGGTACCGTCGGCCCCGACCAAGGCAAAAACCACAGCCACGAAGGAGACGTTTCATGAAGAAGACCCTGCTCGCCACCGCCGTCCTCGCCCTCGGCGGCTTCTCCACCTCGGCCCTGGCCGACCTCTCGGTCGCCATCGCCGGCCCGATGACCGGCCAGTACGCCTCGGCCGGCGACCAGATCCGCAAGGGCGCGGAGATGGCGATCGCCGACATCAACGCCCGCGGCGGCGTGCTCGGGGAAAAGCTCAAGCTCGAGGTCGGCGACGACGCCTGCGATCCGAAGCAGGCCGTGTCGGTGGCCAACACCATGGTCAACAAGGGCATCGTGTTCATGCACGGCCACTGGTGCTCGAGCTCGACGATCCCGGCCTCCGAGGTCTATGTCGAGGCCGACATCCCGATGGCCACGGTCTCCACCAACCCGCAGGTGACCGAGCGCGGGCTGAACAACATCTTCCGCATCATGGGTCGTGACGACCAGCAGGGCATGGTCGCGGGCAGCTACATCGCCGAGAAGTTCGCGGGCAAGAAGGTCGCCGTGGTGGATGACAAGAGCGCCTACGGCAAGGGCCTGGCCGACGAGATGGCGAAGGCGATGGACGGCAAGGGCCTCAAGCCGACGCTGCGCGAATCCATCACCGCCGGCGAGAAGGACTACTCGGGCCTGGTCACCAAGCTCAAGCAAGCCGGCGTCGAAGTGATGGCCTACGGCGGCTACCACACCGAGGTCGCGCTGATCCTGCGCCAGGCGCAGGCCGCCGGCCTGCAGCTCACCGTGATGGGTGGCGACACGATGACCAACTCCGAGCTCGTCACCGCCGCCGGCCCCGCCGCCGACAACGTGATGTTCACGTTCTCGCCCGACCCGCGCAAGAACCCGGACGCCGCCCCGGTGGTGGAGAAGTTCCGCGCCGCCAAGACCGAGCCGGAAGGCTACGTGCTCTATGCCTACGCCGCGATGCAGCTCTTCGAGCAGGCCGCCACCGCAGCCAAGAGCACCAAGTACGCCGACCTCGAGAAGGCGATGCGCGGCGGCACCTTCAAGACCGTGATCGGCCACCTGTCCTTCGACGCCAAGGGCGACCAGAAGGCGCCCGGCTTCGTGGTGTACCGCTGGAAGGGCGGCCAGTACGACTACGCGCAGTAAGCCTCCGGCCCCGCGGCGCCCACGCCAGCCCTGAAAGGCTGCGGCGCCGCGCCGTGGGGCGATCACCGTGGGAGCGGGCTTGCCCGCGAATCCGGCCGTCATGCTCCGCTTTCGCGGGCAAGCCCGCTCCCACGGTGGCTGCTCTCACGCGCTCCCTCATTCGCTCGCTTTCGCTCCCGCCCAAAACAACACTGCCAGTCGCCCAGCGACGCCACCGCAGGAGACATCGTGGCCTACGCCCTTCAACAACTGATCAACGGGCTCACGCTCGGCGCCATGTACGGCCTGATCGCCATCGGCTACACGATGGTGTACGGCATCATCGGCATGATCAACTTCGCCCATGGCGACATCTTCATGGTGAGCGCGTTCATCGCGGTCACCGCGTTCACGATCCTCGCCGCGGCCGACGTGACCTCGATCCCGCTCGCGCTGACCTTCGTGCTGATCGTGTCGATCTTCTTCACCTCGGCCTACGGCTGGGCGGTGGAGCGCACCGCCTACCGCCCGCTGCGCGGCTCGACCCGGCTGGCGCCGCTGATCTCGGCGATCGGCATGTCGATCTTCCTGCAGAACAGCGTGCAGCTCACCCAGGGCGCGCGCGTGAAGCCCATCCCGCCGGTGCTCGAGGGCGGCATCGTGCTGTGGGACGCGCCGGGCTTCACGGTGCAGATCGGCTGGAGCCAGATGCTGATCATCGTCACCACCGTGATCCTGATGAGCGCCTTCACCTGGATGATCACGCAGACCCCCTTCGGCCGCCAGCAGCGCGCCTGCGAGCAGGACCGCACCATGGCGTCGCTGCTCGGGGTCAATGTGGATCGCACGATCTCCTTCACCTTCATGCTCGGCGCGGCGCTCGCCGCGGTGGCCGGGGTGATGGTGACGGTGTACTACGGCGTGGTCGATTTCTTCATCGGCTTCCTCGCCGGCATCAAGGCCTTCACCGCGGCGGTGCTGGGGGGCATCGGCTCGCTGCCGGGAGCGATGCTGGGCGGGCTGCTGATCGGCCTCATCGAGTCCTTCTGGGCCGCCTACCTGTGGGCGGAATACAAGGACGTCGCCACCTTCGGCATCCTGTGCCTGGTGCTGATGCTGCGCCCCTCCGGCCTGCTCGGCCGGCCTGAAGTGGAGAAGGTCTGATGAGCGCCGTCGTCTTTGCGCGTCACGCGATGACGCCTGCCGAGCGCCTGCGCGACGCCGGCTGGGTGGCCTTCGTCGGCCTCATCCTGGGCATTCCGCTGATCGGCCTCACCACCGTGGACGTGGGCGGCCGGCTCGGGGTGGAGACCCGCTTCGGCCTGCTCGCCGCGGCGGTGGCCGCGGTGTTCGCCGGCCGCCTGCTGCTGCGCTGGGCGATCGACCAGGCGCGCCACCGCAAGCAGGAACGCGACCGCGCCAGCACCGCCACCGCCGCCGACCGCGCCCACGGCGCGCAACGCGTGGTGAATGTGCTCGGCTGGGTCGCGCTCGGCGCATCGATCGCGCTGCCGATCGTGTTCTCCGACAACCGCTACGTGGTCGACACCGCCACCACGGTGCTGATCTACGTGATGCTGGGCTGGGGCTTGAACGTGGTCGTCGGCCTGGCCGGTCTGCTCGACCTCGGCTACGTCGCCTTCTACGCGGTGGGCGCCTACTCCTACGCGCTGCTGTCGACCCAGTTCGGCTGGAGCTTCTGGGAGGCGCTGCCGGTGTCGGGCGCGATGGCCGCGACCTTCGGCATCCTGCTCGGCTACCCGATCCTGCGCCTGCGCGGCGACTACCTCGCCATCGTCACGCTGGGCTTCGGCGAGATCATCCGCATCATCCTGGTGAACTGGACCGAGTTCTCGGGCGGGCCCAACGGCATCAGCTCGATCCCGCGGCCGAGCTTCTTCGGCCTGGAGTTCACCCGCAGCGCGCCGGAAGGCAGCCAGACCTTCGCCAGCTTCTTCGGGCTGGAGTTCTCGGCCATGCACCGGCTGATCTTCCTCTACTACCTGATCCTGGTGCTGGCGCTCCTCACCCACGCCTTCGTGTCGCGGCTGCGCAAGCTGCCGGTGGGGCGCGCCTGGGAGGCGCTGCGCGAGGACGAGATCGCCTGCCAGGCGATGGGCATGAACACCACCAACATCAAGCTCTCCGCGTTCGCCATCGGCGCCATGCTGGGCGGCTTCGCCGGGGTGTTCTTCGCCGCGCGCCAGGGCTTCATCTCGCCCGAGAGCTTCACCTTCACCGAGTCGGCGATCATCCTCGCCATCGTCGTGCTCGGCGGCATGGGCTCGCAGATGGGCGTGGTGCTGGCGGCGACGCTGCTGGTGCTGATCCCCGAGTTCGGGCGCAACTTCGCCGAGTACCGCATGCTGCTGTTCGGCCTGGCGATGGTGCTGATCATGGTGTGGCGCCCGGGCGGCCTGCTCGCCCACCGCGAACCCACCGTACGTCTGAACGCGCTCGGCAAGGCTGGTGCCACCAAGGAGGCTGCGCGATGAACACGCCCGCCACCCTGCTCTCGGTGCGCAACCTGACCATGCGCTTCGGCGGTCTGACCGCGATCGACGACCTCTCGCTGGAGGTGCCGGCAGGCAAGATCACCGGCATCATCGGCCCCAACGGCGCCGGCAAGACCACGCTGTTCAACTGCCTCACCGGCTTCTACAAGCCCACCACCGGCACGCTGCGCCTGGCTCATCCCAGACATGGCGAGATGCGCCTGGAGGCCCTGCCCAGCCACCGCGTCGCGCGCGACGCCCAGGTGGTGCGCACCTTCCAGAACATCCGCCTGTTCCCGAAGATGACGGTGCTCGAGAACCTGATCGTCGCCCAGCACAACGTGCTGCAGCGCGCCTCGAAGTTCTCCATCGCCGGTCTCTTCAAGCTGCCCGGCTACCGCCAGGCCGAGCGCGAGGCGATCGAGCGCGCGGCGATGTGGCTCGAGCGCCTCAAGCTCACCCACCTCGCCGACCACGCCGCGGGCGATCTGCCCTACGGCATCCAGCGCCGCATCGAGATCGCGCGCGCGCTGTGCGTCGACCCGGTGCTGCTGTGTCTGGACGAGCCGGCCGCCGGCCTCAACCCGCGCGAGTCCGCCGAACTCAACGAGCTGCTGCTCTACCTGTGCGGCGAACTGGGCATCGCCATCCTGCTGATCGAGCACGACATGAGCGTGGTGATGAACGTGTCGGATCACATCGGCGTGATCAGCTATGGACGCAAGATCGCCGAGGGCACGCCGGAGCAGGTCAAGCACGACCCGCAGGTGATCAAGGCCTACCTGGGCGAGGACGAGGAAGAGGAAGTGACGGGAGGGGCCGCAGCATGATGCTCAAGATGGAGGGCGTGCACGCCCATTACGGCCACATCCACGCGCTGCGCGGCATCGACGTCGAGGTCCAGGTCGGCGAGATCGTCACCCTGATCGGTGCCAACGGCGCCGGCAAGTCGACGCTGATGATGAGCCTGTTCGGCAACCCCAAGGCCAGCGCCGGGCGCATCGTGTTCGACGGCGAGGACATCACCCGCGTGCACACGCACGAGATCGCCCGCCGCGGCATCGCCCTGGTGCCCGAGGGCCGGCGCATCTTCCCGCGCATGACGGTGATCGAGAACCTGCAGATGGGCACCGCCCACGCCGACCCCGCCAACTACGCCGCCGACACCGCGCGCGTGTTCGCCATGTTCCCGATCCTGCAGGAACGCCAGGCGCAGCGCGCCGGCACGCTGTCGGGCGGCGAGCAGCAGATGCTGGCGATCGGCCGCGCGCTGATGAGCCGGCCCAAGCTGCTCCTGCTCGACGAGCCCTCGCTCGGGCTGGCGCCGATCTACATCCGCAAGATCTTCCAGATCGTCAAGGAGCTCAACCGCGACCACGGCATGACCATCCTGCTCGTCGAGCAGAACGCCAACCAGGCCCTGCGCGTCGCCGACCGCGGCTACGTACTGCAGCACGGCGAGATCACCCTCGCCGGCACCGGCGCCGAACTGCTGGCCAGTCCCGAGGTACGCGCCGCCTACCTGGAGGGCGGCCACGCCTAAGAGGCGATAATCAGCAAGCGCCAACTCACCGCCGGCGCAAGGCCGGGCGGCGGGGCGGGTGGCGCCAACTTCATGAGCGCCGAGGCGAAAGCCGGCACGGGGGAATCAAGGCGACGCATGTCCGAGGCGCGCAGCGCCGAGTTTGCGTCGCCGCCCCCGCGCCGGCTTTCGCCGAGGGCAGCCGCAGGCCGCGAATGCAGGCGGCGCCACCCGCTTCGCCGCCCGGCCGGATCGAAGCCGCGCACCTCCGAGCCCGCCCGCACCGGGCCGTAGCCGCACACGCATCATCAACCACGCCCCTCTCCCGATGACCCACTCCCCCCAACCCGCCCGCTGGCTCCCCTTCGTCGTCCTCGGCATCGGCCTCACCGCGATCTCCTTCGGCGCCATCTTCGCCCGCCTCGCCCAGGCCGAAGGCGTCAGCTCGCTCGCCGTCGCCACCTGGCGGCTCGGCTTCGCCGCGCTCATCATCACCCCGGTCGCCTTCCTGCAGTCGCGCCACGAGCTCGCCCGCCTCACCCGCAGGCAGATCGGCATGGCGCTCGCCGCCGGCCTCTTCCTCGCGATGCATTTCGCCACCTGGATCAGCTCGCTCGAATACACCTCGGTGGCCTCGAGCACCGCGCTCGTCACCACCAATCCGCTGTGGATCGGCCTCGCCTCCTTCCTGCTCTTCCGCGAGACGCCCACGAAGATGATGATCGGCGGCATCGCGCTGTCCTTCGCCGGCAGCCTGTTCATCTTCTGGAGCGACAGCCAGAGCGCCAGTGCAGGCAGCGACCCGATGCTCGGCAACCTGCTCGCGCTCGTCGGCAGCTGGTGCTTTTCCGCCTACCTGCTCATCGGCCGCCGCCTGCGCGCCGGGCTGGGGCTGCCGGCCTACATCTGGCTCGCCTACGGCGCCGCGGCGCTGTTCCTGTTCGCCGCCAGCGGCGCAGGCGGTGTCGCGCTGTTCACGCTGTCGAACACCGCCTGGCTGGTCCTGCTGGCGATGGCGCTCGGTCCGCAGCTGCTCGGCCACACCGCCTACAACTGGTCCTTGCGCTACGTCTCGGCCACCTTCGTGGCCGTGGTCACGCTGGGCGAGCCGGTGGGCAGCGCACTGATGGCCTTCATCATCTTCGGCGAGGGCTTCGCACCGCTACAGTTCGTCGGCTTCAGCCTGCTGCTGGTGGGCATCTACCTCGCGGCAAAGGGCGAAAGGCGCTGAGGCGCCCTTCGCCCCCGTGCATCCGGAATCCTCCCACCGGACACCCTCGGGCGCGCATCGACACACTCACGGGGCGCTGGCGGCGGTGCGGTGCGACACGGTCACGTCCTCCAGCCCCAGCCGCCCGATCGCAGGCAGGCGCAGCGCCGGGCTGTTCACGTCGACACCGAAGTTGAGTCCCAGCAGATTCAGCTCCAGCCCCTCCTCGAGCCCGACGCTGAACCCGAGCAGACCGAGCAGCGAGACCTGCACGCCCGACCCGGACGGCGACACACCAAGCGGTCGCGTCACCGGCCGGTAGTCCTTGCCGATCGCGTTCGCCGGCAGGTCGAGACGAAGCGCCGGCACCTCGCGGCCGATGTGGGCGAGGAAGGTGTTGCTGTTAGGACCCGGATAGCTGCGGTATTCATCGGCATGGGGGTAGCTTTCAATGGCCGCCTCGATGTCGTCGATCAGCGCGTCGACGCCCTCGCCGCGGTGGTCGACCAGGACGCTGGGGGTGGCGCCGAACCACAGCCCGTCGGGCACGGCGTAGTCGCGGCGCACGACCGGGCGGCTGCCCCAGCCGATGACGTCGTAGCGGCGGTAGGCGGTGTCACCGGCGCGCTTGTAGATGATCCACGGATGGACGGCGAAATAGCCGCGCCAGCCGTAGGTCGCGGCGGCATAGACCTGCACGATCGCGGTATCGGCGAGGCGCACGGGGTCGGGCGCGATCCCGGCCGAATGGCGCGCGGCCGTGCGCCAGCTGCGCGCTTCGCCGGGCTCGGCGGGGCGGGGGTCGTTGGCCAGGCTCAAGCCCACGGACAGCAGAAACAGGGCGGAGAAGCCAAGCGCGGCAATGGAAGCAGTTTTCACGCGGGGCAGGCGCAGGGGCGCGCTGGAATGGATGACGGGGGTTGGAGCCGGGTCCTGCGGTCAAGTTCGTTCCGCGCCCCACACGGGCGGCGCGGCCCTTGCTTTAAAAACCAACCGTTATATCGAAAGGCTCGAACAGTTATTCAGAGAATAATAACTTTCACGTATTCTCCGCCTCCTTTCCTGCGCCCGGCGCCTGCGCGGCGCCGCCGCACCGCCCCAGCCCGATTCATGAGGATGATTACGCCATGCTGAAGCAAACGACTCGTCGCACCCTCGCCCCGCTCTCCCTCGCGCTCGCCCTCGCCACCGGCGGCCTGGCGCTGTCGTCGCCCGCGCTCGCGAACCCCGCCGCGCAACCGGCGGCCGCCACCGCCGCCCCCCAAGGATCCGCCCTTGCAGCCCCCGCCCCGCTGCTGCAGAGCGCCGACCTCAAGGCCCTGCTCGGCCAGCCCGGCGTGCGCGTGCTCGACATCCGCGCCGACAAGGACTACGCCACCGGCCACATCCCCGGCGCCATCAACACCCCCTACGGCAAGTACCGCGGCCCGAAGGAGAACGCCGGCCAGCTGCCCTCGGAGGCCGCACTGACCCAGCTGCTGCAGGCCGCGGGCGTCGATCGCGACACCCATGTCGTCGTCGTCCATGCCGGCACCGACCACACCGATTTCGGCGCAGCCGCCCGCGTGTACTGGACGCTGAAGGTGGGCGGCCTCACCCGCCTGTCCATCCTCGACGGCGGCACCAAGGCCTGGAAGGCCGCGGGTGGCGCGCTCGAGACCTCGGTCCCGCAGGTCAGCCCCAGCCAGTTCAGCTACCGCTACGACCAGGAGCAGATCGTCACCAGCGAGGAGCTCGCCGCCGCGCTGCAGTCGGGCAGCACTCCGCTGCTCGTCGATGCCCGCCCGCCGCGCTTCTTCAGCGGCGAGGCCCGCGTCGATGCGGCCGCGCGCTACGGCACGCTGCCCGGCGCCAAGTCCTTCGACAACGCCCAGTTCTTCCCCAAGGACAGCGCCACGCTCAAGCCCGCGAGCGAGCTCAAGGCGCTGGTCGCACTGTCCGGCGCCGACGCCGCGCCGGCGGTGTCCTTCTGCAACACCGGCCACTGGGCGGCGACCAACTGGTTCGTGATGTCCGAGATCGCCGGCAACAAGGCGGTCAAGCTCTATCCGGCCTCGGTGGTCGAATGGAGCCAGGCCGAGCGTCCGATGCAGAACCAGCCCTCGCGCGTGACCGCGCTGGTGCAGGACATCAAGCGCGCCTTCGACAAGTAAGGCGGGGATGCCTCGATGCGCTGGCTCAATCGAACCTTCCTGATCAGCGGCGGCCTCGCCGGCGTGCTCGCGGTCACCCTCGCCGCCGGCGTACGCCAGGGTCTGCTCGCCCTGCTCGGCATCGGCTTCGGCGCGGTGCTGCAGGGCGCGCGCTTCGGCTTCACCACCGGCTGGCGCGACTTCATCGAGCGCCGCGACCCGCAGGGCCTGTGGGCGCAGATGCTGCTGATGGTGCTCGCCGCCGTCTTCACGCTGCCGCTGATCGCCGGCAGCGGCGGGGAGCTCGTGGGCGCGGTGGCACCGCTGACGATCAGCCTGGTGCTCGGCGCCTTCCTGTTCGGCGCCGCGATGCAGCTGGCCGACGGCTGCGGCTCGGGCACCCTGTACAAGGCGGGCGCCGGCTCGCCGCTGTCCTTCGTCGTCCTGCCGACCTTCGCCTTCGGCAGCTTCCTCGGCGCTTCGCACCAGCCGGCGTGGATCGCGCTCGGTGGGCTGCCGGCGGTGGATCTGCTCGCCTTCGGCTGGCCGACCGCGCTCACCCTCACCGTTGCCGCCTGCGCCCTGGTCGCCCTGGCGGCGGGCCGCGCGGCGCGCGGCGGGCGGGCGAGGGTCGCTTCGAGCGCACCGCAGGCGGTCGCGCGCGATCTGGTCCGTGCCGGCACCGCCAGCTTCGTCGCCGCCGCGCCGGCCGCAGCCCCCGCCATGCGCGGCTGGGCCCGGCGCTGGTGGCTGGGCGCGGCCCTGCTCGCCGTGCTCTACCTGCTCCACCTGCTGGTCGCGGGCCAGCCCTGGGGCATCGTCTACGGCATGGGCGTATGGGGCGCGAAGCTGGTGGGCGCACTCGGCTGGGACCTGTCCGGCGACGCCTTCTGGGGCGTGGCGCCGCATGCGCAGCGCCTGGTCGAGCCGGTGCTCGCCGACGTCACCTCGGTGACCAACATCGGCCTCATCTACGGCGCCATCGCCGCCTCGCGCTGGAACGGCCCGGCCGAGTTCAACCTGCCCTCGGGCAGGCGGCTGGCCGCGGCCGCCATCGCCGGACTGGTGATGGGCTACAGCGCGCGCATGGCCTTCGGCTGCAACGTCGGCGCCTACCTGGGCGGGATCGCCTCGGCCAGCCTGCATGGCTGGGTGTGGTTCGCACTCGCCTTCGCGGGCTCCATCTTCGGCGTGCGCATCCGGCGCCGCATCGGCGGCTGAGGAGGAGACCATGGACAACAGGAAGATCTTCCGCGCCGGCTTCGCGCTGTTCTGGCTGGCGGCGCTCGGCCTGCTCGTGCTCGACACCGCGCACAGCGGCAGCGTGCGGGTCGAGCCGCCGCCGATCGCCTTCGGCAGCGGTCAGGCCGCCTCGGGCGGGCACTGCTCGGGACGCTGAAGGCCCCGCGGCGGCCTGCAGTCGGGCCGCCGCAACCCACCCCTCACCAGGCACCGTTGTGGACCCCGATCCACAACATGCCAGCCACCAGGCCGAGACCGACCGCGCCCATGCCGATCACGGCCTTGAGGCCGAGCGCCCGGCCGCCGACCGCCACCGCGATGCCGAGCTTGAAGCCGAGGTTGGCGAGCATGGCGATACCGATCGCGGTCACCGTCACCCCGAGCGCCAGCCGCTCGAGCGCAAACAGGCGCAGGCTGGACAGCGTGATCGCGTCGACATCGGTGAGGCCCGACACCAGCGCGAGCACGTACAGCCCCCGGCTGCCGGCAAAGTCCGACAGCCAGGCGGCGGCCAGCAGCACCACGGCATAGAGCGCGCCGAAGCCGAGCGCGGTCTTGAGCTCGGTGGGGTTGGAGGTCGTCGGCAGCACCGCTTCGCCGCGCTCGAGCAGCTGCCGCCAGTGCCAGAAGGCGGCGAAGGCGCCCAGCACCAGCGCCGGAGCGACGATCAGCGCCAGGGTGCCCGCCACCCCGGGTGCGACCAGGGTGGCGATGACCGCCACCCGCAGCACCATCACCAGGTTGGCCATCACGATGACGAGGGCCGCCATCGCCGTCATGGCCGGGAACTCGCGGGCCTGCCTCGCATACAGCATCGTGGTCGCCGTACTCGAAGCCAGCCCGCCGAACACGCCGACGAAGACGGCGCCGTAGCGCACCCCCACGAGCTGCAGCGCGGCGTAGCCCGCGAGGCTGACGCCGGCGATCAGCACCACCATCCACCAGACCTGGTGCGGGTTGAGCGCACCGTAGGGGCCCATCTCCTCGTTCGGCAGGATGGGCAGGATCACCAGCGACAGCACGCCGAACTGCAGGATCGAGATCCAGTCGCGCGCGCCGAGCCGGGTCGCCATGCCACGCAGCTCGGCCTTGAAGTACAGCAGCACGGTGGTCGCCACCGCGAGCATGACGGCGAGCTGGGCGTGGCCGAGCCAGGTCGCCGCGCCCAGGCAGTAGCACACCACCAGCGCCGCCACCGAGGTGGTGCCGGGGTCGGAGGGGTCGGGATGGCGCAGATAGGCGGCGATGATGGTGAGCGCGACGATCACCAGCCCGGCGACGAAGGGCGCCAGGCTGCCCTGCGATTCACCGAGCATGGTCACCAGCGCGCCGAGCATGCTGACCAGGGCGAAGGTGCGCAGGCCGGCACGCGCGGAGGGCACGCGCTCGCGCTCGAGGCCGATCAGCAGACCGATTCCGGTCGCGATCAGGAAGGCCTCGATCTGGGCGGCGTCGAGCGGCAGGCTGTCTGGCATGGCGGCAGGCGGGGCGCGGCGCCCCGGACGGCGGAAGATCGACGCCGCCATGATACGCCGATGACCGCGGACGATGCGCCCGCAGCGGCGAAGCGCTAGCATGGCGCGCGGGAGGAAACCGGCCGCGCGCGCCAGGGCACGTCGCCCGCGCGTCCACGGCGCGCCGGACGCCGAAAACGACATGAAGCTTCTGCTGGTTGAAGACGATCCGATGCTCGCCGAGGGCATCGCCGAGTTCCTGCGCGGCCAGGGCGACGCGGTCACGGTCGAGACCGACGGCATGCGTGCCGACCGCTTGCTGCAGGAGAGCGCCTTCGAGCTCGTGCTGCTCGACCTCGGCCTGCCCGGGCTCGGCGGCTACGAGGTGGTGCGCCGCATCCGCAAGCGCGGCCAGCGCATGCCGGTGATCCTGATCACCGCGCGCGATGCGCTTGACGACCGCATCTACGGCCTCGACCTCGGCGCCGACGACTACCTGGTCAAGCCCTTCGAGCTCGCCGAACTCAGCGCCCGCATGCGCGCGGTGCTGCGTCGCGGCGGCAGCGCGTCCGCGCCGGCGCTCAGCTTCGGCCCGCTGCTGCTCGACCTCGACGGCCGCCTCGCCGAACTCGACGGCGCGGCGCTCGCGCTCAGCGGCCGCGAATGGGAGATCCTCGAAGCGCTCGTGCGCGCCGACGGCCGCACCGTCGCCCGCGAGCGCCTGCAGGGCGAGGGCAGCGGCAACGCGCTCGAGGTCTACATCTCGCGCCTGCGCCCGCGCCTGGAGGCAGCCGGTGTGCTCATCCGCACCGTGCGCGGCTTCGGCTACCGCCTCGAGCGCGTCAAGGAGCGTCGCGACGGTGCAGATTAGCCTCCGCCGCAAGCTGCTCAGCGCGCTCGCCGCACCCACCGTGGTGTTGATCATCACCGCCGGCGCGGTCGCCTACAGCAGCGCGAAGTGGGTGGTGCGCAACGCCTACGACGGCAACCTGGTGAACCTCGCGCAGGCCATCGCCACCCACGTCCACGCCGCCCCCGACGGTCTCACCCTGACGCTCTCGCCCGAAGTCGAGGCGGTGCTGCGCACCGACACCGTCGCCCGCATCTACTTTCGCGTGCGCGACCAGAACGGCCGCGTGCTCGGCGGCGACGCCGAGCTGCCGATCCTCGACGAGACCGACAACCTGGCGGCGATCCCGGTGCCCTACGCACCCGTCACGCGCGACGCCGCCACGCGTCCGACGGCGCCGTCCGGCCGGCCGCTGTTCGGCGACCTCGAGCACGCCGGACAGCCGATCCGTGCGGTCAGGCTGTTCCGCAGCCAGGGCGCGAGCGGCTTCTACGTCACCGTCGCCGAGACTCTGGGCAAGCGCGACGAGGCGATCGATCGGCTGGTGCTCGGCTTCGCCTGGGCGGGCGCGCTGCTGCTGATCTCCGCCGCGGTGGCGGCGCGCTTCGGCATCCCGAGCGGGCTGGCGCCGCTCGAGCGGCTGGAGGACTCACTGCGCGCACGCTCGGGCGCCGACCTGTCGCCGATCGATCTCGCCGGCGTGCCCGATGAGGTCCGCGAGGTGGTGCACGCGCTCAACGGCCTGCTCGAGCGACTGCGCGCCGCCAACGCGCAGCAGCGCGAGTTTCTCCAGGACGCCGCCCACCAGCTGCGCACCCCGCTCGCCGGCCTGCAGATGCAGCTCGAGCTGCTCGAGTCCCGGCCCGAGGACGCCACCGCGCGCGCGCGCCTGCGCCAGTCGGTCGTCCGCGTCACCCGGCTCGCCAACCAGCTGCTCGCGCTCGCCCGCGCCGAGTCCGGCGACCGCCTGATCGCCGACGCGAGCGAGGTCGACCTCGCCGCGCTGATCGACGTCATGGTGGAGGACTGGGTGGATCGCGCCGACGCGCGCGGCATCGACCTCGGCATCGACCGCGCGCCGCTGCGGGTGCATGGGGATCCGACGTTGCTCCAGGAGCTGATCGCCAACCTGATGGACAACGCGCTGAAGTATTGCGGCGCCGGCGGCCGCGTCACGCTGCGCTGCAGCGATGACGGCGAGGCCGCGGTAATCGAGGTCAGCGACGACGGTCCCGGCATTCCGCGCGAGGTGCGCGAGCAGGTCTTCGAGCGCTTCTACCGCCACTTCGGTGCCACGACCGGCGGCAGCGGGCTCGGCCTGTCGATCGCGCGCGAGATCGTGCGCAGCCATGGCGGCCGCATCAGCATCGACGATGGCGAACCGAACTCGAGCGGCGGTCGCGGCACCTGCGTGCGCGTGCGCCTGCCGATCGCGCAGCCCGCGCGCGCAGCGCAGGTGCAGGCCTGAAAGAAAGAACCGCGGGGCGGTGAGCCTGCGCCCACCGCCCCGCGGTCGTCCGCGCCGGCCGGCCGCGCCCCTGCGGGTGCGACCTGTCCGGCCTGCTGCTTAGTGCGCCGAAGCCGCGGCGGCGCCGATGCCGGTCTCCGAACGCACCTTCTGCGCCAGGTAGCCAGCACGGTCGGCCTTGGCCCGCGCGCTGTTGTCGAGGATCGAGAACAGCCAGATGCCGATGAAGCCTGCCGCCATCGAGAACAGCGCCGGCGAAGCGTAGGGGAACAGCGCCGAACCCTTCGGGTTGCCGAGCGTGGCTTCCCACACCGAGGGCGACACGACGGTCAGCACCACCGCGGTGATCAGGCCGATGAAGCCGCCGATCGTGGCGCCGCGGGTCGTGCAGTCCTTCCACAGCACCGACATGAACAGCACCGGGAAGTTGGCCGAGGCGGCGATCGCGAAGGCCAGCGACACCATGAAGGCGATGTTCTGCTTCTCGAAGGCGATACCCAGCACCACGGCGACGAAGCCCAGCACCAGGGTGGTGATGCGCGACACCTTGAGCTCGGAGGCCGAATCCGCGTTGCCCTTCTTGAACACCGTGGCGTACAGGTCGTGCGACACCGCCGAGGCGCCCGACAGGGTCAGGCCGGCCACCACCGCGAGGATGGTCGCGAACGCCACCGCCGAGATGAAGCCGAGGAACACGTTGCCGCCGACCGCGTTGGCGAGGTGGATCGCCGCCATGTTGCTGCCGCCGATCAGGCCGCCCTTGGCATCGAGGAAGCCGGGGTTGGTCGACACCAGCACGATCGCGCCGAAGCCGATGATGAAGGTCAGGATGTAGAAGTAGCCGATCCAGGTGGTGGCCCAGAACACCGACTTGCGGGCTTCCTTGGCGTCCGGCACGGTGAAGAAGCGCATCAGCACGTGCGGCAGGCCGGCGGTGCCGAACATCAGCGCCATGCCGAAGGAGATCGCCGAGATCGGATCCTTGATGAAGGAGCCCGGACCCATGATCGCCTGGCCGATGGTGGAGGCCTCGGCCGCGCTCTTGCCGGCGGCGGTCGCCACCTCGGTCTTCACGCGCACCGCGTCGGCGAACATCGCCTCGGGCGAGAAGCCGTAGTTGAGCAGCACCATGAAGGCCATGAACGATGCACCGGCGAGCAGCAGGCAAGCCTTGATGATCTGCACCCAGGTGGTCGCGGTCATGCCGCCGAAGAGCACATACACCATCATCAGCGCGCCGACGATGACCACCGCCATCCAGTACTCGAGGCCGAACAGCAGCTTGATGAGCTGGCCGGCGCCGACCATCTGCGCGATCAGGTAGAAGGCCACCACGACCAGGGTCCCCGAGGCCGCGAAGGCGCGGATCGGGGTCTGCTGGAAGCGGTAGGCGGCGACGTCGGCGAAGGTGAACTTGCCGAGGTTGCGCAGGCGCTCGGCCATCAGGAAGGTGATCACCGGCCAGCCGACCAGGAAGCCGATCGAGTAGATCAGGCCGTCATAGCCGTTGGCCATCACCGCCGCCGAGATACCCAGGAAGGACGCTGCCGACATGTAGTCGCCGGCGATCGCCAGGCCGTTCTGGAAGCCGGTGATGCCGCCACCGGCGGTGTAGAAGTCGGCCGCCGACTTGGTCTTCGAGGCCGCCCACTTGGTGATGTACAGGGTGCCGAGGACGAACACGCCGAACATCATGATGGCCGTCCAGTTGGTGGCCTGCTTCTCGGCCTGGCCGAGGTCGCCCCCCGCGGCCAGCGCCAGCGAGGACAGCAGGGCGAGCGCGAGGCCGCCCGCGAGCTTGAAGTGGGCGCCGTTCATTTGCCGCTCTCCTCGACGATCTCGCGGGTCAGGCGGTCGAACTCGGAGTTGGCGCGCCGCACGTAGAAGCCGGTGATCAGGACGGTGAAGAAGATCACCCCGAGGCCGACCGGAATGCCGACCGTCATGACCCCGTCACCGAGGCGCTGCGAGAACAGCTCCTTGTCGAAGGCGATGATGGCGATGTAGCCGTAGTAGACGACCATCATGATCGCCGTGAGGATCCAGCCGAAGCTCGAGCGCGTGCGCACCAGCTGCTGGTACTTGGGGTTGGCGGCGATTTTCGTCGCCATGTCGTTTTCCATGTCTCCCTCCTGCATCGGTGAAAGGACCGGACGCCCGTCCGGTTGGACGAACCTTAGGTCGGGAGACTTACGCCCCGCTTACGTATGCATAAAATTATTCTTTATTTACAGATACTTAATGAAAACTTAACGGTTTCTTAAGCCTTGGCGATGAAGCCTTCAGCGAGCCCAGCGGGCGACAGCCTCATGGCAGGAAACGCGCAAACCCCGCGGGCAGCGGCGCGTTCTCCAGGCTGCGCTGGGTGAACAGGAAGCGCCCGTCGCAGACGAAGCCGAGATCGGCCCAGTCGACCGCGTTGAGCGCATCGCGGAAGGCCTCGATGTCGACGTCCGCGCGGCGCGGGAAGACCGCCATCACCGCGCCGTCGTAGTCATCGCAGGCGTGGGTGAAGAAGGGCTGCGCGACCCGCGTCTTGCCATTCACATAGACCCGCGGCTGCGTGCTGCGGTGGTGCATGCGCCCCCACATCCACCAGTTCGACTCGTCGAATTTCGTCACCCTGCGCTGCAGCAGGCGCGCCTTGTAAGGCAGCAGCGCGTCCGGCGGGGACTCGCCGGGCTCGGAGAAGATCATGCGCCGGGTCTGCCCGGTACTGACCGTGTGCGAGCACACGAAGTCGCGGTTGCCCTGCAGCGGGTCGGCGTACAGCTCGTCGGCGCCCGATACCGCACCCACCTTGACGAAGGCCACCTCAGCGAGTCGCAGCGGGTAGTCGCCGCGGGCGAACATCAGGTGGCCGGCGCACTCGATGAAGTGGCGGGTCTCCCAGGCCGGCGCGGCGAGCGCCGCGGCGAGGTCGTCGCCGACGCCGATCTCGCAGTAGCGCAGGCTGCGCGCGCTGTGGCCCTTCTCGAAGCGCCAGATCAGGCAGTTCGGCACCGCGTCGGGGAACACCCGCGCATCCCCCAGCTCGATCGCATCGGTGATGCTGCCGGCCTCGAACAGCAGGCGGTTCAACTTCACCGCCGAGGTCGCCTTGAGGAAGTCGCGCGGCGTGATGAAGATCAGCTCGCCGCCGGGCCTCAGGTGGCGCAGGCACTTGTCGATGAAGAACAGGTACAGGTTGGCGCGCTTGTCGAGGCAGGCGCCGTAGCCGCCGCGCGCGATCAGCGCCTGGGTCGCGGCCGGGATGTCCTGGAAACGCACATAGGGCGGATTGCCGATGATGGTGTCGAACTGCTCGCGCTCGGGATAGGCGAAGAAGTCGATCGCCTGTGCGCCGGGCGGGCAGTGGTCGGGATCGAGCTCCAGCCCGACTGCGCCGGGCAGGTGGCGCAGGAAGGCGCCGTCGCCGCAGGAGGGTTCGAGCACCCGGCCGTACTTGCGGCGCAGCGCGAGCATCGCGCGCACCACCGGCTCGGGGGTGAAGATCTGCCCGAGCGCGGCGACGTCGCGCAGGCCGAGGGCGAGCTGGTCAGACATAGGGGGCTCCTCGGCAGGGAACCACCCGGGGGGCGCGGGGATCAAGGCAGGCAGACATGGGCGGCGATGTTACCAAGCCCGTCGCCCGCCGGGGCGGCCCGCCGCGCTGCACACGCCCCCTCCCCTGGCCCCGAGCCGCCCGGCGGCGCGCAACCGGAATTCGCCGCGATGCCTGCACCTCCGATGCCGACACCTCCTGCCCACACAGCCCCGGCCGACGCCGACGCGCTGCTGCGCCTGATCGACGAGGTCCTCCGCGAGCTGCAGCCCGGCACCGTACGGCACGCCAGCCTCGACAGCACCCTGGACCGCGAGCTCGGCCTCGACAGCCTGAGCCGGGTCGAGCTGCTCGCGCGCATCGAGCGCCGCTTCGGTCTGCGCCTGCCCACCGAGGTGCTCGTCGCCGCCGAGACGCCGCGCGAACTGCTGCGCGCGATGGCGCAGGCCGCCCGCGCCGGAGGCGACGCCGCGGCGGCAGCCGCATCCCCACCGCCCCCGCCGTCATCCGCGCCCGAGTCGGTCATCGAGGGGGCGGCGGCCGCGCTCCCCGATTCGGCCGCGACCCTGGTCGAGGTCCTCGCGTGGCACCTCGCCCGCCACCCCGAGCGCACCCACGTCCGCTTCCTGGTCGATGACGAACACGCGGAAACGCTCAGCTACGCGCAGCTGCACGCGGCCGGCGTGCGCCTGGCCGGCGCGCTGGTGGCGCTCGGCGTGCGCCCGGGCGACTGCGTGGCGCTGATGCTGCCCTCCGGACTGGACTTCTTCCGCTGCTTCTTCGCCATCCTGTTCGCCGGCGCGGTGCCGGTGCCGATGTATCCGCCGGCGCGCCCCAACCAGATCGAGGAACACCTGCGCCGCCAGGCCGGCATCCTGCGCAACTGCGAGGCGCGGGTGCTGATCACCTTCGACCGCGTGCGCCCGCTCGCGCGCATGCTCGCCGGGCTGGTGCCGACGCTCGCCCATGTCAGCACGCCAGCCGCGCTGGCTGCGGCCGGAAGCGCGCCACAGCCCCCACTCCCCCTGCGCAGCAGCGCGCTCGGCCTCATCCAATACACCTCCGGCTCCACCGGCGACCCCAAGGGCGTGGCGCTGAGCCACGCCAACCTGCTCGCCAACATCCGCGCCTGGGGCGCCGCCGCCGCGGTGGTACCGCAGGACGTGTGCGTGAGCTGGCTGCCGCTGTACCACGACATGGGGTTGATCGGCACCTGGCTGGGCAGCCTGTACCACGGCTGCACCCTGGTGCTGATGTCGCCGCTCGACTTCCTCGCCCGCCCGGAGCGCTGGCTGTGGGCGATCCACCGCTACCGCGGCACGGTCACCGCCGCGCCCAACTTCGCCTTCGAGCTGTGCGTCAAGCGCCTCGCCGACACCGCGCTCGACGGCCTCGACCTGTCGTGCTGGCGGCTGGCGGCCAACGGCGCCGAGCCGGTCAACCCCGACACCCTGGCGCGCTTCGCCACCGCCTTCGCCCGCTACGGCCTGGATGCGCGCATCCTGACGCCGGTCTATGGCCTGGCCGAATGCGCGGTCGGCCTGTGCGTGCCCCCGCCCGGCCGCGGCGTGGTCGTCGATCGCGTGCGGCGGGCGAGCGTGCGCTTGGGCGGCCAGGTCGAGCCCGCGACGGCGGCGGCCGCCACCGCGGGCCCGGTGAACGCCTCGGATGCCACGCCCCCTGCGAGCGCGGGTCACGCTGCGGGGACGGCCAAGGCCGTGGACACCGCAAACGCAGCGGGCACGGCGAGCGCCGCGAGCGCCGCCGACACGCTGCGCGTGGTCTCATGCGGCCCCGCCCTGCCCGGTCACGCACTGCGCGTCGTCGACGCCGACGGCCGTCCCCTGCCCGAGCGTACCGTCGGCGCGGTCGAGTTCCGCGGCCCCTCGGCCACCGCCGGCTACTACCGCAACCCGACGGCCACCGCCGCCCTGATCCGAGACGGCTGGCTCGCCACCGGCGACCACGGCTACCTCGCCGACGGCGAGCTCTACCTCACCGGGCGCGCGAAGGAGATGATCATCCGCGCCGGCCGCAACCTCTACCCCTACGACCTCGAGCAGGCGGTGGGCGAGCTGCCCGGCGTGCGCAAGGGCTGCGTCGCGGTGTTCGGCTGCGACACGCCGGGTGAGGCGGACGAGCGCCTGGTCGTGGTAGCGGAGACGCGGGTGCAGGACGCCGGCGCGCGCGCTGCGCTCGAGGCGCGCATCACCGCCGCCGCGATGGATGCGCTCGGCCTCGCCCCGGACGCGGTCGTGCTCGCCCCGCCGCATGCGGTGCTCAAGACCTCCAGCGGCAAGATCCGCCGCGCCGCCATCCGCGACGCCTGGCTCGCCGGCACGCTCGGCGCCCCCAGCCGCGCCGCCTGGCTGCAGGTACTGCGCCTGCAGCTCGCGAGCCTCGCCGGCCGTGCGCGCCGCGCCGCGCTGGCGGTGCCGGGGCGGCTGCAGGCGGCGTGGGCGTGGTCCGCCTTCCTGCTGCTCGCGCCGCTCGCCACGCTGGCCATCCTCACTCTGCCGCGGCTCGCGCAGCGCTGGGCGGTGTGCCACCGCCTGGCGCGCCTGCATGCCCGGCTGTGCGGCTGCGCCTTGCGGGTCGAGGGCGCGGACCACCTGCCCGCCACCGGCTGCGTGCTGGTCGCCAACCACGCCAGCTACATCGACGGGCTCGTGCTTGCCGCCGCGCTGCCGCAGCCGGTGCGCTTCGTGGCCAAGGCCGAGCTGCGCGACAGCCGGCTGCTGGGGCCGCTGTTCGAGCGCATGGACACCTGCTTCGTGCGCCGCTTCGACCCCGGCCACGGCGTCGAGGACGCCGACACGCTCGCCGCCGGCGCCGGCACCGGCGCGCCGCTGCTGTTCTTCGCCGAGGGCACCTTCAGCGCCCGCCCCGGCCTGCAGGCCTTCCGCCTCGGCGCCTTCCAGTCCGCCGCGCGCCAGGGCCTGCCGGTGGTGCCGGTCGCGCTCGCCGGCACCCGCGCGGTACTGCCCGACGGCAGCTGGCAGCCGCGGCCGGGCGCGCTCACGGTGACGATCTGTGCGCCGCATGCGCCCGCCGGCGAGGACTGGCACGACCTGCTCGCGCTGCGCGACGCGGTGCGCGCCGACATCCTCACCCACTGCGGCGAGGACGACGCGACCCGGCGCTGAGGCTACCTCAGGCCCCACCCGCGCAGCCTGAACCTGCCCGGTCGCCCCCCGGACGCTGCCGCGCAGCATGGCAAGGGCGCCTCGCCCCTGCCTATACTGCGGCCAGGGGCGACATCCGCCCTGCCGTCTTCCACATGAGGAACCCCGCATGTCCCACTGGTATCCCGACAACGCCGAGTCCATCGGCCACACCCCGCTCGTCCGCCTCAACCGCGTCACCGACGGCGCCCAGGCCACCGTGCTCGCCAAGATCGAGGGCCGCAACCCGGCGTTCTCGGTGAAGTGCCGCATCGGCACCTCGATGGTGAAGGACGCCGAAGCTCACGGCCGCCTCGGGCCGGGCAAGGAGATCGTCGAGCCCACCAGCGGCAACACCGGCATCGCGCTGGCCTTCGTGTGCGCCGCGCGCGGCATCCCGCTGACGCTGACGATGCCCGAGACGATGAGCATCGAGCGCCGCAAGCTGCTGGTGGCCTATGGCGCGAAGCTGGTGCTGACCGAAGGTCCCAAGGGCATGAGCGGGGCGATCGCGAAGGCGAAGGAGATCGTCGACAGCGACCCCGACCGCTACGTGCTGCTGCAGCAGTTCGAGAACCCCGCCAACCCGGCGATCCACGAGACCACCACCGGCCCCGAGATCTGGAACGATACCGACGGCGGCATCGACATCCTGGTCTCGGGCGTGGGCACCGGCGGCACCATCACCGGGGTGTCGCGCTACATCAAGCGCGTGCGCGGCAAGGAGATCCAGTCGGTCGCGGTGGAGCCGACCGCCAGCCCGGTGCTGACCCAGCACCTCGCCGGCCAGCCGCTGGCGCCGGCGCCGCACAAGATCCAGGGCATCGGCGCGGGCTTCGTGCCCAAGGTGCTGGACCTGTCGCTGGTCGACAGCGTCGAGCAGGTGAGCAACGAGGACGCGGTGCTCTACGCCCGTCGCCTGGCACGCGAGGAAGGCATCCTCGCCGGCATCTCCTGCGGCGCGGCCACCGCGGTCGCGGTGCGCCTGGCGCAGCGGCCGGAGAATGCGGGCAAGACCATCGTGGTGATCCTGCCGGACTCGGGCGAGCGCTACCTGAGCTCGATCCTGTTCGAGGGGATGTTCGACGAGAAGGGGTTGGCGGTTTGAGTTGCTGCGTGGCGGCTTCCTGGACCGAGGCCGTGGCGCGGGGTGGTCGTTCAAGCGCTTGTGCTTGAGGCAGGCGTTGTTTTTTGAACCTTCTGTGCGCGACCGCCTGGGGCGAGGGACGCGCACGGGGTATTCGTGAAGGGGCGAGGACTGTCCGAGCGAGGAATCGAGCGAGTTCCGCAGCCCCGGAAGGAATACCCCGCGCGTCCCCGGCGGATCGCAAGCGCAGCTGAGCCGCCCAACACTCAAGGCGCTTGGGCCAAACGACAAGTGGTTACGCCAGCCTGATCTCCGCCGTTCAAAAGACAGGAGTCCCCGACCATGCCCCTGCGCATCCGCCGCGCCTACGACCCACCCACCCCCGACGACGGCTGCCGCGTGCTCATCGACCGCCTGTGGCCGCGCGGCCTCAAGCGCGAGAACGCGGGCGTCGACCACTGGCTGCGCGAGCTCGCGCCGTCGAACGAACTGCGCAAGTGGTTCGGCCACGCCCCCGAACGCTGGGATGAATTTCGCCGGCGCTACGCCGACGAGCTGCAATCCCCCGCCGCCGCCCCGGCGCTCGCCGAACTGCGTGGCCTGATCGCCGCGCATCCAGTCCTCACCCTGGTCTATGGCGCACGGGACACCACGCACAACAACGCCGAGGCGCTGCGCCTGTGGCTGGAAGGGGAGGCCGGCCCGGGCGGGCCATGACGACGCCCCCCGGCAAGCGCCGCCCCCATCAGGCCCCGGCCAGCCCCTGCCGCGCCGCGCTCGCGCTCTCGTAGAAGCGCGCCGGGATGCGGCGCTTCTCCAGCTCCTCGCCGAGCTTCATGCGCAGGAAGCCGTTGGTGGTGTAACGCGTCACCGTGCGGTAATGCGCGTCCATCAGCCCCTTCACCATCTCCACGTAGTCGTCCACCAGCTCCGGCACGATCGAGAAGCGGTCGTAATTGACCACCGCGTCGACCTTTCGCCCGAGCGGGGCGAGCGCCGCGCGCACCGCGTCGCGGATCGCCGCGATGTCCTGCGGCGTGCGCACCGCCAGGCCCTCGAAGTCGAGGAACAGCACGCCCTGCTGCGCGTCGTAGGCCACCCGGCGCGCCAGCGGCACGCCGAGCAGGTCGCGGCGCAGGCCCATCGGCGCGTCGGCAAAGACGCGTGCGTCCATCAGGGCTGGAGGCCGCTTCATCACCGGCACGAAATCCATCTGCTCGAGGATGTCGCGCTGCAGGTCGACGCCGGGCGCGATCTCGATCAGCTCCAGGCCCTCGGCGCACAGGCGGAACACGCAGCGCTCGGTGACGTAGAGCACGTCCCGGTTCCACTTCACCGCCTGCGGCCCGCTGAAGGTGCGGTGCTCGACCGCGGCTACGAACTTCCTCGCCTGCCCTTCATGCACGATGCGCAGGCCGCCCTGCTCGACCGCCACCTGCAGCGCGCCGGCGGTGAAGGTGCCGACGAAGACCACCTTCTTGGCGTTCTGCGAGATGTTGATGAAGCCGCCCGCGCCGGCCAGCCGCGGGCCGAACTTGGAGACGTTGAGGTTGCCCTCGCGATCGGCCTGGGCGAGGCCGAGGAAGGCGATGTCCAGCCCGCCGCCGTCGTAGAAGTCGAACTGGCTGGGCTGGTCGATGATCGCCTGGGTATTGACCGCCGCGCCGAAGGACAGCCCGCCGGCCGGGACGCCGCCGATCACGCCGGGCTCGGCGGTCAGCGTCAGCAGGTCGATGATCTGCTCCTCGGCGGCGACGGTGGCCACGCCCTCGGGCATGCCGATGCCCAGGTTCACCACCGCATCGGGCCGCAGCTCCATCGCCGCGCGGCGGGCGATGATCTTGCGCTCGCTCATCGGCAGCGCAGCGATCGCCGACAGCGGCACGCGGATCTCGCCGGCAAAGCCGGGGTTGTACTGCTCGCTGTAGGTCTGCATGTGGTGCTCGGGGCGGTCCGCCACGACCACGCAGTCGACCAGCACGCCGGGGATCTGCACCTGGCGCGGGTTCAGCGAGCCGCGCTCGGCGATGCGCTCGACCTGCACGATGACGATGCCGCCCGAGTTGCGCGCGGCCATCGCGATCGCGCGCGCCTCCAGGGTCAGCGCCTCCTTCTCCATGGTGACGTTGCCATCGGGGTCGGCGGTGGTGCCGCGGATGATGCCGACGTGGATCGGGAAGGCCTTGTAGAAGAGATAGTCCTCGCCGTCGATCGGCATCAGCCGCACCAGGTCCTCGGTGGTGCGCGCATTGAGCTTGCCACCGCCGAAGCGCGGGTCGACGAAGGTGCCGAGACCGACCCGGGTCAGCGCGCCCGGCTTGCCGGCGGCGATGTCGCGGAAGAGATGCGAGATCACCCCCTGCGGCAGGTTCCAGGCCTCGATGCGGTTGTCCACCGCGAGCGCCTGCAGCTTGGGCACCAGGCCCCAGTGTCCGCCGATCACGCGCGCCACCAGGCCCGCGTGGCCGAGATGGTTGAGGCCGCGGTCCTTGCCGTCGCCCTGGCCGGCGGCATAGACCAGGGTCAGGTCGCGCGGCGTGCCGCCACCCTCGGCGTCGCCCTCGAGATAGCGTTCCTCGAGCGCGATCGCGACGCTCTCCGGAAAGCCGATGCCGACGAAGCCGCCGGTGGCGACCGTGTCGCCGCTGCGGATCAGGCGCACCGCCGCGCGCGCCGACACCACCTTGCCGGTGTCGGAGGCGCGCAGCGAGGCGGCGATCGGATGTGTGCTCGTACTCATGACCGATCTCCCGCCTGCGCTCAGAAGTTGCCGAACAGCGTACCGAGGGTGATCACCACCGCCAGCGCGAGGAGCGGGAACACCACCGTGTTCATCGCGATGAAGCCGTAGGACTCGCGGTGGGTCAGGCGGCAGATCGCCAGCAGCGAGATCACCGCGCCGTTGTGCGGCAGCGTGTCCATGCAGCCCGAGGCCATGGCGGCGACGCGGTGCAGCAGCTCGGGGCTGATGCCGGCGGCGGTGGCCATGGCGAGGTACTCGGCACCCAGCGTCTTGAGCGCGATCGACATGCCGCCCGAAGCCGAGCCGGTGATGCCGGCGAGCACGTTCACCGCCACCGCCTCGGAGATCAGCGGGTTGCCCGGCGCGATGCCGAGCACCAGGTCGCGGATCACCACGAAGCCGGCGAGCGAGGCGATGACGGTGCCGTAGCCGACCTCGGTGGCGGTGTTGAGGATCGGCAGCATGGAGCCGAAGGAGCCCTCGTTGACGGTCTTCATCAGGTTGGCCCAGCGCGTCCAGTGCAGCGCCACCAGCAGCAGCACCGCCGCCGACAGCGCGACGATGATCGACCAGATGCCGATCAGCGAGCGCGCGTCCTGCAGGCCGCCGAACTCGGGCTTGGCGAGGTAGCTGTGGTCGAGGCCCGGCAGCACCTGCTTGGCCATCACGAAGTTGAGGCCGATCACCACCAGGATCGGCAGCAGCGCGATCCAGAAGCCTGGACGCGGCGCATCGGCGGGCTCGCTGTCGGGCTCGCCGCTGTGGTGGCCGTAGCCTTCGCCCGCGGCCATCAGCTTGCGCTGCTGGGCACTCAGCCACCAGGTGCCGAGGCCGAGCATGATCAGGCCGCCGATCAGGCCGAGGCCGGGCGCGGCGAAGGCATCGGTGCCGAAGAAGGGGCTGGGGATGGCGTTCTGGATCGCCGGCGTGCCGGGCAGCGCGGTCATCGTGAAGGTGAAGGAGCCGAGCGCGATCGCCGCCGGGATCAGGCGCTTGGGGATCCCCGCCTCGCGGAAAAGCGCGGCGCCGATCGGATACACCGCGAAGGCGACCACGAACAGCGACACGCCGCCATAGGTCAGGATGCCGCAGGCGAGCACGATCGCCAGGATCGCGCGCTGGCTGCCCACTTTCTCGACGATGGCGTGCGCGATCGCGCGCGCCGAGCCGGAGTCGTCCATCAGCTTGCCGAACAGCGCGCCGAGCAGGAACAGCGGGAAGAACTGGATCACGTAGCCGCCCATGGCCTTCATGAAGACCTGGGTGTAGGTCGGCAGCAGCATCGCCGCCTCGCCCGACGTCAGCACGGCGAACAGCGCCAGCAGCGGCGCGAGCAGCAGGACGCTGATGCCGCGGTAGGCGAGATACATCAGCAATACGAGGGACAACAGAATGCCTAGGGTGCCCATGGGGCGTCCTCCTCCTGGATTGGTTTTTGGGTATCGGTATCGGCCGCGGACGTCGCCGCGGTGCGGGCAATCAACAGCAGCATCCGTGCCAGGTCCTGCACGCTGCGGCCGGAACAGGGCCCCGAACAGGCGCAAACAGGCCTGGATCGCATGCGCTGATTGGGTTATCGATCCGCCTTATTACCGCCCGTCATAGCCAGACGACACGCATGCGGACGCATTGAAGGCTCCAGCTTTCAAGACATGTCCAGGATTCAGGACACCCAGAAGCAATCAATCCAGATTTCTGGACACCCCGACGCGGGGCAGCACAGGGCTCAGCGCGTGATGCCGTGCTGCTGCAGCTTGGCGTAGAGGCCGGCGCGCGAGATGCCGAGCCGGCTGGCGGCGAGGCGGCGATTGCCGCCGCAGGCCTGCAGCGCCGCCCGCAGCGCCACGCGTTCGGCATGCGCGAGGGCGTCGGCGAGCGGCACGACGCCCTCTCCGGGGCGCGCGTCCGGCGTGGCCGCCCGAATTGCGTCCTGCCCTGCGTCGGGCCTTGCGCCCAATGACGCGTCCGGCGCGGCCCCTGCGCGTGCAGCCGCGACGGGCATGGCCAGCACCGCCCCGGCCGTGCCGAGCAGGGCCGCCAGCGCCGCGGCATCCAGCGGCCCGCTGTCGGCGCTCAGCTGGGCGCGCTCGAGCAGGTTGCGCAGCTGGCGCACGTTGCCCGGCCACGGCTGGGCCGCAAGCAGCGCCAGCGCGTCGTCGGCAAGCTCCAGCGGACGCTGGCCGGAGCGCGCCGCGATGTCGTCGAGCAGGGCCTCGACCAGGGCGCCGATGTCCTCGCGCCGCTCGCGCAGGCTGGGCACGCGCAGCGCCAGCACGTTGAGACGGTAGAACAGGTCGGCGCGGAAGCTGCCCTCGGCCACCCGCGCCTCGAGGTCCACATGGGTGGCGGCGATCACGCGCACGTCGAGCGGGCGCACCTGGTTCGAGCCGAGCGGCTCGACCTGCTGCTCCTGCAGCACGCGCAGCAGCTTGACCTGCAGCGGCAGCGACAGGTCGCCGATCTCGTCGAGGAACAGGGTGCCGCCGTTGGCGAGCTCGAACTTGCCCAGCCGCGCCTTGCGGTCGGCGCCGGTGAAGGCGCCCGGCGCGGTACCGAAGAGCTCGGCCTCGACCAGGTTGTCGGGCACCGCCGCCATGTTCACCGCGACGAAGGGCCCATTGGCGCGCGCCGACAGGTTGTGGATGCCCTGCGCGAGCAGCTCCTTGCCGGTGCCGGTCTCGCCGCGCAGCAGCACCGTGGCGTCGAGCTGGGCGGCGCGGCGGGCCTGGCGCTTGATCTCGGTGGCGACCGCGCTGGTGCCGATGAAGTTGGCGATCGTGTAGCGCGCGCGGCGCGCCTGCAGCAGCGCGCGCTCGGTCTCCGCGAGGCGCGCCTGCAGGCGGCCGTACTTCTCCATCAGCGGCTTCAGGTGACGGGCGCGATCGAACAACACGAAGCCGAGCGCGCCGACCACCTGGCCATCGTCGGCGCGCAGCGGGATGCGGGTGACGACGAAGTGCTCGTCGCCGAAGGGCATCAGGTCGAGCAGGCTGGGCTCGCCGCTGTCGACCACCTCGCGCAGCCGGCTCGCCGGCAGCACGTCCTCGATCTCGCGCCCGAGCGCGCTATGCCCGTCGGCCAGCCCGATCTTGCTCGCGTACTTGTCGCTCATCCACACGATGCGCGCCTGGCGATTGACCGCCACCGTGCCTTCGCACTGGGCATTGAGATGGTCGAACAGCAGCGGCATCGCCACCGCGCGGAAATGCTCGGGCGAGATGCCGATCTTGAGGCCGTTCTCGTCGAGGTCGGCGGCGGACAGACCCATGGGCAGGCTCGAGGGGACGGAAATGCGGCCGATTATGGGACCGCCCCCGAGCCGGGGCAACGCCGACCGCCAACGCAGCCCGCGGGAGCGGCGGCCAGTGGGTGCGGTGGCCCGCGAACGGGGCGCGTGCAGCCGGTGATGTTCGCGGGCAAGCCCGCTCCCACGGGGCGGCGCGCAGCGCTTCAGCGCCACATGTCGCGCATCTTCGCCGCGAGGTCGATCGCCGCCTGGCGGGAGGCGGGCGAGCCCTGCAGTTCGGGCGGCGGCGGCGGCCAGCTCAGCTGCTCGAAGTGGCCGAGCAGGCGGTTGGGGATAAAGCGCGTGCGTCCGGCATAGACGTGGCGGTCGCCCAGGCCCATCTGCTGCGTCACGTAGAAGCGCTGCGGCACGATCAGGTCGAGGTTGTCCTTCGCCCGCGTCATCGCGACGTAGAGCAGGCGGCGCTCCTCCTCGATCTCGGCGCTGTTGCGGGTGGCGACGTCGGACGGAATGCAGCCGTCGACCACGTTCAGCACGCTCACCGCGTTCCACTCCTGGCCCTTGGCCGAGTGCATCGTCGACAGGATCAGGTAGTCCTCGTCGAGCAGCGGCATGCCAGCCTCGCCGCTGGTGGCGCTGGGCGGGTCGAGGGTGAGCTCGGTGAGAAAGCGTTGGCGGCTCGGGCTGGTGGCGGCGATGCGGGCGAGCTGCTGGACGTCGAGCACGCGCAGCGCGAAGTCGTCGTACAGGCGCGGCATCTCGCCCTCGTACCAGCGGCAGGCGAGCTCGAAGTCCGCCGGCCATTGCGGGCGTTCGGCCAGGCGGTCGACGAGCGCCGCGAACGCCTGCCAGCCCGCGCGCGCAGCCTCGGGCACCGGCTGCTCGGCGAGCAGTGCGCAGCCCGCGGGCGCGGCGCAGACGTTGTCGAGCACGCGGCCGGCGGTCTTCGGTCCGATGCCGGCCAGGAGCTGGATGGCACGGAAACCCGAGATGCGGTCGCGCGGATTCTCGGCCCAGCGCAGCACCGCGAGCACGTCCTTGACGTGGGCGGCTTCGAGGAACTTGAGGCCGCCGAACTTCACGAAGGGGATGTTGCGCCGGGTCAGCTCCAGTTCCAGCCGCGCGCTGTGCGCCGAGGCGCGGAACAGCACCGCCTGCTGCTTGAGCTTGAGCCCCTCCTCGCGCCGCGCCAGCACGCCATCGACGACGAAGGCGGCCTGGTCGGCGTCGTCCTTGACCGACACCAGGCGCGGGCGCTGCGTCGATTCGCGCTCGGACCACAGGTTCTTGGTGAAGCGCTCGGCCGCCATCGCGATCACCGCGTTGGCCGCCTCCAGGATCGGCTTGGTCGAGCGGTAGTTCTGCTCCAGCGTCACCACCTGCGCCGGCGGATCGAAGGCGGCGGGGAAGTCGAGGATGTTGCGCACGGTGGCACCGCGAAAGGCGTAGATCGACTGCGCGTCGTCGCCGACCACGGTGAGGCCGCGGCCATCGGGTTTCATTGCGAGCAGGATCGACGCCTGCAGGGGGTTGGTGTCCTGGTACTCATCGACCAGCACGTGGTCGAAGAGGCCGCCGATCTCGGCACCGAGCGCCGGCTCGGCCACCATCTGCGCCCAGTACAGCAGCAGGTCGTCGTAGTCGAGCACCTGCTGCGCCTGCTTGGCCTCGACGTAGGCTCGAAACAGGCGCTTGAGTTCGTCCTCCCACTCCGCGCACCACGGGAAGTTCGCCTGCAGCACCTCGGCGAGCGGCGCCTGCGTGTTGACCGCCGCCGAGTAGATCGCCAGGCAGGTGCCTTTCTGGGGAAAGCGCTGCCGGGTCGCCGACAGGCCGAGTTCGTGGCGCACCAGGTTCATCAGGTCGCCGGAATCCTCGCGGTCGTGGATGGTGAAGCCCGGGTCGAGCCCGATGCGCCCGGCGTAGTCGCGCAAGAGGCGCGCGCCGATGGCGTGGAAGGTGCCCGACCAGTGCAGCTCGGCCTGCGCCAGCCCGGGCCTTCCCGCGGACGCCTGCGCCAGGATGCGACGCACGCGCCGGCCCATCTCGTCGGCCGCCCGGCGCGAGAAGGTGAGCAGCAGCATGCGCGAAGGGTCGGCTCCGTGGGCGATGAGGTGCGCCACGCGATGCGCGAGCGTGTTGGTCTTGCCCGAGCCGGCGCCGGCAATCACCAGCAGCGGCTGCGCCGGCCGCGGAAAGAGGCCCGTGGCGTTCGCATCGCCCGTGACCCCGTGCTCGACCGCCGCGCGTTGCGCCGGGTTGAGGCGGGCGAGCGGGTCGGAAGCGACAGGCTCGGGCGCTGCCGCGAGGGGCGCAGCAGTGGAAGAAGACGAAGGCGGCATGGCTGTAATTATATTCAGCCAATGCCGCCGACGATAGGCCACGAATCGGGCCCCTGGCGCGACCGCGCAGGTCGGTGCTGAAGGCCGCCCCGATGCGCCTGCCTCAAGCCGCTGCCCGCAGCGGCGCCGCGCGCTGCCGCAGCAGCCGGGTCAGCGGGCTGTGCGGGCGCGTGTCGACACGCTCGTTGCACAGCGCGACGGCGAGCGCCTGCTGGCCGTCACGCAGCGCGGCCTCGATCAGCGTCAGGTCGAGCACGCTGCGCTGCGCATGGCTGCCACCGAAGCGGTGGGCGATCTCGCGCACGTCGCGGATCAGGCGCACGGTCTCGGCATGGTGCCCCTCGCCGAAGGCGCGGATCGCCCGCGTCAGCGGTTGCCCCACCTCACGCGTGAAGGCGGCGTTGTCGCCGTCGCCCTGCATCGCCGCGCGCTGCGCCTCCAGCACCGTGTCGACCAGATCGAGACGCCCCGCACCGACGAAGGCCATGGTCGCGTGCACGTCGTTGAAGGCGTAGTTGCCGGCGGCGGCGAACGGCGCCCAGTCCTCGGCGAGCCGCTGCCAGCGCGAGCCGACGTCGATGCCGCGCAGGTGCAGGCGCCACAGCATGGCCGAGGCGTCGATCAGGTCCAGGATCACGGTCGAGCGCTCGCCGCGGATCGGCCCGTCGTACAAGGCCAGCACCTCGTCGATCTCGCCCAGCTCGAGGTGGTAGAGCGCGAGATGCCACCAGTTGTGCACGCGGAAGAAGCTGTCGGTGGACCAGGCCGCGGGGTCGGCGCGCATCCAGGCGATGCCGTCGCGCTCGCGGCCCTGCATCTCCATCACGTGCGCGACCGCGTGCTGGGCCCAGCCGTCGCGCGGCTCGAGTTCGACGCCGGCGCGCCCCTGCGCCTCGGCGCGGACGTAGTCGCCGCACTCCTCGAGACCGAAGGCGTGCATGCCGAGCACGGCGTGATGGCCCGCCATGGCGCGCGACCAGGCCGGCAGCCGCGAGGCCGCGAGCAGGCAGGCGCGCGCCACCGGGATGCCCGCCGGCTCGGTGCCGAGCAGGTGCAGCCAGGCCTTCAGCGCATGGGCCATGACGAAGTCGGGGCGCAGCGCGAGCGCGGCATCGACACTCGCCACCGGATCCTCGATGTAGCAGCGGAACTGGTGCAGGGCGCGCCGGTAGTGGGCGGCGCTGTCGGCATCGGCGCCGGTGCAGGCGAGGCCATGGTCGTCGTGGAAGCTCATCTTCGTTCTCCTTGCTGGGGTGGGGGTGACGCGCCTTCTACCCCCGGGAGAGCGAAGATCGGCCGGGGCGTGCGCGCAGTGCTAAGTTAAGTTCATGGCCGCATGGCCGATATGTCCGCGACGCCGGAAGTCTTGACCGCGGCGAAGCGGTCGACGTGGCGGCCGGCGAGATCGTCATGCTGCCGCGCAATGACGGCCACCTGCTGGCGAGCGCGCCGGGCCTGCGGCCGACGCCGATCGACCCCCACCTGCAGGCGCCCGACGCCGGCACGCCGGCCTCGCTGCGCCTGGGTGGCGGCGGCGAGCACACCCGCATCGTGTGCGGCTTTCTCGGCTGCGAGGCGCCGCACAACCCGCTCGTCGCCACCCTGCCGCCGGTGCTGAAGCTCGGCGTGCGCGACGGCACCGGCGGCGACTGGATCGAGAGTTCCTTCCGCCACGCCGCCGAGGAGTTCGCCGCAGGCGGCATCGGCTCGGCCGCGGTGCTCGGCAAGCTCGCCGAGCTGCTGTTCGTGGAGGCGGTCCGGCGCTACCTGGCGAACCTGCCCGCCGGCCACACCGGCTGGCTCGCCGGGCTGCAGGACCGCACGGTCGGGCGCGCGCTGGCGCTGCTGCACAGCCGTGTCGCCCATCCATGGACCACCGAGGAGCTGGCGCGCGCCGTGGGCCTGTCGCGCTCCGCCTTCGCCGAGCGCTTCACCGCCCTGCTCGGCACGCCGCCGATGCACTACCTGGCGAACTGGCGGCTGCAACTCGCCGCGCTGCGCCTGCGCGACAGCCCCGCGGCGACCGCGCAGATCGCCTTCGACATCGGCTACGACTCGGAGGCCGCCTTCTGCCGCGCCTTCAAGCGCGCCTACGGCACCACCCCGGCCGCGTGGCGGCGGCAGGGCGGGATCATGATCGGCAGGGGCGATACCTAGTCCGCCTTCACCCCTGCCGATGGTGTCGTGTCGCCACAGCAGACGCAGCCGCGCCCCACCCGCTTGGCCTCGTACATCCAGTGGTCGGCCTCGTCGATCAAGGCCTCGAGGTTCGCGTGGGTGCCGCGTTCGGCCACGCCGACGCTCGCGCTCAGGTGCAGGCGCTGGCCGCCGTGCTCGATGCGTACCGCGCGGATCGCCTCGAGCAGGCGCATGCCGGTGCGTCGCGCCTGCGCCAGGCGGGCATCGGGCATCAGCACGACGAACTCCTCTCCGCCCCAGCGCGCGACCAGGTCGGCCTCGCGGCAACCCTGCTCGAGCAGCCGCGCCACCGCGATCAGGGCGGCATCGCCGGCGGCGTGGCCATGGGTGTCGTTGAGCAGCTTGAAATGGTCGAGGTCGAGCACGATCGCCGCCAGCGGGCGCCCGCCCTGCTGGGTGGCCTGCCACAGCGCCGCCGCCGCCGCGCTGAAGGCGCGCCGGTTGCGCAGGCCGGTGAGCGGATCGGTCGCGGCGAGGTGCTCGGCGCGCTGGCGCTCCCCGCGCAGCCGCCGCATCCGGTACGCCAACGCCAGCGTCAGCACCGTGCCGTCGAGGGCGACGCCCGCCTCCGCGGCATGGAGCGCCCACGCCGAATACGGCAAGCCATGCCACACCGCGAAGGTGGTGATGGCGGTGCCCGCCATCGCGATCAACGCCCCGGCCAGGAAATACGGCGCGCCGATGCGCTCGCGGCGCACGCTGGCCACGCCGATCCACACCATCGCCAGCGCGAAGACCTGGGTGAACACGAAGGCGACCACCCCGGCCGCAGGCTGAAGGTCGAACGCCACGCACAGCGCCATCGCCAGCGCCCCCGCCACCATCAGCACGCGCACGAGGCGGTGCAGTCCGGGCAGGCTGCTGCGCAAGCCCAGGAAGCTGCTCGCGAAGCCGAGGCCCATGCAGCCGAACAGCACCATCAGCACCAGGATCGCGTAACGCTGGACCTCCGGCTGATCCGGCCACAGCCACACCTGGCCATGCCCCGAGTACGCCATGCTGAGCAGCAGGAAGCTGCCCACGTAGAGCACGTAGTCGCGCTGGCTGCGGTCGCGCAGGCCGACGTAGAGCATGGCGTTGTAGACGATCAGCGCCAGGAGGTAGCCGTAGAGCAGGCCATAACCGTAGTCGTGCGCACGCTGCGCCGCGGCGGCCGCGGCAGGCGTCAGCAGGCGCAACGGGACCACCAGCGGATCGGGGGAGGCCGCGCGCACGAGGATGTCGGTGACGCCTGGCGCGAAGTCATGGTCGAGCACGAAGCCGAGGCTACCCGTCGGCGGCAGCAAGCCCCTCTCGCCGTCCCCGGCGGCAAGGTGCGCGACCACCGCGTCGCCACGCAGCAGGTAGACGTCGACACGGTCGGTCCAGGGCGCGCCGACGACGATCTGCCGCCGCTGCGCCGCGGGCGTGTCGACCGCCAGGTGCAGCCACACCGGTCGGGCGCCGATGCCGAACTTGGGCACCGCGGCTGCGCCGGCAGCGAACTGTCCGCTGCGCTGCGCGGCAAGCGCCGCTTCCAGCGTGAGCGCTGCGTCACGCTCGACGAAGACGGTGGCCTCGCGCCCGAGGGGCCCGGTGCCCGCCGCATCGAGCGGCAGCGCCGCCGCCTGGCTGGCAAGACTCCAGCACAGGCACAGCAGACCGAGCAGGCAGAGGCGCATCCGCCGGCGGCAGCCTGCGCACGCGCGACCAAGGCCCGCCCAGCTCACGCTGCCCGCTCCCGCTGCCAACCGCCCATGACGCCACGCGCGGCCCGGGCACCCCCGCCTGCCTGCGCGGTCACCCCCTTCATCATCCCCGGCTCCCCCAGATGGAGCCCCATTCTAGAGGGGCGGCGCCGCCGCGGCCCAGGCATGCTTCACGGTCCGGTGCTGCAACTGCGGTCGGCGTGGCCGTGGGGCGGGAGGCATCCGGAGCGGTCGCGTCGGGACGGCGAACGCGTGCGGGCAGAGCGGACGGCCATGGTCTAAGTTGAGATCTCGCCCCCAATCGCTCAGCCACGATGTCAGGCATCTTCATCAGCTATCGCCGCGACGACAGCGCCGGCCATGCCGGCCGGCTGTACGACCGGCTCGAGCGCGAGTTCCCCGAGCTGCGCGTGTTCATGGACGTCGAGCGCATCGCCGCCGGCGAGGACTTCACCCGGGTGATCGACACCACCCTGCGCGCCTGCGAGGTCTGCCTCGTCGTGATCGGCACGCGCTGGCTGGCGACCGCCGACAAGTTCGGCCGCCGACGGCTCGACCAGCCCGACGACTGGGTACGGCTCGAGATCGCCGCCGCGCTGACCCGCGGCGTGCGGGTGATCCCGCTGCTGGTGGACGAGGCGTCCCTGCCGCCGCCCGAAGCCCTGCCGCCGGAACTGGCGCGCCTGTCCTCGCTCCAGGCCCATCCGGTGCATCACCTGAGCTTTCATCAGGACGTGGGCACGCTGATCGGGCGCCTGCGCGCGGCGATGGACGCGCACCGCAGCACGCTGATCGAGGCGGCCAGCCTGGCCGCGGGAACCGTGCGCGTGCATCCGCAGGACCAGCTCGACTACGTGTGGATCCCGCCGGGCGAGTTCTTCATGGGGCGGGTTCCGATCGACACCCTGAACGACGAGCGCTACGACGACGAGAGGCCCCGTCACCCGGTGCGCATCACGCACGGCTTCTGGCTTTCGCGCGGGCCGGTGACGGTCGCCGCCTACAAGCGCTTCGCGCTCGCCTGCGGGCAGCCGATGCCGCCGGCGCCCAAGCACAACCCGGGCTGGTCCAATATGGACCACCCCGTGTGCAACCTGAGCTGGGCCCAGGCGCGCGCGTACTGCGCCTGGGTCGGCGGCCGCCTGCCGAGCGAAGCGCAGTGGGAATACGCCGCCCGCGGCGGCCTTGCCGACCGCCTCTATCCCTGGGGCGACATCCTCGGTCCGGTCAATGCCAACTACGGCGACAACCACGACTGGGAGGGCACCACCTCGCCGGTGGGCAGCTTTGCCCCCAATGGCTTCAACCTGGTGGACATGGTCGGCAACGTCTGGGAATGGATCTCCGACTGGTACGACCCCGAGGTGTATCAGGGCCGTTCCTCGCGCGCGCCGACCGAGGACCCCGAGGTGTATGTCGACAAGCTGCACAAGAAGGTGGTGCGCGGCGCGTCGTGGGCATCGATCCCGGTGGAGATGCGCGTCTCCAACCGCGGCTTCTTCACCCCGGCGGATACGGTGCGGGATTTCGGCTTTCGCTGTCTGGTGGACGAGATTCCGGCAGCGCCGGTGCCGCCCTGAGTTCGGCGAACAGCGCGCAGTAGCGGCGCGCCATCGCCAGATCGGTGAAGGCTTCGAGGTAACGCTTGCGGGCGCCCGCACTCAGGGCGGCGAGGGCCTCGGGGGATGCCGCGTCCCAGCGCCGCATCGCCTCGCGGAACGCCTCGTAGCTCGTGTCCTCGCAGTAGAACGCATGCTCGCCGAGCACTTCGACCAGGCCATCGGTGCGCGGGCACACCACCGGAATGCCGCGCGCCGCCGCCTCCAGCGCGACCAGGCCGAAGGGCTCGTAGATGGTCGGCACGGCGAGCACGTCGATGGCGTCGAAGAAGGCCTCGAGCCGCGCACCGGCGCACCAGCCCAGAAAGCGTACGCGCTCGGCGAGCGCATGGCGGGCGAGCAGGTCGCGCGCGTAAGGGCTGAAGCCGCGCCCGGCGATGAGCACGCGGCGGGTCTCGAAGCCCGGCTCGGTCAGTATCCACTGCACGTATTCGGGATGCTTGCGCGGCACCAGGCGGCCGCAGAAGCCGAGCACCTGGCGGCCGCGCGGGGCGCGGTACGGCGCCGCGCAGCCCACGCCGTTGTGGATCACGCGCACCCGCGGGTTGAGGGCCTCGTAGCCCAGCGCCCGGTACTTGGCCAGCTCCGAGGCGGAGAGCAGCACCACGCAGCGGGCGAGCGCGATCATCTCCTCCTGGCCGCGCACCGCGCCGTGCAAGGCGACGCCGTTGGACAACTCCTCATGGGCGAGCAGCGAGTGCACCGTGAATACCGCGTGGCGACGGCGCAGCCGGGCGTGCAGGGCCGGGTTCTGCTGGTAGCTGTGCACGTGCAGCACGGGTGCGTCGAAGGCGTCGAGCTCGTGCGCGCCACCGACCACCACGTCGGGGAAGCGCGCCAGCAGGGCCTCGAGCTGCGCAGGGCGGTAAGCGTGGTCGGTGACGAACCACAGCGGCCGGACACCTTCCGCCCGCAGCCCGCTCATCAGGCTCTCCATGACCGTGCCGACGCCCCCCATGCGGTTGATGGGCATCTCGTTCGTCACTTCGATGACGTCGAAGCGGCGCTGCGTGGTGTTGGTCAGCATGAGGGCGCGGGCGCGAGCCGGGGCCGCGCGGGGTCGGCGAGGTCGAGCACGCCGAGACAGGCGATCGAGCGGCACTCCACCGGCCAGTTCTCCGCAGCCTCCCACTGGCCGTCGCGCCGGCGGCGCGCGAGGAAGATGCCCGCAAGGCATTCGTCCAGGTCAGGGTTCGCGTCCTCGACCCAGAAGTTCTGCACCACCACGATCCGGTACCGGTCCGGCTCCAGGCTGGTCAGGTCGATGCGCAGTTCGTGGTGCTGGATGAAGCACTGCCCAAGGTCGCGGAGACGGAAGGGCGGAATCACCAGCGCCGCCTTCTCCAGCCGCAGGGCCGGCGAACAGGTAGCCGGTGATTCGTGCCGTATCGGCGCCGCCGGACAGATGCCCGGGTCCATAAACACTTTCCAGTGCATGACCGTCGTCATACTTCACCATCACGATCGGATTCATCTGCCTGCCCGGGCGTACGCATGAAGGCAGGCTAGACACACACCGTCGTGGGCGCAAGTCGCAGCGCAACTGGCCAGCGCGGACACCGCGGCGCCTCGCAAGAAGGCGCGAGGCCTCCTATCATGCAGCGCAAGCCCGCCCCACCCGCCAGCCCCGTGGGAATCCTCATGCCCTCATCCTCTCGCGCCTCAAGCTGCCCGCCGCATCGCGTGATCCTCTTCGCCGGCCACATGGTCGACGCGCCAGGGCGCGCTGCGCCGCGCTTCCCGCCCGATCGCGTGCCCGAAGCCGGGCGCCGCATCGCAGCGGCGCTGGCCGAACTGCATGCCGGCCCTGGCGACCTCGGACTCACCCAGGGCGCCGCGGGTGGCGACCTCCTCTTTGCCGAGGCCGCACTTGCGTGCGCCATGCCGGTGCAGTTCCTGCAACCCTTCGCCGAAGCCGAGTTCATCGAGCGCTCCGTGCGCCCGGTGTGCGAGGGCGAGCAGTGGGTGGCACGCTACCGCGCGGTGGCCGGGCGCCTGCCCGCACCGCCACAGGCGATGCCGGCGGCGCCGGGGGAAGACAATCCGTATGAGCGCTGCAACCGCTGGCTGCTCGACACCGCGCTCGCCTGCGGCGGTGACCGCGTCTGGCTGCTCTGCCTGTGGGACGGCCAGAGCGGCGACGGTGCCGGCGGCACCGCGCACATGGTGGCCGAGGTGCAGCGCCATCACGGCCACGTCATCCATATCGACAGCCGCAGGCTGTGGCAGGCGGAGTCGCCGTGAACTAGGCTTGATCAGCATCGCACACGCCTGCATGGCAAAGGCATCGGACCGATGAACGCAACGGACACGCCCCCGGGAGGCCCCATGTCCCAACGCAGTTTCCTCATCCGCGGCAGCGTCCAGGCCCCCGATGGCGCCCTGCGCCCGGGCTCGGCCGACGCCCCGGCCCGCATCACCAGCCACCGCCTGCTCACCCCGGGGCGGGCGCGCGACGGCGTCACCGGCGAGCTGCGCGTCACCGCCGACGAGATCGTGCGCGTCGAACTCGACAACGGCTTCGAGCTATGGACCCGCGCCGACGCCCTGGTGCGCGAACACGGCCGCCGCAGCCTGGCGCGCGACGGCGGCGACGCCTGGGAGTTCGACAGCCTCGCGCCCGCCACCACCGACCCCAGCCGCGGCGAACGCGGGCTCGTCGGCCTGGGCATCCGCGTGCTCGAGTTCTTCGGCGTGCGTGTGGAAGAGCAGGCCGCGAGCAAGCTCGGGCGCTGGTTCGAGGACCGCAAGCTCGAGGGCGGCCGGCCCGGCCTGCATGCGCTGAACCTCGACGGCGACTTCGCGCTCAGCGCGCTCGCCGACGGCGAGACCCTGCCCGCCGGCCGCGGCCCGCTGCTCATCTTCCTGCACGGCACCGCATCGAGCACGCGCGGCAGCTTCGGCAAGCTGTGGGCGGCCGACAACGCCGCCGGCCGCGAGGCGCGCGCGCGCCTGGCCGGCGCCTATGGCGGGCGCGCATTCGCCTACGAGCACCGCAGCCTCACCGAGAGCCCGGTGCACAACGCGCTCGAACTCGTCCGCCGCCTGCCACAGGACGCCGAAGTGCATCTGGTCAGCCATTCGCGCGGCGGCCTGGTGGGCGAGCTGCTCTGCCTCGGCGAATGCGAGGGCGTGGCCGGCTTGCTCGACGACAGCCGCCTCGACACGCTGTTCGCCGCCGACCGCACGATCGCCGCCCAGCTCGGCCTGTTGCCGCTGTCGCCCGAGGCCCTGGCGGAGCGCGACGAAGCCTACGACCGCGACCGCGAGGCGCTCGCCGAACTCCTCGCCGAGCTCGCCACGCGCAAGCCGCGCGTCACCCGCTTCGCGCGCGTGGCCTGCCCGGCGCGCGGCACCACGCTCGCCTCCGGGCGACTCGATCGCTGGCTGTCGATGCTGAACTTCCTCGCCGGCAAGGCGCTCGGCGCGTCGCCCTTCGCCGACGCGTTCGAATTCCTCCTCGCCGTGGTCAAGGAACGCACCGATCCGCGCACCCTGCCCGGCCTCGAGGCGATGATGCCGGGCTCGGCGCTGACCAGGCTGCTGCACCACCCCGAGCTCGTATGCGCCGCCGACCTCAGCGTGATCGCCGGCGACGTCGAGGGCGACTCGGCCTGGCAGAAGATCAAGCTGCTCGTCACCGACTGGTTCTACGGCGCCGACCACGACCTCGTCGTCAACACCGGCTCGATGTCCGGCGGCCTGCGCCGGCTGCCGGGGCGCGCACGGTTCCGCCTCGACCGCGGCGCGCAGGTGAACCACTTCAGCTACTTCCGTAACGCCGACAGCGTGGGCTGGCTGGTCGCCGCGCTCACCCGTGGCGACAGCGACAACGCCAGCTTCCTGCCGATCGCCGAGGCGCCGCAGACGCCGCCGCGCTGGCGCCAGGCGGTCGAGCGCAGCCACGAGAAGCCCGGCGCCCGCCCGCTCGCGGTGGTGTTGCCGGGCACCATGGGGAGCACCCTGTCGGCCGCAGGGCGGCCGGTCTGGCTCGATTACCGGGCGCTGCTGCGCGGCGCGCTCGGCGAGCTCGCCATCGATCGCGGCGACATCGTCGCCGACCATGTCATCGACGACTTCTACGCCCCGCTGATCGAGTTCCTCGGTGCCAGCCACCGCGTCGAGGTGTTCGCCTACGACTGGCGGCTGTCGATCCGCGAGGCCGCGGCCCGTCTGGCGCGCGCGCTCGAGCAATGGCTGCCGCTGGCCGAGCAGGCCGGTCAGCCGGTGCATCTGGTGGCGCACTCGATGGGCGGCCTGGTGGTGCGCGCGATGATCGCCGACGGCGCGCGCGGCGCGGCGCTCTGGGAAAGGATCACCCGCCTTCCCGGCAGCCGCCTGCTGATGCTCGGCACGCCCAACGCCGGCTCCTACGAGGCCCTGCGCTGGCTCACCGGCTGCAACCCCACCCAGGCCCGGCTCGCCCTGCTCGACTTCACCCGCGGCGCCGACGAGATCGTCGACCTGGTCCGCCACTATCCCGGCCTCGTCGAGCTGCTGCCCTTCGGCGAACAGGATCCGGACTTCTCCGACCCGACGCGCTGGCGCAGCCTGCGCGAGAACCTGCAGGCGCGCTGGGAAACGCCGCCGGAGACGGCGCTGCGCAGCGCGCGCGAGACCTGGGCGCTGCTGCGCGCCGCCCGTCCCGACCCCGCGCACATGTGCTACGTCGCCGGCTGCCAGTCCGCCACCATCGTCGACTACCAGCTTGCCGACTATGGCCTCGAGGCCGGCGAGGCGGCCTGGCTCAGCGGCCGCAAGCGCCTCGCCTTCCTCGCCAGCCGCGAGGGCGACGGTACCGTGAGCTGGGCCTCGGGCCAGCTCGACGCACTGCCGACCTGGTACCTCGAGGACACCGCGCACGACGCCCTGTGCGTGCAGCAGCACGCTTTCGCCGCCTACCTCGACCTGCTGCAGACCGGGACCACCGCCCGCCTCGCGAAGGCGCCGCCGCTCCGCGCGCGCGCCGGCGGCGAGGAGGCGGCGCGCTTCGAACTCCCCGCCACGCCGCCCGCCGACGGCCTGCCCGCCGAGGACGAGCTGCGCAGCCTGGGCTTCGGCGGCGGGCTGCGCCGCGCCCCCGCCGGCGCCCGCCCGGCGGCGCCGACGATCGAGATCAGCGTGCGCCATGGCGACCTGTCCTATGCGCGCCACCCGGTGCTGGTCGGCCACTACCAGGGCGACACCATCGTCAGCGCCGAGGCCACCCTCGATCGCCAGCTCGACCACGCGCTGTCGCGCCGGCTCGAGCTCGGCCTCTACCCCGGGCGGCTCGACACCAATGCACTGTTCTTCAACGTGCGCCGCGACGCCAAGCCCGAGGGCGCGATCGTGGTCGGTCTCGGCCAGGTCGGCGAGCTCACCCCCGGCCTGCTCGAGGCCGGCGTGCGCGCGGCCCTGCTCGACTACGCGCTGCAGGTGTCGCAGTGGCCGAACGCCCGCTTCGGCCCGGTCGACGGCCCGCGCCGCGCCCCGGTGTCCTGCCTGCTGGTCGGCACCGGTGCCGGCGCGCTCACCGTGCGCGACTCGATCGAGGCCATCGTGCGCGCGACGATCGCCGCCAACGCGCAGCTGCAGGACGCCCGCCTCGACAAGCCGGTCAGCATCGACCGCCTCGAGTTCGTCGAGCTCTTCGCCGACGTCGCCATCACCGCCGCCGAGAGCCTGCGCGCCATCCTCGCCAACAGCCAGATCGCCGCCGCCGTGCGCTGGCCGGCCCGGGTGGTCGAGAGCGGCCGCGCCGGCTGCCGGCGGGTGCGCTTCGACGAGGCCCCGGAGTGGTGGCACCGGCTCGAGATCGTCGACGAGGACGGCCAGCGCAACGCGCTGCGCTTCATCTTCACCACCGACCGCGCACGCGCCGAGGAGACGCTCGCCACCGGCCAGCTCGCGCTCGCCGACGCCTTCATCCGCAGCGCCTCGAGCTCGCCGAGCGCCAACCCCGAGGCCGCGCGCACGCTGTATGAGATGCTGCTGCCGCTGCGTCTCAAGGAGGCCGCGCCGCGCCAGGGCGACCTGGTGCTGCTGGTGGACGCGTGCTCGGCCCGCTATCCGTGGGAGTTGCTCGAGAACCGCTGGAGCGACAACGGCCGCCCGCCCGCGGTCAATGCCGGCCTGGTGCGCCAGCTGCGCACCGCCGAATTCCGCGCCCGCCCGGCGCACGCCTTCGAGGCGCGCGCGCTGGTGGTCGGCAACCCCGACCTCGAGGACTGCCCCGACTTCCCGCCGCTGCCCGGCGCCCAGCACGAGGCCTTCAAGGTCGCCGCCCTGCTGCGCGGCCAGGGCTGGCTGGTCGATGACTGCATCGACCAGCGCGCCGACAAGATCATCGAGCGCCTGCACGGCGACGCCTGGCGCATCCTCCACCTCGCCGGCCACGGCGAGCACGAGCATGTGCTGCCGCCGCGCGCCGACCGTCCATGCAGCCGCAAGACGGACGCCGAACCCAGGCCGACCAAGGTCTCGGGGATGGTCATCGGCCGCGACATCTTCCTGACGCCGGGCGACATCGAGCAGATGCGCTGGGTGCCCGAGCTCGTCTTCATCAACTGCTGCCACCTCGGCAAGGCGGGTGCCGGCACCGACCGCGGCGCGCTCGCCGCCAACCTCGGCATGCAGTTCATCCGCATGGGCGTGCGCGCCGTGGTGGCCGCGGGCTGGGCGGTGGATGACGCCGCCGCGCTCGCCTTCGCCGACGCCTTCTACCGCCGCATGCTCGACGGCGAGGCTTTCGGCGAGGCGGTGCGCGCCGCGCGCGAGGAGGTGTGGCTGCGCTTCCCTGGCGTGAACACCTGGGGCGCCTACCAGTGCTACGGCGACCCGGCCTTCAGCCTGCAGCGCAACGGCACGCCGCGCCGCCGCCAGCGCCAGCCCTTCCACGCCCCCGACGAACTCGTCGTCGAACTCGACAACCTCACCCAGTGGCTGCGCGCCGGGGCCGCTGCGGCCGGACGCGACGAGGCCACGGCGGGGCGCATCAACGCCCTCCTCGCCCGCATTCCGGACACCGAGCGCGCGCGCTGGCTGGCGCGCGCCGACGTGGCTGCGGCGCTCGGCTTCGCGTGGGGTGAGGCGCGCTTCTGGGAGGCCGCGATCGAGCAGCTCGAACGCGCGCTCACCGCCGCCAAGGGCAACTGCCCGATGCGCGCCGTCGAACAGCTCGCCAACTTCCGCGTGCGCCTGGCCGCCGAGCAGTGGCAGGCGCAGCGTGCGCACGGCGGCGCATCCGCGGCCGACGCGGCGGCGCGCAAGGCGCGCATGCAGCAGGGCATCGACGATCTCGAGCTGCTGTGCGGGCGCGTACCCAGCACCGAACGCCTCGACCTGCTCGGCAGCGCCTACAAGCGCAGCGCCGTGGTCGCCGAGCGCGCGGCGGCGCGCCTGAAGGCGCTCGACGCCTGCGCGGCGGCGTACTGGGAATCCTTCGAGCTGGGCCGGGAGGCCGAGGCCTATCCCTTCACCAACTGGGCGAGCGCGGTGCTCCTCGCCCAGCGCCTCGACCCCGGGCGGCCCGACAGCTGGCGCGCGCCCCTCGCGCTGCAGCTCGCGCGCCTGCCGGAGGCGCTGCGCAAGCGCTACGCCGAGGCGCCCGATTTCTGGGACGGCGCCGCGCTCGCCGACCTCGAGCTCGTGCGCCTGCTCGACCAGTGCCTCGCGAGCGCACCACCCGCCGGCCGCCGCAGCCGCCAGGCCGACACCCTGCCCGCCGAATGCGCGACGCTCGCCGCGCAAGTCGGCGCCGGTTACCGCCGGGTGATCGGGCGCGGCGCCAGCCCGCGCGAGCGCGCCTCGGTGATCGAGAACCTCGACTGCCTGATCGCGCTCCTCGGCAGCGACCTGCCCGCCCTGCGCAAGGCGCTCGCCGAGATCCGCGACGGACTCTGAGCCCCCGCAGCGGCGGGGGCCGCCCCGCCGCCTGGCGTACCCGCCGCCGATCGGCGCTCAGGCGGCAGGCGGGGCGTGGTCGAAGGCGCCGGTATCGACGAAGCGCACGGCCTGCGCCAGGCAGGCCCGCGACCACAGCATCTGCATGTGCGTGACCGGCAGCACGATGTGATCGCGCGCCCCCGGCCAGCGCGTCTCGTCGACCGTCACCATGCCGTCGTTGGGCCGCGGCAGGCCGGGCACGATGCGCCCGAGACCGATCGGCAGGCTGCCCGCCACGACGCCGATCTCGAGCGCCGGATCCACCTCCGGCGGCGCCTGCGCCAGCCATTGCGGCAGCACCTGCCCGAGCGCATGGCGCAGCAGCGGCACGCGCAGGATCCGCTGCGCCGGGTAGGAACCGCGGGTCGGCGAACCGAGCAGCACGACGCGGCCGACCCCCTGCGGGCGATGGCGGGCGAGCATGAGCAGCGCGATGCAGCCGCCCAGGCTGTGGGCGACCACATGAAGGGGCCGGCGCTCGAGTCGCGCGATGCGCTCGGCCAGCCCGTCGGCCGCGCCCGCGAGCGATCCGCGCAGCGAGGGGTAGGAATACACGTGGCTGCGCCGGCCGGCCGCCAAGAGCCGGCGGCGGTGCAGCGCGAACACGCAGCCATGCATCCACAGCCCGTGCACGAAGAGGATGTCGGGAGGCGCCTCGTTCATCGCGCTAACCGCCACGGCCCGCGGCGGGGCACGGCGCTCGCGCGCTCAATTTCCCTTCAGCTGCCGCGCCGTGAGCGTGGGGTTGTCGCCGCTGTAGGCCGCCTTGATCGCATCCCAGGCCTCCTCGGCGGTCTCGGCGTAGTGGAAGAGGTTCTTGTCCTCCGGGCTGATCACGCCGTGCTCGACCAGCACGTCGAAGTCGATCAGGCGTTCCCAGAAGTCGCGCCCGACGAGCACGATCGGGCGGCGGCGGATCTTGCGCGTCTGGGTCAGCGTCAGCACCTCGAAGAGTTCATCGAGCGTGCCCAGCCCGCCGGGGAAGCTCACCAGCGCCACCGCGCGCATCAGGAAGTGCATCTTGCGGATGGCGAAGTAGTGAAACTGGAAGCACAGCTCGGGCGTGATGTAGGGGTTGGGCGCCTCCTCGAAGGGCAGGAAGATGCTCATCCCCATGCTGCGCCCGCCGGCCTCGAAGGCGCCACGGTTGCCCGCCTCCATGATCCCGGGCCCGCCGCCGGTGGCGACGATCACCGGCTCGCCCAGCGCCTCGGCCTCGCGCGTCACGAGCTCGCCGAAGCGGCGCGCCTCGGCGTACCAGCGCGCGTTCCTGACCATCTGCTCGGCGCGGCGGATCGCCGCCTCGTCGCGGCTCGCCACCGCATCCTCGAGCATCTTGGCGGCCACGTCGGGCGCCTTGAAGCGCGCGCTGCCGAACACGACCACGGTCGATTCCACCCCCTGCTCCTGCTGCACCAGCTCGGCCTTGAGCAGCTCGAGCTGCAGCCGCACCGGGCGCAACTCCTCGCGCAGCAGGAAGTCGGTGTCGGTGAAGGCCATGCGGAAGGAACTGCCGGGGCCGTCGTAGCGCCCGTGGGGCTGGGCGGCGCGCGCCTCGTCTTCGGCGGAGGGGAAGTTGCGGGCGCGCAGGGGGGTGTTCTTGCTCATCGGAAAATCCATCCGGTTCGGGGACCCGCATCATCGCATCCGTGCATGACAGGACGCGAGCCCCCGCCGCCGCGAGCGCACGATCAATCCCCGCCCGCCCCCTCCGCGCCGAAGGCGCGCGCGCAGTCGAGAAAGCGCGCCAGGCAGGGGTTGGCATTGTGCGCGGCCCAGATCACGCCCTGCTCGATCACGCGCGGCGACGAGATCGGCCGGAACACCGCGCCCGGCAGTTGCATCCGGCTCATCGAGCGCGGCACCAGCGACACGCCGAGGCCTTCCGCCACCAGGTTGACGATGGTCTGCTGCAGGTGGGTCTCGAGCCGGATGCGCGGTTCGAAGCCGTGCTCGCGGCAACACCCGGCCACCAGCGCGTGCAGCGCCGGCGCGGTAGCGGCGGGAAAGGTGATGAAGGGTTCGTCGGCCAGCTCGCCCACCGCCACCACCGCGCTTGCGGCCAAGCGATGGCCTGTCGGGAGCACCGCCCACAACGGTTCCGTATGCACCCGCAGGTACTCGAGCCCGTCGGGGCGCTGCCACGGGAAGGCAATACCCACATCGGCGCGGCCAGAGAGCAGGGCCTCGTCGAGCTCGCGCGGCACCACCTCGCTCAACTGGATCTCGGCGGCGGGGAAGGCGTCGCCATAGCGCCGGATCAGCGCCGGCAGCACGTTCCACGCCGCGCTCATGGTGAAGCCGACGCGCAGCACGCCACGCTCGCCGCGCGCGGTAGCCTGGGTGCTGCGCACCGCGCCATCGAGCGCAGCGAGGACACGCACCGCGTGCCCGTGAAAATGCCGCCCGGCCGCGGTCAGCTCGACCTGGCGCGAGCTGCGCACGAACAGCGCGACACCGAGCGTGTCCTCGAGCGCGGCGATCTGCCGGCTGAGCGGCGGCTGAGTGATGTGCAGCTGGGTGGCGGCACGGCCGAAATGCAGCGTGTCGGCCAGCGTCACGAAGTAGCGCAACTGGCGAAGCTCGATCGTCATCGATACGTCTTGAGTATCAATTAAAGCAACATATGGAATTGGACGGTATCGATCGACACCCTTACGCTTGACTCAACACCTCGGGAGTCACGCGCATGTCCGCCATCGTCAACGTTGTCCTGCCCATCTTCGGCCTCATCCTGGCCGGCTACGTCTGTCGCCGCAGCGGCCGCCTGGGCGAGACGGCGTCGAACGAGCTCAGCCGTTTCGTGGTCTGGCTGGCGCTGCCGGCGCTGCTGTTCAATGTAACCGCCACCGCGAGCTGGGAACAGCTCTGGCAGCCGGGCTTCATCGCATCGGTATGTGCCGGCTGCGCGCTGGTGTTCGCGGCCACGGTGGCGTTGCGCGTGCGCAAGTCGGGCCGGCTGGTCGACGCCAGCATCGATGGCCTGAGCGCGGCCTACGCCAACACCGGCTTTCTCGGCATCCCGCTGTGCGCGCTGGTGTTCGGCGACGCCGGCTTGATGCCGGCAATCGTCGCCACCCTGATCGTGGCCTGCCTGCTGTTCGCAGTCGGCATCGTGCTGGTCGAGATCGGCCTGCAGAAGGAGAAGCTTCCGCTGCGCGCGCTTGCCAAGGTCGTGCGAGCGCTCGCCGCCAACCCGCTGCTGGTCGCGCCGGTGCTCGGCTGCACCTGGGCGGCCTTCGGTGCCGAGCTGCCCGCCTCCGCCGCCCGCTTCCTGTCCCTGCTCGGCGCGGCGGCGACGCCCTGCGCGCTGGTGTCGATCGGCCTCTTCCTCGCCCAGAAGCACGAGGGGCAGCACGACGGCGCAACCGGGCTGGTGCTCGCCAAGCTGCTGTTGCAGCCAGCGATCACCGCCTTTCTCGCCTTCCGCGTGTTCGAGCTGCCGGCGCTGTGGGCAGGCGCTGCCCTGCTGCTGAGCGCACTGCCAACCGGCACCGGCCCGTTCATGCTGGCGAGCTACTACGGCCGCGACGCCGCCCTGGTCGCGCGCGTGATCCTGCTCACCACGGTGGGGTCGGTGGTCACGGTGTCCATCTGCCTGAACCTGCTCGCCAACCTGGCGCCGGGGTGAGCGCACGGCGCGGACCCGCTTACCCCAGCAGCGCCACCGACTTGATCTGCGCCCACATCCGCAGCCCCGGGCGCAGCCCAAGCTGCGCGCTCGATCGCCGGGTGATGCGGGCGATCAGCGCGGTGCCGCCGGCGTCTAGGCCGACCAGGACGTGGGCTGGGGAATCGGCGCCGACCACTTCCTTCACCGTGACCGCGATCAGGTTGACGATGCTGGTGCCCTCCACCTTGTGGTCGGCGAGGCTGACGTCGCGGGCGTGGATGCGAAAGCGCAGGCGGCGGCCGAGCGCCGCCGGCTGGCGCTGCACCCACACCGCGCCACCGGGGAAGTCGAGCCGGGTGAGCTGGTAGTGGTCGTCGTGCTCGGCCACCGTGCCGTCGATGACCACGCCGGCGTCCTCGGTGAAGGCGGTCGGCAGATCCAGTCGCGCCAGGGTCGCGTGCAGCTCGCCGGCGGCCATCACCTTGCCGGCGCCGAGCATGACCACGTGGTCGGCCAGGCGCACGACCTCGTCGGGCGCGTGGCTGACGTAGAGCACCGGGATGTCGAGCTCGTCGTGCAGGCGCTCGAGGTAGGGCAGGATCTCCTGCTTGCGCTTGTGGTCGAGCGCGGCGAGCGGTTCGTCCATGAGCAGGATGCGCGGGCTGGTGAGCAGCGCACGCGCCATGCCGACGCGCTGGCGCTCGCCGCCGGAGAGTCGGTCGGGCATGCGTTCGAGCAGGGCCTCGATGCCGAGCAGGGTCACCGCGTGGTCGAGGCGCACCCGGCGCGCCGCCGCCGGGATGCGACGCAGGCCGAACTCCAGGTTGCGCCGCACCGACAGGTGGGGGAACAGGCTCGCCTCCTGGAACACGTAGCCGAGCGCGCGGCGGTGGGTGGGCACCCGCACGCCGCGCGCGTCGTCCTGCCAGCATTCGTCATTGACCACCAGGCGGCCGCGCGCCGCCGGCTCCAGCCCGGCGACGCAGCGCAGCAGCGTGGTCTTGCCCGAGCCGGAGTGGCCGAACAGCGCGGTGACGCCGCGGCCGGGCAGCTGCAGGTCCACCGCGAGCGTGAAGCCCGCATAGGCGACCTCGAAGCGCGCCTCGATGCCCGCGGCAGCCGCGCCGACGGCGTCCGTTCCCTTGCCGCACCTCGCTTCCATCACCCGCTCGCCTCCCGCACCCTGCATTGGAAATTCCGCCGCGCCCGCATGCCTAGCGTTTCGCGGCGCGCGCATTCGCCCCCTGCGTGGCCACGAAGCGCCCGATCAGGCGCGACGCATCCGGCCCCTTCTCGTCACTGAACAGCATGCCCGCAGCGCCGCCGCTCCAGGCGTGGCCGAGCGCTTCGACCTCGCACAGGCGCACGCACAGGCGCCGGCCGCGGCGGAAGTCGGTGACCGTCATCGGCCGCCGCGTGCCGCGCTGAATCTGCCGCGGGGGAGCCTGCGCCGCGCCCAGTGCGGCCGCCCACTGCTCGGCCGCTGCGTGCGCATTGCGCGGGGACACCACGCCGTCGTCGCGGCCATGGATCACCAGCAGGGGCGGCAGGTTCCCGGTGGCCAGGGCCACCACGGGCGGGTGCCGGCCATGCATGGCGGCGAGCGCACCGGCCGCCGAATGCGCGCTGCCCGGCGGCACGCCGGAATGCATCGCCAGCGCGCAGAAGCGTAACGGATAGGTGACCGCCAGCAGCGCCGCCATGCTCGCCCCGGCCGACAGCCCGGCGAGCGCCACCGCGTCACGGTCCACCGGATAGAGCAGGCAGGCCTGGTCGATGGCCGCCATCAGCGTGGCCGCCTCGGCGTCGGCGTGGCGGCTGCGGGTGTCGTACCAGTTCCAGCAGCCCTGCGGATTGGCGGCGCGGTCCTGCTCGGGATAGAGCACCAGGAAGCGTCCCTGCGCGGCAACGCGGTTCATGCGCGTGCTGCGTGCGAAGGCCGCGGCGGTCTGGCCGCAGCCATGCAGCATCACCAGCAGCGGCAGGCGCTCGTCGTTGCGCACGCCGGCGGGACGGAAGAGGAAGAAGCGGCGTAGGCCGGCGGGGCCGAGCGCCTGTCCGGGCAGCCAGTCGCCCGCGCCCGGAGGCGGCGCGCTCGCCGCCGCGACCGCCTCGACGGTGCGCGCCACCGCCTGCTCCGCGGCGCGGGCGCCCGCTCTCAGCGCGGTGCGCGTCATCGACGTCGCCGCCCGCTGCAGCGCGCGGGCGAGCGGCGCAGCGCGCGGGCGCCGGCTCACCCGGCCCGCCCCGGCCGCGATTGCGGTGCGGCGAGCGCCGCCACGCAGGCACGGGCGACGCACGGGCGCTGCGACCCGCGCCCCGGCTTCATCGCTCGCCGCGCTCCTCGCGCGCGACCGCCGACAGGTCGCGCAGATACCACGCGGCATAGCCGTAGCCGGCGAGGGCGACGAGCGCGGTGAACACCAGGCTGCCTTCGAAGGGCATGCCGGCCATCATGTTGCTGACCACGACGAAACTCAGGTAGAGGGCTGCGACCATGCCCCCGAAGATGCGGATGAGCGCGAAGGTCTTGCGTTGCTTGAGCGTGGGCTGGGCCATGGACGATGGGCGACGGAGCGCCGGGGCTTGGAAACAGCGCGCAGGGTAGCGGATTCCGGCGCGGCTGGCATCGTCGGCAGGCAGGCCGGATCGCGGCGCGAAAGCGCATCCCCGCCCGCGCGCGGCTGAGCGCCGCTAGCGCACCCCTGACCGCTCGCGGAGCGCCTCGCGCATGCGGTCGCGCAGGCCCGAGGCGCGCGCACTGCGGGCCGCGCAGCCGGCGACGAGGACCTCCGCCGCGCCCGCCAACGTGACCCGCCGCGCCGCGCGGGTGATGCCGGTGTAGATGAGCTCGCGGGTGAGCACCCGCGCCGGCGTGTGCGGCAGCACCAAGGCAACCTCCTCGAACTCGGAACCCTGGCTCTTGTGCACGGTGAGCGCGAACGCGCTGTCATGCGCTGGCAGACGCAGCGGCGGCAGCGCGCGGAATCCGCCGCCCGGGGCGGGGAAGAACACGCGCAGCGCGCCCTGCGCGGCGGGGTCGGGCAGGCACAGCCCGATGTCGCCGTTGAAGAGGCCGAGCGCATAGTCGTTGGCGAGCACGATCACCGGCCGCCCGAGCATCCAGCGTGCCGCCGTACCGCGCGCCGGCGCCAGGCCGAGGCGCGCCCGCAGGCGGCTCTCGAGATGGGCGTTGAGCGCCGCCAGGCCGCGCCCGCCCTCGCGCACCGCGACCAGCACGCGGAAGCGCTCGAAGGCGCGCGTGGCCGCCGCCACGTCCTCGGGCGCACGGCGCAGGCATTCGAAATAGTCGGCGTAGCCCGACTCCAGGGCGGCGATCAGCTGCGGCCCGGGGCGCGCCCCGCCGTCCTCGATCCAGCGCACCGACGCGTCCTCCCCTGCACGCAGCCAGGCCAGCGCGCGCGCGCCCTGCCCTTCGCGCACCTCCGCCGCCAGCCGGCCGATGCCGGAGTCGGCGCGGAAGCGGTGGCTCTCGGTAAGCCAGACCACGCAGTCCGCCAGCACGCCCGGGGAAGCCGCTGCGGCGGACACGACATCCACGGACGCGCTGCCCAGCCCCAGCCGGGCGCACACCGGCGCGCTGAACACGCGCTCGGCCGACAGCTCGGCGAACACCGCGCCGGCCTCGACCGCGGCGAGCTGGTCCTTGTCGCCCAGCAGCACCAGCCGCGCCCCGGGCGGCAGGGCGTCGAGCAGGCGCGCGGCGAGCGCGAGGTCGAGCATCGAGGCCTCGTCCACCACCAGCACGTCGAGCGCGAGCGGGTTGCCGGCGTGATGCCGGAAGCGTCCCGCCTCGGGGGTGACGCCGAGCAGGCGATGCACGGTGAACGCCTCGTCGGGAAGGCGTGCGGCGAGCGCCTCGGGGAGCGTCTGCGCGCGCTGGCGCAGGGCCTCGAGCATGCGCGCGGCGGCCTTGCCGGTGGGTGCGGCGAGCGCGATACGCAGCGCCTGGCGCTCCGCCAGCAGGCAGGCGAGCAGCGCGGCCACGGTGGTGGTCTTGCCGGTGCCGGGCCCGCCGCTGATCACCGTGAGCCGGGCGCGCAGCGCGAGCATGACGGCGATGCGCTGCCAGTCGGGCGCGGCGGCGACGCTGCGCGGCGGGAACAGGGTGTCGAGCAGGGTCGCGGTGGCGTCGCCGCGCTGCGACCCTGCCGGACCGGCCGCCGCCTCCAGCGCGGATGCGCTGCCGGCGGCGCGTGCGACCAGCGCCTGCGCCAGCGCGCGTTCCTGGTCGAAGCTGCGGCGCAGGTAGAGGCGGTCGCCGTCGTCGACCACGAGCGGATGCGCCGAACGGCCTGCGCACGCCTGCGCGGCCGCCACCGCCACGCCGCTGGCGAGCAGCTGCGCGCGCAGGCGCGCGCAGGCGGCGGACGGCGCGGCGGGCGCCTTCCAGCCCTCGTCGGCGATGGGCCAGGAGGACGCGATGCCGCCGAGCGAGGGCACGTCAGGTGCGTCCGACCCCAGCGGGTCGATGTCATCGGCCCACGGCCTGCCCAGCTCATCCGCGGGCGGCCCGTCGCCTGCGGCGTCCGACGCCGAGACGGCCGGATCCGCCAGCGCCGCGAGCGGCACGCAGACATGGCCGGCGGCGTTGGCGAGCGCGAGCCGCCGGCCCACCGCGGCGAGCGTGGCAAGGCCGTCGGCCGGCGCGTCGAGCGCCGTCGCCCAGGCGACGAGGTGGCGGGCGAAGCCTTCGGCGAGATCCTTCATGCCTGCGACCTCACGCGGTCTCGAGCGCCGTCGCCTGCACGCGCGCCGCGAGCAGCGCGTCGAGCGCGAGCAGGGTCGCGGGCGGGCAGCGGTGGTGGAACACGCCGGCGGGCTGGCCGTCGATCCGCCAGCGCGGACGCACCCCGCGCACGAACAGGTAGAGCGCGCCGCCGAAGTGGCGCGCCGGGTCGTAGCCCGGCAGGCTGCGCGCGAGGTGGCGATGCAGGGCGACGCTGTAGATCAGGTGCTGCAGGTGGTAGCCGTGGGCCTGCATCGCGAGTTCCAGCCGCGCCGGGGCGTAGTCCTCGGGCTGGTCGCCGAGGTGGTTGGACTTCCAGTCCAGCACCCAGAAGCGCCCGCCGTGCTCGAAGACGAGGTCGATGAAGCCCTTGAGGTAGCCGTCGAGGTCGGCGAAGGCGAGCCGCGGCACGCCGTAGCCCTGCGCCGCCAGCCAGGCGTTAAGTTGGTCGGCGCTCAGCCGCGGCGCCGGCAGGTGGAAGCCGAGCTCGACCAGGCGGCGCGCGCGCGGCAGCTCGCCGAGGCGCAGCGCCGGGGCCTCGCCCTCGGCCGCCCGCAGCGGGGTGGCGAGCACGTCTTCCAGCAGGCCGCGGAGCATGCGCCGCAGGCGCGCCTGCTCGGCGCCGCGGCCGCCGGCTGCAGCGCCATCGCCCAGGGTCTGCGGATGCATCGCCAGGGCCGCGTCGATCGCGGCATCCCAGCCCGCCGGGTCGGTGAAGTCGATGGCTTCGAACAAGGCGTGCATGCAGTCGCCCGCCGAGGGCCCGCGCGGGAAGCGGAGGACGTCGTCGGCCGCCGGCACCCAGGGTCGAAGGCCAGCCTGCGGATCACGCGCGTCGTGCCCGCCATGCTCGGGCATGCCCACGCCCTCGGGCGCGACGCCCCGGTCGTCCGCAGCCAGGGCGCCCGGGGCATCCGGCGCTTCGCCTGCCAGCAGGCGGATCGCTCGCGCCGGCAGGGCCGCCGCGTCGTAGTCCTGCGCGGCGCGCTCGTGGGTGGCGCCGGAGATCAGCGCGCTGAAGCTGCCGACGCGCCAGCCGGACGGCAGCGCGGGCGGACGTTGCGCACGCGGGCGCTGCCCGGCGCCGGCGGGCGGAGCGAGCGGCGCGCCCTCGCCCGCGGGCAGCTCCGACAGCTGCATCACCGGCTGACCGCCGAGGACGGCGGCGGCGACCAGCGCCCGCCAGTGCGCGTCGGTGCCGGCGGGCGTGGGCTTGTGGGCGGCCCATTCCTGCGCGCTCATGCCGGCGCCGGCGACCATCCAGTTGAGCAGGCTGCGCCCGCCCTCGCTGTGGTTGCGGCGGCCGAAGCTCAGGCTGGCGTAGCTGCCGACCACCAGGTAGCAGCGATGCACCGCACGCGTGAGCGCGACGTAGATCAGACGCAGGTCCTCGGCCTGCTGCTCGCGGCGCAGGCGCGCCTTGACCTCGGCATCCTCGGCGGCGCCCGCGCGGTAGTCGAGCACCAGCGTGCCGTCGTCGTCGTGCCAGGCGCGCATCGCCCCCTCGCCGCCGTTGCGGCCGTAGCCGTCGAACAGGAAGGGGCAGAACACGATGCCGTACTCGAGACCCTTGGCGCGGTGGATGGTGACGATCTGCACCAGGTTGCGGTCGGACTCGAGGCGCAGCTGGGTGGCCTCGCCGCCGCCGGTTTCGGCGCGGCGGCCTGCGAGCGTGCGCAGCAGCACCTCGGGCGCCGCGCTGCCGGCGTCCTGCTGCAGCAGCTCGGCCAGATGCATGAGGTTGGTGAGCCGGCGCTCGCCGTCGGGCCGCGCCAGCAGGCGCGCGGCCACGCCCTCGTCGGCCATCCACTGCCGCAGCATCACCCCGAAGCCGCGCGTCAGCCACAGCTCGCGCCAGCGCGCGAAGGCGTCCAGGGTGGCGAGCAGCGCGCCTTCGTCCTCTGCGAGGCGGGCGAGCGCGGCGGCGTCGCGCCCCATCGCCGCGGTGGCGAGCGCAGCCTTGACGCGGCGCTCGCGCAAGGGCTCGGCGATCGCCAGCAGCACGCGCTCGAGCTCCTCGGCGTCGTCGGTGTGATACACGCTGGCCTGCGACAGCTCGACGCTGCCCACGCCAAAAGCGGCGAGCGCACGGCGCATGCGCGCGCCCTGGCCGTGGCTGCGCACCAGCACTGCGATGTCGGCGGGCGCGAGCGGCGCATCGCCGATGCGCACCCGGCCCTGCGCGCCGGCGGCGAGCAGGCGGGCGATCTCGGCGGCGGTCGCGAGCGCCGCGCGCTGCAGTGCGACCGCACGCAGCAGCCGGCTGCCGCCGCCCTCGCCCTCATCCTCGTCGACGCGCTCGTCGCGCGGAATGCGCCACAGCTGCAGCGGCGCCTGCGGGCCGGCCGCGGTGTCGTCATGCAGCTGCGCCCGCGCCCGGCTGCCCGCGCCCACGCGCACGTAGTCGAGGCCGTCCATCATGAACACCGCCGGGTTGGCGCCGAACAGCCGGTTGCAGGCCTCGATCAGCGCCGGCGCCGAGCGCTGGTTGTGGCGCAAGGTGTAGCGGCTGTCGGTGCGCTCGCGCGCGGCGAGATAGGTGAACAGGTCGGCGCTGCGGAAGCTGTAGATCGCCTGCTTGGGGTCGCCGACCAGGAACAGCGTGCCGTGGCGGCCTCCGGCGCGATAGATGCGGTCGAAGATGCCGAACTGCAGCGGGTCGGTGTCCTGGAACTCGTCGATCAGCGCCACCGGATAGCGCGCATGCAGCGCCGCGGCGAGCCAGGGCTGCTCGCCGTCGTGGAGCGCGCGGTGGGCGTTCCACAGGATGTCGTCGAAGGCGATCTGGCGGCGCTCGCGCTTGCGCTGGCGCAGCGCTGCCGCGGTGTGCTCGACGAAGCGGCGCAGCAGGCGCAGGCGGGCGTGCGCGCACCCGGCATCGACCGCGCCGCGCGCGGCGAGGAGCTCGGCGGCAAGCGCGAAAAAGGCGTGCTGCGGCGGCGCGATGCCCTGCTTGCGGCCGGCGGCCGTGGTGCGCTTCGCGAGCGTGTCGGCGGCGAGCAGCGCGAGCTTGCTGTCCTTGTCCCGGGGCAGCGGATGCAAGGGGTCGCCGGCCGCCAGCCAGTCGGCCCACTGCCGCGCCGCGCGGGCGACCGCCTCGGGCGAGTAGCTGTTGGCATTGAGCCCGCCGAGCGCCGCCTCCACCGCAGCCACCGCCGGAGCGAGCGTGGCGGCAGCCGCGCGCACGGCCGCGTAAGCCGACTGCAGGCGGACCTCGTCGGCCGCCAGGCGCTCACCGACGCCGGGCCCGCCCGCCACCGGCGCCGCGGCGTCCGCCTCCGAAGCGGGGGCGCCCGGCTCAGCGTCTGCGGCAGCGGGCGGGCCGGTCTCCGCATCCCACAGCGGCCGCGCGCATGGCCGCGCCATGTGGCGCTTGAGGATCTCGGCCCACGCCTCGGGACTGTCGCCGGACTGCAGCAGATGTGTCGCCAGCAGGGCCGGCAGCCCGCCGCCGGCGACCTCGCGCCGCCAGAAGTCCTGGGTGGCTTCGAGGCGCAGCGCGCTGTCGTCCTCGACCAGCTCGAGTTCGTAAGGCAGGCCGGCGGCGAACGGCGTGTCGGCGAGCGCACGCTGGCAGAAGCCGTGGATGGTGAAGATCGCCGCCTCGTCGAAGGTCTGCAGCGCCAGGCGCAGGCGGGTGGCGAGCCGCTCCTGCCCGTGGCCGGCGCTGGCCAGGTGCGCGAGCAGCTGGGGCACGAAAGGATCCGGCCCCGGCGTGCCGCCGTCGAGCACCTGCAGGGTCTCGACGATGCGCTCGCGGATCCGCCCCGACAGCTCGGCCGTCGCCGCCTTGGTGAAGGTGACCACGAGCAGCGACTCGACCGGCAGCTCGCGCTCGAGCAGCAGGCGCAGGTAGAGGCCGCAGATGTTCCAGGTCTTGCCGGTGCCGGCCGAGGCCTCGACCAGGCGGATGCCGTCGAGCGGGCAGGAAAAGACGTCGAGTTCGGGAGCGGCAGACATGGGCGGGGATGGTAGCGGTCGGGCGCGAGGGTCGCCAGCCCGGGCGGGCCGCAGCACGCGAACACCCTCGGGATTCGCGGCGGACGTCCCCACCAGGGCGGGCGGCGCGGCATGCGCCCGGTGGATCGATCGACAACCGAAGAGAACGATCTGCGACGGATGTTGACGAACAAGCTGAAGGCATCAGAGACCGTCTTCGAATCGCGCAGCGCATTTCCCGCTTGCGACGCTGCAGATCATGCGATCCGCAATTTTTCTTACCCGAAGCGCGTGGCATTAAAACGCCATTCGCATGCGCCGAGACTTCGGGTGCAGATACTGAATTCCCCGTTTTTCTTGAGCTTGCAGGCGCATTTACTATCCTGCAAACATGATTCAAAAAACCTTTCCGAGGTAATTCCGCCCCGAAGACAGGAGAATTCTTATGGCTATCGGTGTCTGGATCAGTCTCCTCGCATACTTTGCGCTCATGATCGCCATCGGCCTTTACGCGATGCGCAAATCCACGTCTTCGTCCGAGGACTACATGCTTGCTGGCCGAAGCCTCAGCCCGCAGGTGGCGGCGCTGTCGGCGGGCGCGTCGGACATGAGTGGCTGGTTGCTGCTGGGCTTGCCCGGGGCGCTTTTCGTATCCGGCCTGGGCTCGGCGTGGATCGGCATCGGTCTTGTCGTGGGCGCGTTCTTCAACTGGCTGCTGGTCGCACCACGCCTTCGCGAACAGACGGTGCATTACGGCAATGCGATCACCATTCCCGAGTTCCTCGCAAACCGTTTCCCGACGCGGGCAATGTCGATCAGGCCGATATCGGCGATCGTCATCGTCGTCTTCTTCGCGGTCTATACGGCGTCAGGCCTGGTTGCCGGCGGCAAGCTGTTCGAGACCGCGTTTTCCGGAATCTTCAACTTCGGCGGCCTGAGCGACTACGCCGTGGGCATCGTGATCACCCTCGGTGTGGTGCTGGCCTATACCGTTGTCGGCGGCTTCCTGGCGGTGAGCATGACGGACTTCGTGCAGGGCTGCATCATGATGCTGGCGCTGATCATCATGCCCGCGGTGGTGCTCTTCGGCGAAGGGGGCGGCGGTTTCTCCCAGGCCTCACGGACCCTGAGCGAGGTCGATCCCACGCTGCTCTCGTGGACCGAGGGGCTGACCTTCATCGGCTGGTTGTCCGCGGTCACCTGGGGGCTGGGCTATTTCGGCCAGCCGCACATCATCGTGCGCTTCATGGCGATCCGGAGCCTGAAGGACGTCCCGATCGCCCGCAACATCGGCATGAGCTGGATGATCGTCTCGCTGATCGGCGCGATCTCGCTGGGCATCTTCGGCCGCGCCTATGCGATCCGCAACGGACTGGATGTGCAGGATCCGGAGACGATCTTCATCATCCTGGCCAATCTGCTGTTCCATCCGCTGATCACCGGTTTCCTGTACGCGGCCCTGCTCGCGGCGATCATGAGCACCGTTTCGAGCCAGCTCCTGGTCTCCTCGTCGTCGCTCACCGAGGACTTCTATCGCCTGTTCCTGCGCAAGAACGCGACGGACGCCGAGCGCGTGCGCATCGGCCGGATCTGTGTCGTGCTGGTCGGCCTGGTTGCAGCCGTCATCGCATCTGATCCGAACTCCCAGGTGCTGGCACTGGTCGGCAACGCGTGGGCGGGCTTCGGCGCGGCGTTCGGGCCGCTGATCATCCTGTCGCTGATGTGGCCGCGCACCAACGGCGCGGGCGCCATCGCCGGCATGCTCGTGGGGGCCGCCACGGTCATGATCTGGATTTCGCTGGGCTGGAGCGGCGCGTTCATGGGTGGCCCCGGTGTGTACGAAATCATTCCGGGCTTCATCGCTTCGTTCATCGCGATCGTGGTGGTGAGCAGCGTGACCGCCGATGCGGGCGAATATCAGCACATCGATCGCTGATCGGAGGACGCGTGACGCGTCCCCCCCTTGTGTCGGCCAGCGAGGAGAGACTGAGCATGAACGAGGCGAATCAAACTCCCCAGCATGAGATCAGCGGGCCGCGCGCGCGCATCCGCGACGACTATTTCGCCGACGAGGCGAGCGTGTTGCACGGGCTGCTCGACCGTATCCGGCTGTCGGCGGACGAGCGCCGCAAGGTGTCCGACGCCGGCGCCCGCTACGTGGAGCGTGTGCGCCAGGAAACCTCGCCGTCGATGATGGAGGCGTTCCTGGCCGAGTACGGACTCTCCACCGCCGAGGGCGTCGGGCTCATGTGCCTGGCGGAAGCGCTGCTGCGGGTCCCCGATGCGGAAACCATCGACGACCTCATCCACGACAAGATCGAGCCCTCCGACTGGGGCGCGCACCTCGGCAGGTCCTCGTCGTCGCTGGTGAACGCCTCGACCTGGGCGCTGATGCTGACCGGCAAGGTCCTCGACGACGACCCCAAGGGGCCGGTGCGCGCACTGCGCGGCCTGGTGCGGCGCATGGGCGAGCCCCTGGTGCGCAGCGCGGTCGGCCAGTCGATGAAGATCCTCGGACGCCAGTTCGTGCTCGGCCAGACCATCGAGGAGGGCCTGAAGAACGCGCGCGAGCTCGAGAAGCAGGGCTACACCTATTCCTACGACATGCTGGGCGAGGCGGCGCGGACCGACGAGGACGCCGTCCGCTATCACGCCGCCTACGCCCGCGCGATCAGCGCGATCGCCGGCCAGGCCAAGGGCGACGTGCGATCCAGCCCCGGCATCTCGGTAAAGCTCTCGGCGCTGCATCCGCGCTACGAATCCACCCACCGCGACCAGGTCATCGCCGAGCTGGTGCCGCGCGCGCTGGACCTGGCGAAACGGGCCGCCAAGGCCAACATCGGCTTCAACATCGACGCCGAGGAGCAGGACCGGCTGGATCTGTCGCTCGACGTGATCGAGGCGCTGCTGTCCGACCCCGGCCTGGCCGGCTGGAACGGATTCGGGGTCGTCGTGCAGGCCTACGGGCGGCGAGCGGCGCCGGTGATCGAGGCGCTCCACGCCCTTGCCGAGCGGCTCGACCGCAGGATCATGGTGCGGCTGGTGAAGGGCGCCTACTGGGACAGCGAGATCAAGCTGGCGCAGGAACTGGGCGTCGAGACCTTCCCGGTCTTCACCCGCAAGGTGAACACCGATGTCAGCTACATGGCCTGCGCGCAGATGCTGCTCGATCGCCGCGACCGCATCTATCCGCAGTTCGCGACCCACAACGCCCACACCTGCGCCGCCGTGCTGGCCATGGCCGGTGCGGACAAGGACAGCTTCGAGTTCCAGCGCCTGCACGGCATGGGCGAGTCGCTGCATCACATCGTCAGCCAGTCGGAGGGGACGCATTGCCGGATCTACGCGCCGGTCGGCGCGCACCGTGACCTGCTGGCCTATCTGGTCCGCCGTCTGCTCGAGAACGGGGCGAACTCCTCGTTCGTGAACCAGGTGGTGGACACCGCGATCGCCCCCAGCGAGATCGCGCGCGACCCGGTCACCGAGCTGCAGCGCCTGGGCGATGCCATCGCCAACCCCTCGATCCGTCCGCCCGGCGCGCTGTTCGCGCCCGAGCGCAGGAACTCCCGCGGCTACCGCATCAACGAACCGGCCTCGATCCTGCCGCTCTTGAAGGCGCGCGAGGCCTTCGCCGACACGACCTGGACGGCCGCCCCGATGCTGGCGGGCAGCCCGGCGCCGCGAGGACCGGCGCGCGATGTCGTGTCTCCGGCCGACCCTGCGCGCGTGGTCGGCAAGGTGCACGAGGCGACGCCCGACGAGGTGGCGGCCGCCCTCGACGCCGCCGAGGAAGGCTTCCGCGCGTGGTCGGCGCGGCCGGTGGCCGAACGGGCGGCGGTGTTGCGCCGCACCGCCGATCTCTACGAGGAACATGTCGCCGAGCTGACCGCGATCACCGCCCGCGAGGCCGGCAAGATGCTGTCCGACAGCATCGCCGAGGTGCGCGAGGCGGTGGACTTCCTGCGCTACTACGCGAATGAGGGCGAGCGGCTGGAAGCGGAAGAGCCCGGCAGCGCCCGCGGCATCTTCGTCTGCATCAGCCCGTGGAACTTCCCGCTGGCGATCACCACCGGCCAGATCGCCGCCGCGCTGGTGGCCGGTAACGCGGTGCTCGCCAAGCCCGCCGAGCAGACCCCGCTGATCGCCGCCCGTGCCGTCGCGCTGATGCGCGAGGCCGGGCTGCCGGAGGCCGCACTGCAGCTGCTGCCCGGCGACGGGCCGACGGTGGGCGGGCCGCTGACCAGCGATCCGCGCATCGCCGGCGTGTGCTTCACCGGCTCGACCCCGGTGGCGCAGATCATCCACACCGCCCTGGCGCAGAACGCGGGGCCGGACGCGGTGCTGATCGCCGAGACCGGCGGCCTGAATTCGATGATCGTGGACTCCACGGCGCTGACCGAGCAGGCGGTGCGCGACATCCTCATCTCGTCCTTCCAGTCGGCCGGCCAGCGCTGTTCGGCGCTCAGGATGCTGTACGTCCAGGAAGAGGCGCGCGAGCGGCTGCTCGACATGCTCCACGGCGCCATGGACGCGCTCACCATCGGCGATCCGTGGAACACCGACACCGACGTGTCGCCGGTGATCGACGCCGACGCCCGCGACGAGATCAGCGCCTATGTGGCCGCACACGAGAAGGCCGGCAAGGTGCTGAAGAAGCTGCCCGCGCCCGAGGTCGGCACCTTCGTCAGCCCGGCGGTGATCGAGGTGGGGGGCATCGAGGACCTCGAGCGCGAGATCTTCGGCCCGGTCCTGCACGTGGCGACCTTCAAGGCACGAGACCTCGACAAGGTGGTCGACGCGATCAACGCCCGGGGCTACGGGCTGACCTTCGGGCTGCATACGCGGATCGACGACCGCGTGCAGCAGATCGTCGAGCGTCTCCGCGTCGGCAACGTCTACGTCAATCGCAGCCAGATCGGCGCCATCGTCGGCTCCCAGCCCTTCGGCGGCGAGGGCCTCTCGGGCACCGGGCCCAAGGCCGGCGGCCCGCACTACGTCTCCCGCTTCCGCCGCACCGCCGCCGTGGAGCAGCACGACGCGCCGAAGGGCCGGGCCGTGCCGGTCGGCGAACTCCAGCCGGCCCTCGACGGGCTGAATGCAGGCAACTGGGCGGCGCGACACGATCGCATCGCGCTGCTGCGCAAGGCGCTGAGCGGCAGGAGCGGTCTGATCCGCAAGGCGCTCAACGAGACCGCGGCCCTGGACATGACGCCGCAGACGCTCCCCGGGCCGACCGGCGAGAGCAACCGCCTGTCGCTGTATGCGAAGGGCACGGTGCTCTGCCTCGGCCCGACGGCCGAGATCGCCGTCGCCCAGGCGGTGCAGGCGCTCGGTGCGGGCTGTGCCGCGGTGCTCGTCGCCCCCGACGCGAAGCAGGCCGCGAAGCCGCTGATCGATGCCGGGGCGCCCGTCGCCGCGCTCGACGGCACCGTCGCGGCCGAGACGCTGGGCGCGCTCAAGGGGATCGCGGCGGTGGCCGCAGCGGGCGCCAGCGACTGGACCCGAGGGCTACGCGTTGCGCTGGCCGGGCGCGACGGCGCCATCGTGCCGCTCGAGACCCAGGCCATCGCGCCGGAACGCTATGTGGTGGAGCGCCATCTGTGCATCGACACCACCGCGGCGGGGGGCAACGCGAGCCTGCTGGCGACGGCAGAGTAGGCGCCGCGCCCGCTCAACGCGCGGCGTGCGCGTCCGCCGATGCAGCACTGGACGGCGCAGCGATGCCCACCGCCGTCCAACTGCCGAGGCGGTGGTGCTGCGGCTGCCGGTCCGCCCACGCGGCGAGGCGCTCCATCCAGCTCACGGGGGAGGTCGCGGACCGCGGTGCGGGCCTCTCGAACGCCGGGGCGAGCGCGATGCGAGGCAGGTTGATGATGTTCATGGGGACCTCCAGATCGGCAGTGCCTGCATTGTGGCTATCGACATCTGCGCACACAATTGGGCAAACTGCGAACGAACTTTGCACATTTGCAAAGTCTTCGTGGAGACCCTGTCATGCCCGATCTGGAATGGAGTGACCTCCGGCACGCGCTCGCCGTGGGCGAAACGGGCTCGCTGGCGGGGGCCTCGCGCCTGCTCGGCGTCAATCACACGACCGTGCTACGCCGGCTCGACGCGCTGGAGGCGAAGCTCGGCACGCGCCTGTTCGAACGCAAGCGCAGCGGCTACGCGCCCACCGACGCCGGGCAGACCGTGCTCGCGCACGCGCGCCACATGGCGGACCGGGTGGACGAGATCGAGCGCCAGATCCTGGGGCGCGATCGCGAGCTCACCGGGCTGCTGCAGGTCACGACCGCCTTCGTCATCATGGAACATCTGCTGCCCGGGCCGCTGGCCGAGTTCGCCCGTGCCTACCCCGGCATCGAGGTCGAGGTGTCCGAGAACGCGTATCTCGTCGACCTGTCGTGCAAACGGCCGGAGATCGTCGGCCAGAGCCTGGCGCAGCGGGAGGCGGACGTGGCGCTGCGGCTGTCGGGCCAGGTCTCCGAACATCTCGTCGGGCGCAATCTGGGCGTGACGCAGTGCCGCGTCTATGCCCGTCGCGGCGCACCCGGGCTGCCGCAATCCGTGCAGCCGCTCCCGGCACTGGTGCGCGATGCACCCTGGGTCGCCTTCGAGAAGAACCAGCAGGACCGCATCTACGACCGCTGGATGCGCGCGCAGATGGAACACGCGCGCGTCAGGGTCCGCGTGGATATCTTCAACGCGACCGCCGCCATGTTGCGTACCGGCATCGGCGTCGGCGTGCTCCCCACCTTCATGGAGGCCGCCAACCCTGATCTGGTGCCGGTGTCCGAGCCGATTCCCGAGCTGGCCGCACCGATCTGGATGCTGACCCACCCCGACCTGCGGCAGACGGCCCGGGTGCGCGCCTTCATGCAGCACGTCGGCGATGCGCTGGCCGAGCGCTTGCGCGCGATCATCTAGAAGCGCCGTCAGGGCGCGCCCCGTCAGGCCCGTCACCCCTGCAGCGCGGCGTCAGCGGCGACTGCACGGACGACACCCGCTAGCGGTAAGGCTCCCCATTCTTGTGCCTGAAGCGCCAAGCGCCGTTTTCCTCGTAGGCCTCGATGTCATCGTCCGGGTAGAACACGCCATCACCCGCCGTACGATCGCCGACCTCGAGATAGACCACAACGCCGCTGCCGCGGTTTACGAGCTGATGGCCTCCGCCCTCGCCCGCCTTGAAGCCCGCGCACATCCCCGGTCCAAGCTGCGTCTCTCCCGCCTCCGTTATGAGGACAGGCGCCCCTTCAAGAATGTAGATGAACTCATCCTGCCTGGCGTGCGAGTGCCTCAAGGCCGATATGGACCCCGGCGCCATGCGGGTGAGGTTGACGCCGAAATTGCTCAATCCGAAGACATCGCCAAGCTGGCGCTTGACCCGGCCCCGCATCATCGAGGCAAAGGGCTCCGGATAGTTCGATGGCTTGGTTCTCGGCGCCACATCGGCCGCGACCACAGCAACGGGCTTCGTGTCATTGGGCATTGGAGTCAGCCTTTCCTGAGCCACTAACGAACGGGGTTCATCCCTCGTACCACAGGCGCCGTTCACCGCACGGGCACATTCCACGAGGGATGGGCGTTGTCGAACTGAGCCGCCACTCAGGCGGCGATGCTCGGGATTCTACGAGCGCGTGGCGTCCGGCGTCAGGTCTTCCATTGGCTCGCTCCTGGCCGGCTGGATCCAATTCGGGCGTTCTCCTCTCAGTGGTGGCGATGTCACCTTACAGAGCGCAGCAGACGTTCAAGGCGATTGCTGAGTGCGAACTCCTCGGCCTGAACGGTCGCCTAGGGCGACCTCCGCCTGATCGCCAACGACAGCTCTGGGGCACTCAGCCCGACCTCACACATTCGGCCATCAGCGGACGCAGGGAGGACTTTCCGCAACCGGCCGTTCGATGCGGCACCGATGGCCTTCGCGCACGGGTAGTGAATCCGCCAGGATTGACTTGCGCTGCCCTACCTCTCACTAGAGAGGGGCGGCAGCGCATCAAGCGGTGAGCGCACTCCGGCACCGCCAACATTCAGCACATGCGTGTAAATCATCGTCGTGGAGACGTCGGAATGGCCGAGCAGATCCTGCACGGTTCGAATGTCATTACCGCTACGGAGCAAGGCCGTCGCGAACGAGTGGCGCAGGGTGTGCGGTGTAGCAGGCTTCGCGACACCTGCTTCTTCCACGGCACGTTTGAAGGCGCGCTGAAAGGTCTGGTCATACATATGATGGCGACGCACGACACCGCTCCGTGGGTCGGTCGAATGCGTGTGCTGCGCAAAGACCCAGAACCACGGCCAAGAATGCCCGGCGCGCGGATACTTCCGCTCAAGGGCGTCGGGAAGCGCAACGCCGCTGCGGCCCTCGGCCTGGTCCTTCAGCCACCATGCCCGGGCAAGCGCCAGCTGCTCGCGCAGGCCGAGCGCCAAGCTCTCGGGCAACATCAATGCCCGATCCTTGGAGCCCTTACCCTCCCGCACGATGATCGTGCCGTGATCGAAATCCAGATCCTTGACCCGCAGTTGCAAACCCTCGCTGATCCGCATGCCCGTTCCATACAGAAGCTGGGCACACAAACGATGCTCCCCTTCCAGAAAACCGAGGATGCGAACCACCTCATCCGGGGCCAGCACGACCGGCAAGCGCCGCGACGGCCGAGGTCTTCCGATCTCCTGAAGCCAAGGCAGATCTGCGCACAGCACCTTGCCGTACAAGAACAGCAAGGCCGCCAATGCCTGCCGATGTGTGGATGCCGAAACCTTACGCTCGTTCGCCAGCCAAGACAGGAATGCCTCGACTTCGCTGCTGCCCAAGGTTGCCGGGTGACGCACACCGTGGAAACGGATGAAGACACGAACCCAGTGGACATACGCCTGTTCGGTTCGTAAGCTGTAATGCAAGTAGCGTATGCGCTCACGCAACTGGTCCAGAACCTTGACCGAACGCAGCGGTGGTAACGGTGCAGTGCTGGTTTTCATGGCTTGTTATGACTGTTGTTTTGTACAGTTTATGCCTCGGGCATCCTAGCAGCAAGCGCGTTACGCCGTGGGTCGATGTTTGATGTTATGGAGCAGCAACGATGTTACGCAGCAGGGCAGTCGCCCTAAAACAAAGCTGGGCGACAGCAATTGACCCCTTTGATTTGCTCCTTCCATAAGAACAAATGGCGAACCTAGCGAAAGAATATCTTGAAGTTAGCGAGCTCGATTTCCTTGGGCCTTTCGCGAACCTATGGATGGGATTCAATTCCTGGTATCAGGACATACACCCTAACCAAGGGGATCAAAGCGGTTGCTTGCTTATGGCACGAACCATCCGCCCCGTCCTTGAACCCAAGCTTCTTGCGCTGAATGACGTAGACCCCTTCATAACTCAAGAAGTTGATTCATTGGCTACGTGCCATTGCAATGGCTACACCTATAGTCACGACGTCTCAGGTTTCAAGTTCCGGCTGCAATGCCAGAACCAAAATACTGTTACGGAGTTTCTCCAAAAAGCCAGTAACCACTCCTTGTTACGGCCACATACGGAGGGGCTACGATTCTTCGAGCCAATTGGAAGACCTGACTTGCTCTTCCAGCACCTCTACCGTACGTATAGACGGTGGGAAGCAAGCTCTGAGGGAATATTCCATTCCGCCAACGCAGCGCGAATAAGTACAAACCTGGCGCAAATCGGCGTCCAGCACTACGGTCATATGCTGTTTCACAACTTCGCTACCGTTGCAGGTACAGGGCTCTATAGCCTAGATAGCGTGTTTGGGCCTGGTCGTATTGGACTGCTTTCTTCGATCAACGTACCAAAGCGAAAAGACGTCGTTATAGCCTTTGGCGATAATTCACCAGAGTCCTGTGCATTCGACCTTCGAGGAAAAGCACCAGACATCACGTCGCTGTATCTGTATGTTCTGTACAAATTTCGCTGTGAGTATTTCCACGGAAACATAGACCCAAGAGTCCGTGCTAACCAAGAACTTGCAAAGAGTGCGTTCTTTAGCTTGCGTGAGTTAATGGAGGCAACGGTTGTCTAGGCCGTCGCCCCAGGGCAATCGCACCTTCATGTCATAACCCCAAGCAGCTCGGCGCGAAATTCGTCGATCGTCGCCGCCAGCATGCGCTTGGACTTGATGCTCGCCTTGCGGGTCGTGTTGAGCCGCAGCAGGTTCATCACGATGTGGCGAACGATGGCGAAATTGTTGGCAGCGTAGCGGGTGCGAACGCGTGACTGATCCTCGTTGAACTGTACATCCAGACACCAATGAAGCCGATTCTCGATCTCCCAGTGGCTGCGTACGGCCCGAGCGATGCGCTCGGCGTCGGCGGGCAGGCTGCTGATGTAGAAGACGCGCTCGGTGCTGGTGTGCTCGCCCACGGTGCGGATGCGCTCGACCGCCGCGAAGGTGGCCAGGTCCTGCCAGTCCTCGGACTTGTAGAGGCGGTCGATCGCGGCGTAGGCGCGGCATCGACGGATTTCGATGCGCCCGTGGTCCTTGATCGTGGTCTCATGCGTCGAGCTCGGCGTCAGCGGCCCGCGCGCATCGATGTCGGCAAACAGGATCGAATCGTGCAGGTTCGGATGGTTCTCCTTCACACACAGCACGTAATGCGCGCCGCGCTCGCGGATCGTGCGGGCGATCTTGGTCTGGGTGCCCATTGCATCGATCGTCACCACGCAGCCCTCGATCGCCAGCTTGGCGAGCAGTTCGGGAATCGCGGTGATCTCGTTCGACTTCTCGGCGGTCGCCGTCTGGCCCAGCACGACGCCCATGCCAGCCGCGAACGCGCTCACCAAGTGCAGCGGGCTGGCGTCGGTCTTGCCCTTGCCGCCCGAGCGCCTGCTGGTCTTCCCATCGATGGCCACGACCGTATCTCCGGCCAGCGCCGGCACCACCATGCCGACCCAGCGCCGGAACGCCGACTCGAACTCGTCCGGCGCGATCAGGCCGAACACGCGTCCGATCGTGTCGTGAGACGGGATGCCGTGCTCAAGCTTCATGAAGCCTCGCAGCCAGTCGATCTTGGCCTCGGCCCACAGCTCGATGTCGACGAAGTCGTCGACACCCGACAGCACCGCGCATACCGCCACCGTCAGCAACTCGGCCAAGTCGTGGCGCGCATGCCGCGCGCTGCGCGGGTCGGAAATCGAGACGAACACCTGCGTCAGCGGCATGACGTTTCCTGCCTTCATGGGATGCCCAAAAAGGTAGGAAACTACACAATTTATGACAATGTGAACAGGGGTCTCGCAAGGTCATGAAAGTTAACGAGTTATTGCATTAGCTTATGCGAAGTCGGTGCGATTGCCCTGGCCGTCGCCCAACCCATCATTCCACCGGACCTGCGCGAAAAACCGCGCAGGCCGGTGAATTCAGACGTTGGGCCGCAGAAATAGCGGAGCGCCATGCATTCTGAGCTTTATCAACGGGTCAGCCCGGCTTGCTGCTACATCACCGTCTTCTCTGGAGATGAAAAGATCAGCGAAGGAACAGGATTCGCTTTCAGTACGCAGGGTGAGGTGCTTACCGCCGCCCACGTTGTCACTGGTCGCTGGCCGATTCGCAAGAGTGACTACCAAGATCCGTCACAGAGAATTTTCTGCAAGTTCCCTGGTCTGCCAGTTCTGGAGTACGCCGTATTGGTTTGTGCAATTGACCTTGAAGTTTCTGCGTTCAAGAGCCCCGTGCAAATCGACTTGGCGGTGCTGCTCCTCAGATCGGACAACGCGACGATTCCGGCTGTGCCGTACATCCCTGCAAGAACCGCTGCACCACGCCTTGGCGAACAAGTTTTTATGGCGGGATACTCTGAAGAGCTGGAGCTTCCCTTTCGGGTGAATACATTGCTCCAGCCTGACTTCCCCGGAGTCGATCAGTTTCACATGGCCATGAGCAAGGGATATATGGCCGACATGATGGGCCCGCTTTTCAAACGCGGGGTTGTGGGAAACATCCGGAGCGTGGTTGCGGAGAACACGGAGGCTGGGGATAGGGTTCAGTGTGAGGTCATGTATATAGACAATGCTATGCACCCTGGTGCCAGTGGCGGCCCACTGTTCAACGCAAACGGGGAGGCAGTCGGTGTCGTGTCACAGCGTGCCGTGACGTCTGTGGACTCTGGGGATAAAGGAATGTTGCCCATCCCATCAGGGTGCACTGTTGCAGTGAGCCTTGCACCCATGATCCTTGTTGCGAAGCGAGCAGCAGAAGCGGGAATCAAAAGTTGAGTGGGCACGCTGCGGCCTAACAATTCCTATATGGACTCCCCCGTAAAGCAAGACGAATCGTGGTTTTGACTTTCCGGGGTGAATCACCTGCAGTCGTATATCCGGCATCTGTGGTGGGTTCTGAATGACCCGTGCCGACATGGAATCTGCCCGCGATGCGCCAATCGTTACAAGCGGCTGCTGGAGAGCCGGAAGAGTTATCGGCGTTCTGTCGCGTGGGTGTGACCCGGTTTGCCATGATGAGCGATCAGTCTCGGCGCAAGGGTCAGGGCAATCGCACCTTCATGTCATAACCCCAAGCAGCTCGGCGCGAAATTCGTCGATCGTCGCCGCCAGCATGCGCTTGGACTTGATGCTCGCCTTGCGGGTCGTGTTGAGCCGCAGCAGGTTCATCACGATGTGGCGAACGATGGCGAAATTGTTGGCAGCGTAGCGGGTGCGAACGCGTGACTGATCCTCGTTGAACTGTACATCCAGACACCAATGAAGCCGATTCTCGATCTCCCAGTGGCTGCGTACGGCCCGAGCGATGCGCTCGGCGTCGGCGGGCAGGCTGCTGATGTAGAAGACGCGCTCGGTGCTGGTGTGCTCGCCCACGGTGCGGATGCGCTCGACCGCCGCGAAGGTGGCCAGGTCCTGCCAGTCCTCGGACTTGTAGAGGCGGTCGATCGCGGCGTAGGCGCGGCATCGACGGATTTCGATGCGCCCGTGGTCCTTGATCGTGGTCTCATGCGTCGAGCTCGGCGTCAGCGGCCCGCGCGCATCGATGTCGGCAAACAGGATCGAATCGTGCAGGTTCGGATGGTTCTCCTTCACACACAGCACGTAATGCGCGCCGCGCTCGCGGATCGTGCGGGCGATCTTGGTCTGGGTGCCCATTGCATCGATCGTCACCACGCAGCCCTCGATCGCCAGCTTGGCGAGCAGTTCGGGAATCGCGGTGATCTCGTTCGACTTCTCGGCGGTCGCCGTCTGGCCCAGCACGACGCCCATGCCAGCCGCGAACGCGCTCACCAAGTGCAGCGGGCTGGCGTCGGTCTTGCCCTTGCCGCCCGAGCGCCTGCTGGTCTTCCCATCGATGGCCACGACCGTATCTCCGGCCAGCGCCGGCACCACCATGCCGACCCAGCGCCGGAACGCCGACTCGAACTCGTCCGGCGCGATCAGGCCGAACACGCGTCCGATCGTGTCGTGAGACGGGATGCCGTGCTCAAGCTTCATGAAGCCTCGCAGCCAGTCGATCTTGGCCTCGGCCCACAGCTCGATGTCGACGAAGTCGTCGACACCCGACAGCACCGCGCATACCGCCACCGTCAGCAACTCGGCCAAGTCGTGGCGCGCATGCCGCGCGCTGCGCGGGTCGGAAATCGAGACGAACACCTGCGTCAGCGGCATGACGTTTCCTGCCTTCATGGGATGCCCAAAAAGGTAGGAAACTACACAATTTATGACAATGTGAACAGGGGTCTCGCAAGGTCATGAAAGTTAACGAGTTATTGCATTAGCTTATGCGAAGTCGGTGCGATTGCCCTGGCGCAAGGGTGAGGAGAAAGGGTGAAGCGATCAGGCGGCAATGGCGAAGGCGGTGCGTTCGAGCTTCTTGTTCGGGCGCGGTTGCGGATTGCCATAGCCGGCATGGTCACGCAGTACGGCATAGCAGATGCGGGCAAGTTTATTGGCCAGCGCGCAGGCAGCCTTGTTGTGATTGGTGCGCTGCTGGACCTCGGTCGCCCAAGTGCGCAGGCCGTCCAGCGCCCTGCTCGCATTGCGGGCCAACGCCGCAGCCCGCAGTACGGCCCGGGCGCCATGGGTAAGCAACATCCGCAGATAGCGATCTCCGCGTTTGGAAATTCGACCGAGCTTCCGGGTGCTGCCCGAAGAGTATTCCTTGGGTGTGAGCCCGAACCAGCTCGCGAAATGGCGCGCATCCTTGAAGTGCGTGACGTCACCGCCGGTGGCCGCCACCATCGCCGTCGCGGTCAGCAGGCCAATGCCCGGTACCGACATCAGTTGTGTGCACGCGGTACTATGTCGTGCCATTTCGGTGAATTCGCGCTCCAGCTGCGCGATGCGCTGTTCGAGCAGGCGGATCTCTTCGATGAGCAGCCGCATCGTTTCGCGGATCAGCGCCGGCACCGGCGAGCGCGGGTCGGCCAGCACGCGGCTCATCGTCTCGACACCGGTGCGCGCACCTTGCGGGATGCTCAATCCAAACTCCCGGCAGAAGCCACGCAGTGCATTGATGCGCGAAGTACGCGTACTCATCCACAGCGAGCGAATCCGATGCAGGCCCTGCAGCGCCTGTTGCTCGACCGACTTCACGCGCACCGAATCGATGTCGGCCGCACGGGCCGCTTCGAGCAGCGCACGGGCATCGGCCGCGTCGGTCTTGTTGCGGCGGACGTAGGCGCGAACATAGGCTGCGGGGAGCAACCGCACCTCAATGCCAAGAGAATTGAGCCAGCGTGCCCAGTGATGCGCAGAACCGCAGGCTTCCATGATGACGAGCGCGACTTCGCGATTGGCGAACCAGCGTTCAAATTGAGCGCGGGTGAGACGATGGCTTTCGGTTACGCGCCAGGCCGAATCGGCCACCGCCAGTTGAAAGACGCTCTTGGCCAGGTCAACGGCAACGGTAGTAGCATGCATGACGGACTCCTCCTTCTGAAGACCGATCCCCATCCCCATGAGCACCGGTGGCGCCAATTGAGCGCCGAAAAGGAGGGGGAGTCCATCCCATCACTCAACCGGACCCATTGCGGCATGCGGCTAAAGGCCCGCCATTTCATTCTTGGCCTTTAGCCGCATTCCGCGATGGTCCAGTTGGCTCAAACGTTGAACGACAGCTTTCCCAAAAGCTCTACGGCTGCTCTGGGTCGCTCACGGAAGTCGGGGAACCGCGGAAACGGTCATTCCATATCGGTAATGGTGCTGCGGGCCGGATGACCGCACCGGCCGAGCTCCTTCCGTAGCCCTTCCGGCAGGTTTCAGGGCGCAGCAGCCGTTCAAGTGGCGGATCTCTTCAAAGGACGAATTCCCGCTCCTGCCCGAACTGAGCCGCCCCCCGCCGCCAACGCCCCATCCCCCTGCGGAACCCACCCGGCCGCCCAGCGCTCCATAGGCGACGCCTCAGTTCCTTCCCTCCAACAATGACCACCCTGCGCCTCATCCTCGGCGACCAGCTCAACGCCGCCCACTCCTGGTTCCGCGCCCCGCGCGCCGACGTGCTCTACCTGATGATGGAGGTGCGCAGCGAGACCGACTACGTACGCCACCACGCGCAGAAGGTACTGGCGATATTTGCCGCGATGCGCGCCTTCGCGGGGGCACTCGAGGCCGCCGGCCATCGCGTGCGCTATCTCAGGATCGGCGACGCGGACAACCGCCAGTCCTTCTCCGCCAACCTCGCACAGGTGGCCGCCGCGTGCGGCGCAACGCGCTTCGAACGCATGGAGGCCGACGAATGGCGGGTGGAGCGCGCGCTCGAAGCGGCCGCGGACGCGCTCGCGCTGCCGCATGCGGTGGTCGGCAGCGAGCACTTTCTCGCCGACCGTGCCGAGCTCGCCCCGCGCTTCGCCGCCAAGGTCCCGCGCATGGAGTTCTTCTACCGCGACATGCGCCGCCGCCATCGCATCCTGCTCGATGCGGAGGACGGCCCGGTCGGCGGGGTGTGGAACTTCGACGCGCTCAACCGCGAGAAATGGCCGGGCGATCCGCCCGCGCCGGAGTGGCCCTGGGGCGGCCACGACCTCGCCGCGCTGTGGGACGAGATCACCGTCGCCGGCGTGCAGACGATCGGCGCGCCGCATGCCGACTGCGTGCGCTGGCCACTCACCCGCCGCGAGGCGCGCGCCGGCCTGGCACACTTCGTCGAGCACGCCCTGCCCTGGTTCGGCCCCTACCAGGACGCGATGAGCACGCGCTCGACCACGCTGTTCCACTCGGGCCTGTCGTTCGCGCTCAACGTGAAGCTGCTGCACCCGCGCGAGGTCATCGACGCCGCGGTCGCGGCCTGGCAGGCGGGCAAGGTCGAGCTGGCGAGCTGCGAGGGCTTCGTGCGCCAGATCCTGGGCTGGAGGGAGTTCGTGCGCGGGGTGTATTGGGCGCGCATGCCGGGCTACGCGCAGACCAACGTGCTCGACGCCCACCGCCCGCTACCGGCCTGGTACTGGAGCGGCGACACGAAGATGGCCTGCCTGCGTCACGCGGTTTCGCAATCGCTGGACACCGCCTACGCCCACCACATCCAGCGTCTGATGATCACCGGCAACTTCGCGCTGCTCGCCGGCTGCGACCCGGACGAGGTCGACGCCTGGTACCTCGGCATCTACGCCGACGCCTTCGAGTGGGTGGAGATGCCCAACACCCGCGGCATGAGCCAGTTCGCCGACGGCGGCGTGATCGCCAGCAAGCCCTACGCCGGCGCGGCGAGCTACATCGGCAAGCAGTCGGACTACTGCAAAGGCTGCGCCTACGACCCCAAGCGCCGCCATGGGGCCAGCGGCTCGAAACCCGCCTGCCCCTTCAACAGCCTGTACTGGGACTTCCTGCTCCGCCACGAGGCCCGCTTCGCCCGCAACCCGCGCATGGCGATGCCGTACAAGGCGTGGGCCAAGATGGATGAGGCCGAACGCGCGGCGACCCGCAGCCAGGCCGCGACCTACCTGGCGCAGATCGACACCCTGTAGAACGGCGGTCGGCTGGAATGTGGCAGCGGCTCTTGTGGGAGCGGCTCTTGTGGAAGCAATTGTCTGTGGGAGCGGGCTTGCCCGCGAATGCCGCAAGATCAAGCGCCACTTTCGCGGGCAAGCCCGCTCCCACGGGATCTACCGCGATGACAGCGCGCGCACGTCGGCCAGCAGCGCGTCCACGCTCGCGGGCAGGGTGTCCCAGCCGCACATGAAGCGTGCGCCGCCGGCGCCGATGAAGGTGTAGAAGCGCCAGCCGCGCGCGCGCAGGCCGTCGAGCACCGCCGGCGGCAGTTCGCAGAACACGCCGTTGGCCTCGACCGGGAACATCAGCCTGGCGCCCGGCACCTCGGACAAGCCCGCCGCCAGGCGCTGCGCCATCGCGTTGGCGTGGCGGGCGTGCTTGAGCCAGACCCCGTCTTCCAGGATGCCGAGCCACGGCGCGGACAGGAAGCGCATCTTCGACGCAAGCTGGCCGGCCTGCTTGCAGCGGTAGGCGAAGTCCTCGGACAGCTTGCGGTCGAAGAACACCACCGCCTCGCCCACCGGCAGGCCCATCTTGGTGCCGCCGAAGCACAGCACATCGACACCCGCCTTCCAGGTGATCTCGGCCGGCGCCACGCCGAGCGAGGCGACCGCATTGGCAAAGCGCGCGCCGTCCATGTGCACCCGCAGGCCGTGCTCGCGCGCGCAGGCGGCGATCGCCGCGACCTCGTCGGGCGGGTATACCGTGCCGACCTCGGTGCTCTGCGTCAGCGTGACCACGCGCGGCTTGGGGTAGTGAATGTCGCTGCGGCGCGAGATCACCTCGAGCACCGCGGCAGGCGTCAGCTTGCCGTTGGCGCCCTGCGCGGGCAGCAGCTTGGAGCCGTTGGAGAAGAACTCCGGCCCGCCGCATTCGTCGGTCTCGACGTGGGCGAGCTCGTGGCACACCACGCTGTGGTAGCTCTGGCACAGCGAAGCGAGCGCGAGCGAGTTGGCGGCGGTGCCGTTGAAGACGAAGTAGACGTCGCAGTCGGTCTCGAACAGCTCGCGCAGGCGGTCGGAGACCTTGCGCGTCCATTCGTCCTCGCCATAGGACGGCGCGTGGCCGGCGTTGGCCGCCACGAAGGCCGCGAGGGCCTCGGGGCAGACGCCGGCGTAGTTGTCGCTGGCGAAATGCTGGGTCGGTTCCATGAGCGTTCAGGCACGGTCCAGGTTCAGGGGCTCACCGCTCTCGGCGGCGCAGGCGGCGGCGGTGAACAGCACGTCGGTCGAGGAGTTGAGCGCGGTCTCGGCCGAGTCCTGCACCACGCTGATCACGAAGCCGATCGCCACCACCTGCATCGCCACGTCGGCGCTCACGCCGAACAGCGCGGTCGCCATCGGGATCAGCAGCAGCGAGCCACCGGCCACGCCCGACACGCCGGCCGCAGCGAGCGAGGATACGATGCACAGCAGCAGCGCGGTCGGGAAGTCGACCGGGATGCCGAGGGTATGGGCGGCAGCCAGCGCCATCACCGAGATCGTGATCGCGGCGCCGGCCATGTTGATCGTGGCGCCGAGCGGAATCGAGATCGCGTAGGTGTCCTCGTGCAGGCCGAGGCGGCGGCACAGCTCGAGGTTGATCGGGATGTTGGCCGCCGAGCTGCGGGTGAAGAAGGCGGTGACGCCACTCTCGCGCAGGCAGGTGAGCACGAGCGGGTAGGGGTTGGCGCGCAGCTTCCAGAACACGATCAGCGGATTGACGACGAGCGCGACGAAGACCATGCAGCCGACGATCATCAGCAGCAGGCGGCCGTAGCCGAGCAGCGCGTCGAGGCCGGCCTCGCCCATGGTGGCGGCAACCAAGCCGAAGATGCCCAGTGGCGCGAAACGGATCACCACATGGACGATCTTCGACACCGCGTCGGCGAGGTCGTTGAGCACCTTGCGCGTGCCGTCGCCGGCGTGGCGCAAGGCGATGCCCAGGCCGATCGCCCACGCCAGGATGCCGATGAAGTTGGCTTCCATCAGCGCCTTGACCGGGTTCGAGACCGCGCTCAGCAGCAGGTTCTTGAGCACCAGCAGGATGCCGGCCGGCGGGTTGCCGCTGGCGGCTGGCGCGTCGAGCACCAGGGTGGTGGGAAAGGCGAAGCTGGCGAGCACCGCGACCAGCGCGGCGGCGAAGGTGCCGAGCAGGTACAGCATCAGCACCGGACGGATATGGGTCGGCTGGCCCTGCTTGTGGTTGGCGATCGCCGCCGCCACCAGCACGAAGACGAGGATCGGCGCCACCGCCTTGAGCGCGGCGATGAAGAGGTCGCCGAGCAGGGCGACCGACTTGGTCGCGCCCGGTGCGATCAGCGCCAGCGCGACGCCGAGCACCAGGCCGATGGCGATCTGGGAGATGAGGCTCATGCGCAGCACGCGCTGCAGGGCAGTGGGGTTTGCAGTGGTCATCGGGGTGTCTCCTCGTGGATGACTTTGTGGTTAGGGGCGCCCGGGTAGGGCAAGAAGCCGCTGCGGGAGGGGTGTTCCGCATGCGGCGGGGGTGAGTTGGTCAGCGTGGGAGCGGGCTCTTGTGGGAGCGGGCTCTTGTGGGAGCGGGCTCTTGTGGGAGCGGGCTTGCCCGCGAACATTGCGGGCGATGGGCGCTGCATTCGCGGGCAAGCCCGCTCCCACGGGGCCCCTCCCACGGGGTCGCGCCCGCGGGCGGCGCTCAGCATTCGGGGAAGCTGACCGCGAGGCCGCCGCGCGAAGTCTCCTTGTACTTGTCGAGCATGTCACGCCCGGTATCGCGCATGGTACGGATCACCTGGTCGAGCGACACCGTGTGCGCACCGTCGCCGCGCAGGGCGAGCTGGGCGGCGTTGATCGCCTTCACCGAGGCCATCGCGTTGCGCTCGATGCAGGGCACCTGCACCAGGCCGCCGACCGGGTCGCAGGTGAGGCCGAGATTGTGCTCGAGACCGATCTCGGCCGCATTCTCGACCTGCTCGGGCGTGCCGCCGAGCACTTCGGCCAGGCCGGCGGCGGCCATCGCGCAGGCGGACCCGACCTCGCCCTGGCAGCCGACCTCGGCGCCGGAGATCGAGGCGTTCTTCTTGCACAGCACGCCGACCGCGGCCGCGGCGAGGAGGAAGTTCTCCACGTCGCGCTCGCCGGCACCGGGCATGAAGTGCATGTAGTAATGCAGCACCGCCGGAATGATGCCCGCCGCGCCGTTGGTGGGTGCGGTGACGACGCGGCCGCCGCCGGCATTCTCCTCGTTGACCGCGAGCGCATAGAGGTTGACCCAGTCGAGCGCGGCCATGGTGTCGCTGATCAGGTTGCGCCCGGCGGCACGCTCGCTGAGCTTGCGATGCAGGGCGGCGGCGCGGCGGCGCACCTTGAGCCCGCCAGGCAGCATGCCCTCCTGGCTGATGCCGCGCTGCACGCAGCCCTGCATCACCGCCCAGATGCGCCTGAGCGCAGCCCGCGTCTCCGCCTCGCTGCGCCATGCGCCCTCGTTGGCGAGCATCAGCTCGCCGATGCTCAGCCCGTGGCGGTGGCACTGGGCGAGCAGCTCGGCGCCGGTCTCGAATGGATAGGGCAGCACGATCTCGGCCGCGCTCGCGCCGCCCGCCTGGGCCTGCGCCTCGTCGACGACGAAGCCGCCACCCACCGAGTAATAGGTGTTCTCGTACAGCACGCGGTCGTCGCCATGGGCGGTGAGGCGCATCGCGTTGGGGTGGTAGGGCAGGCTCACCGGCAGCAGGCGCATGTCGCGCGCCCAGTCGAAGGCGATGGTGTGCCGGCCCATGAGCGCAAGCTCGCCGTCGAGCTTGACCAGATCGACCGCCTCGACGACGAAGTCGGGATCGACCTCGTCCGGACGCGCGCCCATCAGCCCCGCCACCACCGCGCGGTCGGTGCCGTGGCCGATGCCGGTGGCCGACAGCGAGCCGTAGAGCTTGACCTCGACCCGGCGAACGCGCTCGAGCACGCCCTGCTGCGTCAGCGCGACCGCGAAGTCGTGGGCGGCGCGCATCGGCCCCACGGTGTGCGAGCTGGATGGGCCGATGCCGATCTTGAACAAGTCGAGGACGCTGATGGACATGGACGGCTCCTGTGGGAATGCGCTGCGTGCTTTAATCAGACTAATTGCGAAAAATACTTATCGCTGCATGAGCGTATTGTCCGGCCGCAACCAGGGCGGCTCAATCGATTGTTTTTCACGCTCGGTTCAGGAAATCTAAACCATGACGCCCTCTGCGCCCTCGCAGGTCCACACCCGGCTGCGCGTCTTCCTCGCCGCCGCCCGCCACCTGTCCTTCACCCGCGCCGGCGAGGAACTGCACATCACCACCGGCGCGGTGAGCCAGCAGATCAAGCTGCTCGAGGACTGGCTCGGCCAGCGCCTGTTTCGCCGCCTGCCGCGCCGGCTCGAACTCACCGACGCCGGCAACCGCCTGCTCGCCGCGGTCGATCCGGCCTACGCCGCGGTGGAACTCGCCATCGGCCGCCTGCGCGGCGGCGCGCTGAGCGGCGTGGTGCGGGTGCGCACCCTGCCCTCCTTCCTCGCCACCTGGCTGGTGCCGCGCCTGCCGCGGCTGATGGCGCGCTTTCCGCAGATCGAGCTGCAGGTCGAGGCCGAGGACAGCACCTATTCGCTGCGCGACGGCGAGTTCGACCTCGCCATCGACCTCAACGACGGCACCTACCCGGGCTTTCAGAGCACGGTGCTGCTGGAGGAGGAGATCTTCCCGGTGTGCTCGCCGCGCCTGTTCGAAGGCCGTCCGCCCCTGCGCACGCCCGACGATCTCGTCCACTACCCGCTTCTGCACGACATGACCGCCTGGCGCGGCAGCCCGCCCTACGCCGAATGGGAGCGCTACCTCAAGGCCATCGGCGCGCCTCAGGTCGGTGTGCGGCGCGGCTACATGTTCAACCGCAACCACATCACCATGCAGTGCGCGATCGCCGCCATGGGGGTGGCGATCGCGCGCCGCACGCTCATTACCGACGAGCTCGACAGCGGCCGCCTGGTGGCGCCCTTCGCGCAGTCGGTGCAGACCGGCAAGCGCTACTGCCTCATCTACTCGGCCGGCGCGCTCGCCGACCCGCGCGTGGCCACCGTGCATGACTGGATCGTGGGCGAGGCGCACGGTGCGCACGACGCAGGGGCCGCAGCGCAGCAGGCGTTCGGCGCCGCCCCCTGACGCAGCCGGCGCCGGGTGCGCGCGCGCGGGCGGCCGTCAGCCCACCATATGCCCCGGCAGCCAGGTCACCAGCCCGGGGAAGGTGTACAGCAGCACCACCGCCAGCACCATCAGCAGGAAGTAGGGCAGCGCGTAGCGCGCGATCACCGTCATGTCGCGCCCGGTGAGGCCCTGCAGCACGAAGAGGTTGAAGCCCACCGGCGGCGTGACCTGGGCCATCTCCACCACCACCACCACGAAGATGCCGAACCACAGCGGATCGATGCCGGCGGCCTGGATGGTCGGCATCAGCACCGCCATCGTCAGCACCACGATCGAGATGCCGTCGAGGAAGCAGCCGAGCAGGATGTAGAAGATCGCCAGCGCCACCAGCAGCATCGCCGGGCTCAGGCCGAGCGCGCCGATCCATTCGGCGAGATGGCGCGGCAGGCCGATGTAGCCCATCGCCAGGGTCAGGAAGGCCGAACCGGCGAGGATCAGCGCGATCATGCAGTACAGCCGCGTGGCGCCCATCAGCGCGCCGAAGAAGCTCTTGCGGCTGAGCGTGCGCTGGCTGGCGGCGATGATCAGGCTGCCGATCACGCCGATCGCGGCCGCCTCGGTCGCGGTGGCGATGCCGCTGTAGATCGAGCCGAGCACGCCGGCGATGAGCAGCACCACCGGGATCAGATTCTTCGAGGCGGCGAACTTCTCGCGCAAGCTGGTCTTGAGGTCGGCGGCTGGGATCTTGTCGGCGTTCACCAGCGACCACACCACCACCCAGCCCATGAACAGCGTCGCCAGCAGGATGCCGGGCAGCACGCCGCCGATGAAGAGCTTGGAGATCGACACGTCGGCCGCGACGCCGTACACGATCATGATGATCGAGGGCGGGATCAGCAGGCCCAGCGTGCCGGCGCCAGCCAGGGTGCCGAGCGCCATCGACTCGGGGTAGCCGCGGCGCTCGAGCTCGGGCAGCGCGATCTTGCCGATGGTGGCGCAGGTCGCCGCCGACGAGCCCGACACCGCGGCGAACAGCGTGCAGCCGATGATGTTGGTGTGGAGCAGGCGTCCCGGCAGGCGCTCGAGCCAGGGCGACAGGCCCTTGAACATGTCTTCCGAGAGCTTGGTGCGAAACAGGATCTCGCCCATCCACAGGAACAGCGGCAGCGCGGTCAGCGTCCAGCTCGAGCCGTGGCTCCAGATCGCCACCGCCATGCCGTCGCCCGGCGCGCGCGGGGTGAAGCCGAGCATGCCGAGGATGCCGATCGCCATCAGCGCGAGGCCGATCCACAGGCCGCCGGCGAGCAGCGCCAGCATGAGGCCGATGAGGACGGCCGCAGTCATCACTTCCATGATCCGTCCCTCACTCCATGCGCGCGGCTTCGCCGCTGTGGGTAGCCAGTCGCGCCGGCGTACGACCGCGCAGGGTCGCCACCAGGTCGTCGACGAGCGCGATCAGCAGCACCACCGAACCGATCGCCATCGTCAGCTGCGGGATCCACAGCGGGGTGGCGTCCACGCCCTGCGAGATTTCCTCGAATTCGTGCGACTGCAGCACCAGGCGCACCGAGTAGAACGCCAGCGTCGCGGCCACCGCCGTGCCGGAAACGAGCGAAAACAGCTCCAGCCCGGCGCGCAGGCGCGGGCCGGCGCGCTCGAGCAGCAAGCTCACGCGGATGTGCTCGCCGTGCTTGAAGGTGTAGGCGAGCGCGAAGAAGCCGCAGGCCGCCATCGCGTAGCCGGCATAGTCGTCGGTGCCCGGCAGGTAGATACCGAGTGGCCGGGTCACGACGCCGGAGGTGACCAGCACCAGCGTGGCGACCATGCCGACCGCGGCCAGCCCGCCGGACAGGCGATACAGGGAATCGAGGAACGCTCTCATGGGCGGTCTCCTGAAAGGGACGGCCCCGCTCGCGCGAGGCCTCGTGCGTCAGCGTCGGCTCACTTGAGCTTGCGATAGGCGTCGAGGATGGCCTGGCCGTCGGGGCCTGCCTTCTCCACCCACTCCGCGGTCATCTGCTCGCCGACCTTGAGCAGCTCGGCCTGCAGCGCCGCCGGGGCCGGCTGCACCTTCATGCCGTTGGTCTTGAGCTGGTCGATGTACCAGGCGGTCTTCTCTTCCGACACCTTCCAGCCGCGTTCCTCGGCGGCCGCTGCGGCCTTGAGAAGTGCGTCACGCGCAGGCTGGTCGAGCGCGTCGAAGGCCTTCTGCGAAACGAACACGATGTTCTTCGGCAACCAGGCCTGGAGGTCGTAGTAGTGGCTGAGCTGCTCCCAGCTCTTGGTGTCGTAGCCGGTGGCCGAGGAGGTCAGGTTGGCCGACACCACGCCGGTCGACAGCGCCTGGGTGAGGTCCGCGGCCTGCACGGTCACCGGCTGTCCGCCCATGAGTTGGATCATGCGCGCCACGGTCGGGCTGTAGGAGCGGATCTTCATGCCCTTGAGGTCGCCGATGGTGTTGAGCTCGGTCTTTGCGTAGAGCCCCTGGGGCGGCCAGGCCACCGAGTACAGGACCTTCAGGCCGTTCTTCGCCAGGCGCGCTTCGACCGCCTGCTTCGAGGCCTGCCACAACTTCTTCGAATCGGCGTAGCTGGTGGCGAGGAAGGGCACGGTGTCGAGCGCGTAGAGCGCGTCCTCGTTGGCCAGCCCGGAGATGATCAGCTCGCCGATCTGCGCCTGTCCGCCCTGCACCGCGCGCTTGATCTCGTTGGCCTTGAACAGCGAGCCGTTGGGATGGACGGTGATCTTGAGCTTGCCGCCGGTGGTCTCATCGACCTCCTTGGCGAACTGCTGGATGTTCTCGGTGTGGAAGTTGGTGGCCGGATAAGGCGTGGGCATGTCCCAGGCGGTCTGGGCCTGGGCGGCCGCGGCCAGGCCCAGACCGAGCAGGGAACCGGTGAGCGCCTTGAGGACGGGATGCGTGAAGGTCATGGCATGTGCTCCTGAGTGAAGGAGGGCGAGAGCCCCGAAACGCGATTCGACGGGCGGCGACCTGCTTCCGATAAGTCACCGTTATTGCACGATAGAGATTTTATGATTATCTTGTCAACAAAACGTAGACGTTTTTTCATCAAAACCTCATCAAAACGCTTCGACCCTCTATCCACCGCCGCGCAGCGCCCCCCTGGAGACAAGCATGAGCGAATCGAACCGCATCGTTTCTTCCCAGCACCTCGTATCCCCGAAGTCGCCGGAGCTGTCCGAGTTCGAGTTCGGAATGATCATCGCGTGGCATGCCTTCGCACGCTGGATGATGCGTTGCATGACCGCCGCAGGCGTCAAGGACATGACGCCGATCGACGTGCTGGTGCTGCATCACGTCGCCCATCGCGACATCGAGAAGCGGCTGGCCGACATCTGCTTCGTGCTCAATGTCGAGGACACCCACGTGGTCTCGTATTCGCTGCGCAAGCTCGCCGGCCTCGGCCTGGTGCAGAGCGCCAAGCGCGGCAAGGAGGCCTTCTTCTCGGTCACCGAAAAGGGCCGCGAGATCTGCCTCGCCTACCGCGACGTGCGCGAGTCCTGCCTGATGCCCGGCTTCACCGGCAGCGCCGAGGACAACGCCCGCATCGGCGAGCTCGCCCAGCTGCTGCGCACGCTCTCGGGCCGGTACGACCAGGCCGCGCGCGCGGCTTCCACCTCGTAGTCCTCGACAACGGAGCCCACCCCGTGAGCTATCGCATCCTCGACGCCGGCGACGCCGCGCTCACCATCGAGTTCGGCAGCGTCATCGACCCCGCCCTGCTGGCTGCGGTCAACGCGCTCGACGCCGCCCTCCTGCGCCTGCAGCACGCGGGCGCGCTGCCGGGCGTGATCGAGACCATGCCCACCTTCCGCTCGCTGACGGTGTTCTTCGACCCGCTCGCCACCGCGCGCGACGCCCTGCTCGCCGTGCTCGAGCCGCTGATCGCCGCCGCCGAGCACGGCACGCCGGTCGACGGCCGCCACTGGCGCCTGCCGGTGTGCTACGAGGGCGAGGCCGCGCCCGACCTCGCCGAGGTGGCGACCACGCTCGGCGTCGACGAGGCCGAAGTCGTCGCCCTGCACAGCGGCACCGAATACCTGGTCTACATGCTCGGCTTCCTGCCCGGCTTCCCGTTCATGGGCGACCTCCCCGAGCGCCTGCGCCTGCCGCGCCGCACCCAGCCGCGCGTGCGCGTGCCCGCCGGCAGCGTGGCGATCGCCACCGGGCTCACCGCCATCTACCCCTGGGAAAGCCCCGGCGGCTGGCACCTGCTCGGGCGCTGCCCGGTGCCGCTGTTCGACGCGCGCCGTCCCGCGCCCTCGCTGCTCGCTGCCGGCGACCGCGTGCGCTTCGTGCCGGTGAGCAGCGCGGAATGCCGCGCCATCGAGGCCGCCGCGCGCAGCGCCGACTTCGACCCGATGCAGTGGCTGGACAGCGCCCCGACCTCCGCGGAGAACGCAGCATGAGCACGCAGACCGAACTCGAGATCGTCAGCCCCGGCGCCTTCGCCTCGATCCAGGACGCGGGCCGCCGCGGCTTCCGCCGCATCGGCGTGCCCTGGGCCGGCGTGCTCGACCGCCGCCTGATGCGCATCGCCAACGCGCTCGCCGGCCAGCCCGAGGACGCGCCGGTGATCGAGTGCTTCGACGGCGGCCTGCACCTGGTGGCGCACGGCGGCGCGGTGAAGCTCGCCGTTGCCGGCGACGCGGCGGTGGAGGTGGATGGCCCCGACGGCCGCCGCCAGCTCGCGCCCTGGCGCTCGCTGACGCTCGCCGCGGGCGAGGCGCTGCGCATCCGCAAGATGGGCAGCGGCCGCATCGCCATGGTCGCCGTCTCCAGGCTGGAGGTGGCGCCGGTGATGGGCAGCGCCGCGACCTATGTGCGCGCCGGCCTCGGCGGCGCCGACGGCAGCGGCCGCGCGCTGGCAGCGGGCATGCGCCTCTCGCTGGCCGAGGCCGACGCCGCGGGCAGCGACCGCGTGCTGGCCCAGCCGCCGGCCGCCGACGCGCGCCCGATCCGCCTCGTGCCCGGCCCGCAGGCCGACCACTTCAGCGCCGCCGCGCTCGCGGCCCTGGTGGGCGGCGACTTCCGCGTCACCGCCGAGGCCGATCGCATGGGCGTGCGCCTCGAAGGCGCCAAGCTGGATCACGCCGGCGCCGCCGACATCGTGTCGGACGCCACCGTGCCCGGCTCGGTCCAGGTCCCCGGCGCCGGTCAGCCGATCGTGCTGCTCGCCGACGCCCAGACCGCCGGCGGCTATCCCAAGATCGCCACCGTGATCACCGCCGACCTCGGGCGGCTCGCCGCACTGCGCCCGGGCAGCACGCTGCACTTTGCCTGGGTGAGCGCCGACGAAGGCGCGCGCATCGCCCGCGCCGAAGAGGCCGAGACGCGCGCGCTCATCGCCGCGATCCGTCCCCTGCCGGCTGAGGGCATCGATCTGGTGGCGCTATACACCAGCAATCTGGTCGACGGCGTGGTGCACGCGCTCGGTGCCGAGAACCGCCCGCTGTATTGAAGAGGAACCCGTGGGAGCGGGCTTGCCCGCGAATACAGCCTTGCAGCAGGCGACTTTCGCGGGCAAGCCCGCTCCCACAAGACCCGCTCCCGACTCGAGGCCCTTTCGAATGAAAAAGACCATCAACCTCAACGCCGACCTCGGCGAATCCTTCGGCGCCTGGACCATGGGCGAGGACGAGGCCCTGCTCCAGGTGGTGCGCTCGGCCAACATCGCCTGCGGCTTCCACGCCGGCGACCCGGTGGTGATGCGCCACACGGTGCGCACCGCGCTCGCCGCCGGGGTGAGCCTCGGCGCCCACCCCGCCTACCCCGACCTGCAGGGCTTCGGTCGCCGCCCGATGAAGATGGCGCCCGCCGAGCTCGAAGCCATGGTCATCTACCAGGTCGGTGCCCTCGCCGGCATGGCCGCGGCCGAGGGCGGCCGCGTCACCCACGTCAAGCCGCACGGTGCGCTCAACAACCAGGCCTGCGAGGACGCCGCCCTGGCCGACGCGGTGGTGCGTGCGGTCAAGGCGATCGACCCGTGCCTCATCCTGCTCGCCCCGGTGCTGTCCGAGCTCCACAAGGCCGGCGAGCGCGCCGGCCTGCAGGTGGCCGGCGAGGTCTTCGCCGACCGCGCCTACACCGACCGCGGCACCCTGGTCCCGCGCGGCCAGCCCGGCGCGGTGATCCACGACCACGACGCGCTCGTCACCCACGTGCTGCGCATGCTCGACGCGGGCGGCGTGGTCAGCCAGAGCGGCAAGGTACTGCCGACGGCAATGGACAGCATCTGCGTGCATGGCGACACCCTGGGCGCGGTCGACAGCGCCCGCCGCCTGCGCGCCGCGCTGCAAGCGCGCGGATGGACGGTCGGCACCCTGCCCGAGGTCGTCGGCGCGCGCTGAGCGCAAGCGAACCCGCCCTCG